>NZ_JADPJR010000053.1:105000-351970 GCF_023073535.1 Bradyrhizobium sp. 179 | reverse complement strand
CCGGCACAGATCGTGCTATGCTTGGCCATCTTCGTCGATCCCTCCCTTGTTATGCGAACCTAAAGTTCGTTCAACCATTCGGGTCCCGATGAAGTGCCGGTCGCGATCTCGCTATGCCAGACAGCCCTCAAGGCTTCGGTGGGCACCGATCCGATCGAACGGCGACCCAGCTCGGCGGCCACCCGGGCTGGGCCATTCCTCACGGAACGGCTCAACATAACCGATCAGGCTAATACAAGGGTGGGCAAAGGCGCAACGCCGTGCCCACCTTTCTCTTTCGATGAAGCTGGTGGGCACGCTTGCGCTTTGCCCACCCTACGGCGGTCTGCCTACCCCACGATCCCCGCCGCGACCTGGCCGCGCAGACGTTCCAGGCCGAGCAATGTCTCCGCACAGGCGGCCGCGACCTCCGCGCCCTTGATCGCAAAATGCTTGCGGAAGAAGTCGTAGTGCACCTCGGTCTCGTGGAATTGCTGCGGCGTCAGCACAGCCGAGAACACCGGCACCTCGGTGCGGAGTTGCACGTCCATTAGCGCCTTGATCACGGTGTCGGCGACGAATTCATGGCGGTAGATGCCGCCATCGACGACGAGTCCGGCCGCGACGATCGCGGTGTAGCGGCGCGTCTTGGCGAGGACCTGCGCATGCAGCGGGATCTCGAACGAGCCAGGCACCTCGAACACGTCGACATGGGTGAGGTGCCGCGCTTCTGCCTCCTTCAGAAAGGCGAGGCGGGCCTCCTCGACCACGTCGCGGTGCCAGCAGGCCTGCACGAAGGCCACCCGCTGCGGCTTTGCGAAGCGCGGGTATTCGGGCGCGGGTCCTTGCGGAACCGGCGGTTCGGCGACTTCAGTTTCGACTTTGGAGGTTTGGACTTGGGGATCTTGCAACATCTGATTCATGGCTTTCCTCGGTTTAAGGACCAGAATCAGGGCACACGGAACGACAAACAGCCGCATCTTGCGATGCGCCTGCCACCGACCGTTCTCTTTCATCCGGACTTTGACCGTCGGCTTCGGAGTTGCACCGAATCTGCTGACCCTTCCCTTCGGCAAAATCCTTTTCAGGAAAGAACCTGAGGAAGGCGCTCGCGGGCTTGGGCCTTTCGGCCCTTACCGCCGGTGGGGACTTTCACCCCGCCCTGAGAACATCGGCCGTTCGGGATGAACGGCCTACCAGGAAATATGCCGCCGGCGAGCCGTTGCGGCAAGCGCGTTCCGCATGGGCAAAGCGCATGGTCCCATGCCGTCGCGGTGGGAGCGGCCTCGCGGGACGGAATTAGCAATTGGCGTCGGCCGCCCGAATCCGATTCCGGTTTGTTCTCCCTCGTCCGGTTTTGTCTCTCCCCGTTAACAATTGTGGCGGAGATGAGCTGTGGACGAACGAGTCCTGGCTTGTGGACGGACTCGGGACGCGGTTGCGCAGATTCCGCAAATCACATCACTTGATCCGCGACAGGCCCGCGCTGATCCGAGGGGATCGCAAGAGCGACCCTAGGGATCGCCGTAGCGACGTTTAGGGAGCGCGCGCCGGGCCAACCGCGTGCGTATCAAAACAACAAGAAGGCAAGAGGTCGAGACGGCATGTCCCTGCTCGAAGGCACTATCGATTCCAAGAGCCATCCGCTCGCGGTGGTCGAGGATATCGCTGCCAGCAACAACTGGCCGTTCGAACGCTCCGGCGAAGACGAACTCACGATTGTCTCGAAGGGACAATGGACCGATTACCAGCTCTCCTTCACCTGGATGGGCGAGATCGAGGCGCTGCATCTGGCCTGCGCCTTCGACATGAAGATCCCGCTGCAGCGCCGGGGCGAGGTGCAGCGGCTCGTCGCCGCGGTCAACGAGCAATTGTGGGTCGGCCATTTCGACCTGTGGACCAACACCGGCATGATCATGCACCGCCAGGCGCTGGTGCTGCCGGGCGGCCTCACCGCCTCCACCGCGCAATGCGAAGCCATGCTCGCGGGCGCCATCCACGCCTGCGAGCGCTACTTCCCGGCGTTCCAGTTCGTGGTGTGGGCCGGCAAGACCACCGCGCAAGCCATGGACGCGGCGATGTTCGACACGGTGGGCGAGGCGTAAGGCGCCCCAGCGCGTGAGGAGGGCATCGCCCATCCTTCGTCGTCCTGGACAAGCGATGACGGCGCGAAGCGCTATCGTGGCCCAGATCCAGGATCCATGCCGCGAGGGCTCTCCGTATCTTGCGATGCTTGTTGCTCTGCCCTCCATCCACTAGAACCACCTGGGGAAATGGGTCCTGGCTTTGGCCAGGACGACGGATTTGGCAGCAGCGATGGCGAACAACACCCTCCAAAACATCACCGGCACCATCCTCCTTGCCGGCGCCGGCAAGATGGGCAGCGCGATGCTGAGCGGATGGCTCGCGGGCGGGCTCGATCCGCGCCGCGTTGCGGTGATCGATCCGCACCTCTCGCCCGAGATCACCGCGCTTGCCGCCAAGGGCGTTGCGCTCAATCCTGACCTGAAAGCGGCGGGCACGGTCGAGACGCTGGTCGTCGCGGTGAAGCCTCAGATGTTCCGCGAGGCCGGCGCCAAGCTGAAACCATTCGTTTCGGACAAGACGTCGGTGGTCTCGATCATGGCAGGCATCACGATCGCCTCGCTTGAAGAGGTCTGCGGCCGCGCCGTGGTGCGCGCGATGCCGAACACGCCGGCCGCAATCGGCCGCGGCATCACCGTCGCCGTCGCCGCACAACATGTCAGCTCGGCTCAGCGCGCGGTGGCCGATGCGCTGCTGCGCGCCACCGGCTCGGTGGAATGGGTCGAGGATGAAGGCCTCATGGACGCGGTCACCGCAGTCTCCGGCTCAGGGCCAGCCTATGTCTTCCTGCTCGCCGAAGAGCTCGCGCGCGCCGGTGTGGAAGCGGGCTTGCCCGAGGCGTTGGCGACAAAGCTTGCGCGCGAGACCGTCGCCGGCTCCGGCGAGCTGCTGCACCAGTCCGAGCTTGCTTCAAGCACGCTGCGCCAGAACGTCACCTCTCCCGGTGGCACCACCGCTGCCGCCCTCGACGTGCTGATGGGCGAGCCCGGCCTGCGCGAGTTGATGATCCGCGCAATAGCGGCCGCGACGAAGCGGTCGAAGGAATTGGCGAAGTAGCTAACGGCCTCGCAGCTACGCTCCTAGTCGCTTGTTGAACATCTCAACATTGACGAGACCGCGCCCGTGGCGGCCCTCGCCGAGTTTGCGGGCGCCCTCGAACGCCTCGACCTCGAAACGAATGACGCGGCGCTCGACCGCGACAACTTTCGCTGTGGTCCGCACCGTCGCACCGACGCGAGCTGCCGCGAGATGGCGGATGTCAACCTCGGTGCCGACAGTGACCCAGCCGGGCTGAAGCGCGGAGCGGATCGCATCGCTTGCGGTCATCTCCATCTCGAGGATCATCATCGGCGTCGCATAAACAAACGGCATGCCGGGCACGAAATGCCCGACCGTGCGCTCCACCGGCACCACCAGCGTGCGCTCTGCGCTCATGCCGATTGTGATGAAGTCGCGTGCGTCCATGTTCTTTCTCGTCATTCCAGGCGCAAAGCGCGAACGCGAAAAGCCAGAGATTACGCCCTGACGGGCTGCCCCGGAATGAACTAACGCGTCACTTCTTCGCAGCCGCCGCGCGCTCAACAAAGGTCTTGCCGCCCTTCATCTTGTGGCGCAGCGGGGCCTCGTTGATCTGGATGACGACGGCATCGGCGTCGACGCCGAGATTCTTCACGAGCGCCTGGGTGATGTCGCGCATCATGCCGGCCTTCTGCTCGTCGGTGCGGCCTTCGGCCATGCTGATTGTGATCTCAGGCATCGTCTGCTCCCTGCTCGTCGTTGATCATCTATTCGTCATTGCCGGGCTCGATCCGGCAATCCCATCATTTGGAAGATGGATGCGCGGGTCAAGCCCGCGCATGACGAATGGAGCGAATGGCTAGCCCCAGCTCACGTCATGGCGCGCCAAGACCTCGCGCACCTTGGCGACGAGATCGGCCTCGCTGCACGAGAATTGCGCCGGTCGACTCTCGCGCCATTCCTGGTTGGAGGCGATCGCAGCGGCGGCCTTGGCACCCTCGATCAGATCCTTGATCTGAACCTCGCCGCGCGCCTTCTCGTCGGAGCCCTGGATGACGACGCAGGGCGCGTTGCGGCGATCGGCATATTTGAGCTGATTGCCCATGTTCTTGGGATTGCCGAGATAGAGCTCGGCGCGGATGCCGGCGGTGCGCAAGGAAGCGACCATCTTCTGATAGTCGGCGACGCGGTCGCGGTCGAATACGGTGACGACGACCGGCCCGAATTCTGGCCGCGTGTCGAGCTTGCCGAGCAGCGTCAGTGCGGACTGCAAGCGAGACACGCCGATGGAGAAACCGGTCGCCGGCACCGGCTCGCCGCGGAAGCGCGAAACGAGTCCGTCATAACGTCCGCCGCCGCCGACAGAGCCGAAGCGCACCGGGCGACCCTTCTCGTCCTTGGTGTCGAGCAGGAGTTCGACCTCGTAGACAGGGCCGGTGTAATATTCGAGGCCGCGCACGACGGAGGGATCGATGCGAATGCGATCCATGCCGTAACCCGAGGCCGTGACCAGCTTGGCAATTTCTTCCAGCTCGCTCACGCCGGCCTGACCGACTTCGCTCTTGGCGAGGTAGGTTTCTGCGGCGGCGATGGCTTCTTTCCAATCATCGCGCTGCTTGGTGATGGCGAGAACAACGTCAGCCTCCGCCGCACTTAGATTGGCGCCTTTCGTGAAGTCGCCCTTGCCTTCTTCGCCACCGTCCCATCGTCCGGGACCGAGCAATTTGCGCACTTCGTCGGCGGAAAACTTGTCGAGCTTGTCGATCGCGCGGAGCACGGTCAGCCTGCGTGCCGCGTTGTCGTCGCCGCCGAGCCCGATGGCTTCCAGAACACCGTCGAGCACTTTTCGGTTGTTCACCTTCACGACATAGGAGCCGCGTGCAATCCCGAGCGCCTCCATCGTGTCCGCGGCCATCATGCAGATCTCGGCATCCGCCGCCGGTGTCGCCGAGCCCACCGTATCCGCGTCAAACTGCATGAACTGGCGGAAGCGGCCGGGACCGGGCTTCTCGTTGCGGAACACGTAACCGGCGCGGTAGCTGCGATAGGGCTTTGGCAGCGTGTCGAAGTTTTCAGCGACGTAGCGGGCGAGCGGCGCGGTCAGATCGTAACGTAGGCTGATCCATTGCTCGTCGTCGTCCTGGAACGAGAACACGCCCTCGTTCGGACGGTCCTGGTCGGGCAGGAATTTGCCGAGCGCATCGGTGAATTCCATCGCCGGCGTCTCCACCGGCTCGAAGCCATAGAGCTCGTAAACAGCGCGGATCTTCTCGACCATCTCGCGCGTCGCGCGTATCGCGGCGGGATTGCGATCCTCGAGCCCGCGCGGCAGGCGCGCCTTCAATTTCTGGGGTTTTTTGGGTTTCTCGGCCATGCGCGGCGTTTACCAGCCGACGCGCAAGGCGGCAACCGTTCTTGCCCTCTCCTCTCGCGGGAGATCTCCCACAAGGGGAGAAGATAAAAGCTTCAAAACACCTTGCGGATCCAGTTGTGCGGATCGTTGGTGCGGCCGTACTGGATGTCGACGAGCTGCTTGCGCAGGCCCATGGCGACCGGGCCGGCCGCGCCGCCACTGATGTCGAAATCGCCGCTCACCGAGCGCACCTTGCCGATCGGCGAGATCACGGCGGCAGTGCCGCAGGCGAAGGCTTCTTTCAGCCTGCCGCTGGCGGCGTCCTTGCGCCACTGGTCGAGCGGGTAGGGCTCCTCGCGCACCGTCTTTCCGGCATCGCGGGCGAGCGTGATGATGGAGTCGCGTGTGATGCCCGGCAGGATGGTGCCGAGCGGCGGCGTCGACAACGAGCCGTCGTCGAACACGAAGAAGACATTCATGCCCCCGAGCTCCTCGATGTAACGGCGCTCGAGCGCATCGAGGAACACGACCTGATCGCAGCCATGCTGGATCGCTTCCGCCTGGGCGCGCAGGCTTGCGGCATAATTGCCGCCGCATTTGACGGCGCCGGTGCCGCCGATCGCAGCGCGCGTGTAGTTCTCGGACACCCAGATCGACACCGGTGCAGGGCCGCCCTTGAAATAGGAGCCGACCGGCGAGGCGATGACCGCGAAGATGTATTCGGATGACGGCTTGACGCCGAGGAAGGTCTCGCTCGCGATCATGAAGGGCCGTAGGTAAAGACTGCCCTCGCCGCCCGGCATCCAGGCGCGGTCGATGCGCACGACCTGCTCGACCGCCTCGATGAAGACATCCTCGGGCAATTGCGCCATCGCCATGCGGTCGGCCGAGTCCTTGAATCGCCGCGCATTGGCATCCGGGCGAAACAGGTTCACGCCGCCGTCGTCGCGCTTGTAGGCCTTGAGGCCCTCGAAAATTTCCTGAGCGTAATGGAGGACCGCGCCGGCCGGATCGAGCTGGAAGTTGGCGCGCGCCTCGATTTTGGCCTCGTACCAGCCGCCCTTGGCCTGATTGTAGCGGACGATCGCCATGTGATCGGTGAAGACTCGCCCGAACCCTGGGTCCACCAGCTTGGCGACGCGGTCCTTCTCAGGAGTCGGATTGGATGCGGGCTGGATGTCGAATGTCATGCTCATGTCCTTGGCTCCCGCTGCCGGTATCGGCGCTGTTCTGGCACCGGCCCGCCCCTGTTCGGGGCCGGCTGGCTTCATTAGGTGTCTGGCTGGACCGGCGCCAGCCTTGTTACGGCCGGTTTCCCGTGGCCAGCATGTCGCCGAGGACATGCTTTTGCGGAAGGCGGAAGTCCAGTATGTTTTGTCGAAATGCCGCTCGACAATCGCACGGTAGATCTGCTCCGGCCGTCGTCGCCTGTCCGGCTGTTTCCGCCGTCCCCGCTTCGACGCCGCCCGTCGCGATACGATCTAAAATTTCGTGCGGGCCAATCGTTTTGTAACATTGAACCTAAGATACGTCAATATGCCTGACATAAATTTCGCGAGTCCGTCTCAAGACGCCGCCGAGCCTCGGCCGGCCGCAGGCGATGGAAACAATTTGCGCTGGGATATCATCGAGCTGCTGTTCTTCGCCTATCGCGATTTCGTCGGCGATCCCGACCAGGAGCTGGAGGCCTTCGGCTTCGGCCGTGCCCATCACCGGGTCATGCACTTCGTCTATCGCTACCCCGGCCTCAAGGTCGCCGACCTCCTCGACGTCCTGCGCATCACAAAGCAATCGCTTGGCCGCGTGCTCAAGCAGCTTCTCGACGAGGGCTATATCGTGCAGAAGACCGGCGACAATGACCGTCGCCAGCGCCTGCTCTATGCGACGCCGAAGGGCGAAGCGCTGGTGCAGAAGCTTGCCGGGCTGCAGACCACGCGGATCAACAAGGCGCTTGCCGAAATGGGTCCGCAGGATGCCGAGACCGTCAAGCGCTTCCTGCGCGCGATGATTGATCGCGACGATCCGGACAAGGTGCTCGAGACGATCTTCGCTTCCGTCAACCACGACGCCAAGGAGTGACCGTGCCGCTCGCTGCCACGCTCGCCCGCCCGCCGGTGCAACCCGCCGACGATGCCCCGCATCTGCTGCTGGTCGATGACGACCGCCGCATCCGCGATCTGCTGTCGCGCTTTCTCGCCAGCGAAGGCTACCGCGTCTCGATCGCCGCCAGCGCCAGCGATGCGCGCGCCAAGCTCATGGGCTTGCATTTCGATCTCTTGATCCTCGACGTCATGATGCCCGGCGAGACCGGCTTCGACCTTGCCCGTTTCATCCGCACCTCGTCCTCGGTGCCGATCGTGATGCTGACGGCACGGCACGAGGCAGAAGCGCGCATCGAGGGCCTGCAGATCGGCGCCGACGACTATGTCGCAAAACCGTTCGAGCCGCGCGAGCTCGCGCTGCGCATCAACAACATCCTGAAGCGCGCCGCGCCGCCGCCGCAGGCCGCGACCGTGGAGAAGATCGCTTTCGGACCCTACGTCTACCATCTCGATCGCGGCGAGCTGCGCCAGGGCGATGAGGTCATTCACCTCACTGACCGTGAGCGCGAGATGCTGCGCATCCTCTCGGAGACGCCGGGCGAAACCGTGCCGCGCAGCGCGCTGACCGGCAACGGCAGCGTCAACGAGCGCGCCGTGGACGTTCAGATCAACCGCCTCAGGCGCAAGATCGAGACCGATCCCGCCAATCCGCTGTTCCTCCAGGCGGTGCGCGGCATCGGCTACCGGCTGGTGGCCTTGCCTTAAAGCCATAGAGCAGTGAAGCGCCACCGATGAGCACGATCGATACGGGCCTGACGCTTCTGAAGAGCGCCGCCGACCGCGTCTCCGCCGCCAATGGCTGGATGGGCAACGCATTCAAGGGCTGGATGCCGACCGGCCTCTATGCGCGCGCGCTGCTGATCATGATCGTGCCGATGGTGATCCTGCAATCGGTCGTCGCCTTCGTGTTCATGGAGCGGCACTGGAACACGGTGACTCGCCGCCTGTCCGCGGCGGTGGTGCAAGACATCGCCGCGCTGATCGACGTCTACAAGGGCTATCCGCAGGACAAGGACCGCGACCAGATCCGCCGCATCGCCCAGCAGCGGCTCGGCCTCGTCGTCGATTTCCTGCCCGCCGGGGACATGCCGCCGCCAGGACCGAAGCCGTTCTTCTCGCTACTCGACCAGACCCTGTCGGTGCAGCTCGGCCGCCAGATCGGGCGTTCGTTCTGGATCGACACGGTCGGCCGCTCCAATCTCGTCGAGATCCGCATCCAGCTCGACGATGCCGTGATGCGCGTGTTTGCCCAGCGCAGCGCCGCCTATGCCTCGAACTCGGAAATCTTCCTGTTCTGGATGGTCGGCACGTCCTCGATCCTGCTGATCGTCGCGGTGCTGTTCCTGCGCAACCAGATCAAGCCGATCCTGCGGCTCGCCGATGCCGCCGAGAGCTTCGGCAAAGGCCGCGAGGCGCCGAATTTCCGCCCCAGAGGCGCGCGCGAGGTGCGGCGCGCCTCCGTCGCCTTCCTCGAGATGAAATCGCGCATCGAGCGCACGATGGAGCAGCGCACCGCAATGCTGGCTGGCGTCAGCCATGACCTGCGCACCATCCTGACCCGCTTCAAGCTCGAGCTGGCGCTGATCGGCGATAGTCCGGAGCTCGAGGGCATGCGCAAGGACGTCGACGAGATGTCGATGATGCTGGAGGATTACCTTGCCTTTGCCCGCGGCGATTCCGGCGAGCAATCGCAGCCGACCGATATGGCCCAGGCCCTGGAAGAGCTGCGCAGCGACGCCGAACGGCACGGCCACACCGCGACCGTGGCGTTCCACGGCCTGCCAGTGGTGACGGTGAAGCCGGCCTCGTTCAAGCGCTGCCTTGCCAACCTCGTCACCAACGCCGCGCGCTACGGCAAGGCCATCGCCATCACCGGCCAGCGCGATCACCGCTATCTCACGGTCACGATCGACGACGACGGGCCGGGCATTCCCGCGCATTTGCGCGAAGAGGTGTTCAAGCCGTTCCTGCGGCTGGACAACGCCCGCAACCAGGACGAAGGCGGCACGGGCCTTGGTCTCGCGATCGCCCGCGACATCGCCCGCTCGCACGGCGGCGACATCACGCTCGGCGACAGCCCGATGGGAGGATTGAGGGCGAGCGTGAGAATACCGGTGTAACTGCTCTTGCCTCTCCCGTAAGAACGGGGCGAGGGAGCACACCGGTTTTCCGGCTACGATCTCGCTACTTCGGCAGCAGTGCCTTCAGCTTATCCACGTCGCGCACGTTCATCTTGAAGCCGCCTGGCATCACGATGTCGCCGGGCTTCTGGTCCGGCTTGCAGGCCCCGAGCCATTTCGCTTCGAGCGTCATGGTGCTATCGCGCCCTGCCGTGCCGGCGACGCCGCCTTGCGCATGCGAGGAGGTCTTCACCGTATAGGCCGAGTTGAAATCGCCTGATATCTCGGCATGCGAGGTCGTGCTGACGCCGGCGACGTTGCACTCGGAATCGCTGACATAGCCGGTCGCGGTCTTCTTGATCTCCTGCTTGGCGCAGATCTGCTTGGCCATCGGGGAGACGTTGTTGCTCATCTCCTTGTCGACGGTCTCGTCGGTGCAGTGCTGCATGGTCATCTCGGGCACGGGCGAGCCGGTCGTGACCAGCTTCATTTCCCAAAGGCCGGCCTTGCGCAGCGGCAGATCGTCGGCGCTGGCGCTGCCTGCCGACAACACGAGACAGGCGGCCGAGCCGAGCAAAGCGAGTTTGCGCGTCATCTGGGAGCTCCCGGCTGAGAGATTGCGGCGTTACGACCGCGGTTCAGTACAGCGTTCGGATCGGCTGGTCGGCGGCGCCATAGGGCACCCAGCGGCAGGAGAACGAGATGTAGCCGCCCTCGTAGGCCTGCACCGCGAGAAATTTGGCGACCTTGCCGTAGCGCGCGCAGTGATCGACCGCGACCTGCCGGGCATCGACCTGGGTCGCCATCGAATAGGCGATGATGCCGCCGGTGTCGTTGCCCTTGAACGGCGGCACTGGAAGGATATCGGCGCGCGCCGACTGGCTCGCCATCATACCCGAGACAACCAGGCTGGCGAGAAGACCCGCGGCCGCAATGATTCGCATTCCCGTCACTCCAATTGGCTGGCCGCCAGTTTACGGTGCTGCGATGGAAGTGGAAAGAACGGAAGCCATGCCGAGCGCGACGTTGTGGTCAACTCCTGGCGAAGTGTTGCCGCGCTGCACTTGACCCCGCCGAGCCTTCGCGGCACGGTCCCATCTTCGCAAGACCCAGCAGTCCGGATTGCCCATGCGCGCCCCCTCCCTGAAATCGCTCCGCTTTGCCGCCGTGCTCGGCCTCACGTTCGGGGCGCTGCCGCTCGGTGAGGCCAGGGCCGCCAATCCGCTCGAGACGAATTTCTGGCTGAGTGGGCCACGTTACGACGGCGCCGTCGCCGATTGCGACAAGGCGCTGCCGACGATCGCCACCCAGTTCTGGGAGAAGGAAAGCTCGTTCTGGAATTCCTCGTTGAAGATCACCGGCTTCTCCGCCGTTCGCGAGACCGCCTTCCGGCCCTGGCAGTCCGACAACATTCCGCGCCGCTATTGCACCGGCGACGCCATGCTCAATGACGGCAAGGTGCGCAAGGTGCATTTCTCGATTATCGAGGATGGCGGCTTTGCCGGCTACGGCAATGGTGTCGAATGGTGCGTCGTCGGAGTCGACCGTAACTGGGCCTACAATCCGGCCTGCCGCGCCGCCAAGCCCTGATTTCAAGGGCCCTTCGGGCCGATCCGGCGACCGAACGGCGGTGGCCCGAATTTTGTTCTTGAAATGTTCTTATCGCCTGCTAGGCTTCATTGCACAGTCTAGTTGAGGGGCGTCGCCATGTTTCATTCCAGATTGCATTCGTTCTCCCGCCTGGTGATCTCGCTGACCCTTCCCCTGATCCTTGCCGCAGGCTTGGCTTCGTTCGCCGGTGGCGCAAAGGCCCAGGACAAGCGGCAAAACGCGCCGGGCGAGTTCGATTTCTATGTGCTGTCGCTGTCATGGTCGCCCTCCTTCTGCGAGGAAGCGGCCGAGCGCAGCGGCCGTTCACAGATGCAGTGCAGCGGGCGGCCCTACGCCTTCGTGGTGCATGGCCTGTGGCCGCAATATGAAAACGGCTTCCCCGAATATTGCCAGCGGCCGGCACCGCGGCTGAACCGCGGCATCGTTTCCTCGATGCTCGACTTGATGCCGGCGCCGGGCCTGATCTTCAACGAATGGGACAAGCACGGCACCTGCTCCGGGCTCGAGAGCCGCAGCTATTTCGAAACGATCCGCAAAGCGCGCGCCGCGATCAAGATCCCGGCCGAATATCTCGATCTGTCGCAGGCCAAGACCGTGGCGCCGGCGGAGGTCGAGGACGCTTTTATCAAGGCTAATCCCGGCCTCAGCAATGCCGCCATCTCGGTCACCTGCAACCGGACACGGCTGTCCGAGGTCCGCATCTGCCTCAGCAAGGACCTGCAATTCCGCGCCTGCGACGAGCTCGAGCGCCGCACCTGCCGCCGCGAGCAGGTGACGATGCCGCCGATCAGGGGTGGGTAGAGCGAGCCCTCGGATCGTCATTCCGGGGCGCGCGGCTTGTCCGCCGCAGCCCGAAGAGCGAAGGCGGAAGCGCGAGCCCGGAATGCATCTGTCCGCGTTCTCAAAGAAATGGATTCCGGGTTCGGTGCTGGCGCACCGCCCCGAAATGACGGCCGTTACTTTCGCCTCGCGATGTCGTAACTCTCCGTCATGAACTACCGTCACGCCTTCCATGCCGGCAGCTTCGCCGACGTCATCAAGCACATCGTGCTGGCGCGCATCCTCACTTATTTGCAGGACAAGCCGGCGGCGTTCCGCGTCATCGACACCCATGCCGGCGCCGGCCTCTACGACCTCGACAGCAACGAGGCGCGCCGTGGCGGCGAGTGGCTGACCGGCATCGCGCGGCTGATGCAGGCGCGCCTGTCGAACGAGACCGCGGCGCTGACCAAGCCCTATCTTGACATCGTCCGCGCCTTCAATCCGAAGGGCGAGCTCAAAGCCTATCCCGGCTCGCCACTGATCGCGCGCGGCCTGCTCAGGCCGCAGGACCGCCTCGTCGCCTGCGAGCTCGAGCCGAAGGCGCGGAAAGCGCTGATCGACGTGCTGCGCCGCGACGAGCAGGCTCGCGTGGTCGATCTCGACGGCTGGATGGCACTGCCCGCCTTCGTGCCGCCGAAGGAGCGGCGCGGCCTCGTGCTGATCGACCCGCCGTTCGAGGCCAAGGACGAGTTCGAGCGGCTTGGCGAGGCCTTCTCAGCGGCGTTCGCGAAATGGCCGACCGGTATCTACGTCATCTGGTATCCGGCCAAGAACCGGCGCGCCACCGACACGCTGGCGCAAACGGTGGCCCGGCTCGCAGCCGCAGCAAAGCCGCCCGGAAAATGCCTGCGCCTCGAATTCAGTGTGGCGCCGCAGCTCGATGGCGCGGCCCTCACCTCCACGGGTCTCCTCATCGTCAACCCGCCCTACACGCTGCACGGTGAGCTCAAGACCATCCTGCCCGAGCTCGAAATGCCGCTCGGCCAGGGCGGCGCTGCCAGATTCCGATTGGAGGTGCCGAGGCCGTAACACTCCGGCATTCTTGGGAAAAATATGCAGGAACGGTAGTCAATCTGCGACGAACCGTATTATGCTGTTTCCGTGACTGGCTTTACGTTCCGCTTCCGCGAATGGTTGCGGCGGAGTGAAGGCCCAAGAAAGATCCGGCCGGACCTATGAGGTCCGCCCAAGGATGGCCAGCTCCCGGGCTTCGTAAGGTCCGGTCATGTCGTGACGCGAGTCTGCGCCGCGGCGGAGGAGCAATGAGGGGGAGTTTCCCGATGGCCATGACGGGAACGGTCAAGTTCTTCAACGGCGAGCGCGGCTACGGCTTCATCAAGCCGGACGACGGCGGCCGCGACGTCTTCGTTCACATCACCGCCGTAGAGCGGGCGGGACTGAAGGACCTTGCCGAAGGACAGCGTATTACTTTCGAAGTCGAACCGGACAAGAAGGGGAAGGGACCGAAGGCGGTCAATTTGGTCATCCTCTCCTAGCGAGCCTGGCTTAAAAAAATCCCGGCCGCTAGCGGCCGGGAGGTTGGTCCGGTCTTTTCTTCTTCAGCTATCAGAAGTGATAGTTCACGCCTGCGCGGACAACGCTGGCGCTATAGCCGTTTGACACGCCCGTAATTGCGAACTGACTCGTCGACAGATCGATGTAGAGATATTCGAGCTTGGCGGTCCAGTTCGGCGCAAGGCCGACTTCCGCGCCGGCACCGACGGTCCAGCCAGCGGTGGTGTGCGATTCTGTCCAGCCGAAGGTCTGCGCCCGCAGTTCGCCGAAAGCGAGGCCAGCGGTGCCGTAGAACAGCACATTGCTGAAGGCATAGCCGGCGCGGCCGCGCAGGGTGCCGAACCACGGATTGGAGAACTTCCACGGCGCGAAGGTATCGTCGGCACCGGCGGCCTGAATGTCGCCCTCGACGCCAAACACCCAAGGGCCGTTCTGGAAATTATAGCCGGCCTGCACGCCGCCGACGAAGCCGGAAGGCTTTGAGGGATTGTTGTCGACCGAACCCCATTCATAGCCGACGTTGCCGCCTAGATAAGGACCGGCCCAGCTGTACGCATTGAGCGGCTGATTGACCGTATAGGGCGCACGCTGCCCGTAACTGAGATCGGCGGCCCCTGCCGAAGCTGTCCAGCCGGCAGCAACCAACGCGGCTGCGCCCACAACGAGCCCCTTCATCACACACTCCAACGCAAACTACCGCCCCCGCGATGCCTGCGCCGCCGCGCAAAGCCAGACCGCATGGTTACGGAACCACCACTTTTTCGCGTAAGATTTATCGAGAGCTTTAAGTTAAAGGGCTGTTAAGCCGGGTTACCGCGCTATTAACAGGCTTAACCAAGCGTTACCGGGAACTGCGCCCGCCATCCTGTGCGTGCGCCACCGCCGGAACTTCAAATCGGCACCCCCAGCCCCTAAATTCGCACCATGGTTCACGATTCCCCCGACAATCCGGACGATGCACGTACGCGCAAACCCGTGCGCGTCACCGCACCGAACGCCCAACATCCGGAAACGGACATGGCGCCACCGGACCTCGATCCCGCGACTGCGAGCGGTGACGACGAGGACGATGCGCGGCTGCCGGATATCCTGGAAGAGAGCGGCGCGGTCGGCGAGGGCCCGCTGGCGACCGGTCATGAGGCGATCGAGCGCGCGGTCCGGCTCGCCCCCACCTCGCCCGGGGTCTATCGCATGCTTAATGCGAACGCGGACGTTCTCTATGTCGGCAAGGCCAAGAACGTCAAAAAGCGCCTGTCCAACTACGCGCGCCAGAGTGCCCCCCAGCCGGCGCGCATCCTGCGCATGATCGCCGCCACGGCGACCGTGGAGATCGTCTCAACCACAACCGAGACGGAAGCGCTGCTGCTGGAAGCCAACCTCATCAAGCAGCTGCGGCCGCGCTTCAACGTGCAGCTGCGCGACGACAAGTCGTTTCCCTACATCCTGATCACAGGCGACCATTGGGCGCCGCAGATCCTGAAGCACCGCGGCGCGCAGACCCGGCCGGGGCGCTATTTCGGCCCGTTCGCCTCGGCGGGCGCCGTGAACCGGACCATCACGGCCCTT
The DNA here is from genome assembly GCF_023073535.1 of Bradyrhizobium sp. 179. NCBI lineage: Bacteria > Pseudomonadati > Pseudomonadota > Alphaproteobacteria > Hyphomicrobiales > Nitrobacteraceae > Bradyrhizobium > Bradyrhizobium sp. 179. The sequence goes on along the minus strand of NZ_JADPJR010000053.1, from coordinate 336,800 downwards.
CAGCGCGCATTCCTGATCCGCTCCTGCACCGATTCCTTCTTCGAGAGCCGCACCCGGCCCTGCCTGCTCTACCAGATCCGCCGCTGTGCCGGGCCCTGCACCCGCGAGATCGACTTTCCCGGCTATACGACCCTGGTGCGCGAAGCGACCGACTTCCTCTCCGGTAAGAGCCATGCGGTGAAGCAGGAGCTCGCCGGCGAGATGGAGAAGGCCTCCGGCGAGCTCGAATTCGAACGCGCCGCACTCTATCGCGATCGCCTCGCCGCGCTGTCGGCGATCCAGTCGCAGCAGGGAATCAATCCGCGCACGGTCGAGGAAGCCGACGTGTTCGCCATCCACCAGGAGGGCGGCTTCTCCTGCGTCGAGGTGTTCTTCTTCCGCACCGGACAGAACTGGGGCAACCGCGCTTATTTCCCGCGCGCGGAAAAGACATTTACCCCCGAAGAGGTGCTCGGCTCCTTCCTCGCCCAGTTCTACGACGACAAGCCGCCGCCGAAGAACATCCTGCTCTCGCACGAGATCGAGGAGAGCGAGCTGCTCGCCAGTGCGCTGTCGACCAAAGCCGGCCACAAGGTCGAGGTCACCGCGCCCAAACGCGGTGAGAAGAAGGAGCTCGTCACCCACGCGCTGACCAATGCGCGCGAGGCGCTCGGCCGCAAGCTCGCGGACACCGCGACGCAGAGCCGCCTGCTCGAGGCCATGGCCGCGACGCTGAGCCTGCCGCACGTGCCCAAGCGCATCGAGGTCTACGACAACAGCCACATCCAAGGCACCAATGCGGTCGGCGCCATGATCGTTGCCGGCCCGGACGGCTTCGTGAAGAACCAGTACCGCAAGTTCAACATCAAGTCGGAAGGGCTGACGCCTGGCGACGACTACGCCATGATGCGCGAGGTGCTGGAGCGACGCTTCAAGCGACTGATCAATCCGCCCGAGGAAGGCGTGGCCAAGGCGAAGGACGACGATTTCCCGCAATGGCCCGACCTCGTCATCATCGACGGCGGCCGCGGCCAGCTCAACGCCGTCCGCGAGATCTTTGCAGCTCTCGGCTTGACCCAGGTGTCGCTGATGTCGGTCGCCAAGGGACCGGACCGGGATGCCGGCCGCGAGACCCTGTTCATGCCCGAGCGCGAGGCGATCAAGCTGGAGCCGCGCGATCCCGTGCTCTATTTCATCCAGCGCCTGCGCGACGAGGCTCACCGCTTCGTCATCGGCTCGCACCGCAAGCTGCGCAAGAAGGACATCCGCGAGGCCGGTTTGCAGGAGATCCCCGGCATCGGGCCGTCACGTAAACGTGCCTTGCTGCATCATTTCGGAACCCTGAAGGAGATCGAGCGGGCCTCGATCGCTGATCTCGGCAAGGTTCCGGGCGTGAGCGCCGAAAGCGCCCGCAGGATTTTCGAGTATTTCCATCCCCAGCCGGGATGAACTAAAGGGGGGCCGCGGTCATATGATCGTTGCGTCCGCGCCTCATTTGGAGAGCGGGACGGTTGACGTTCAGGCACCAGCGGTATTGGTAGGACGGATGAACATCGCGACGACACGAGGGGCAACCAGGCGCTCGATGTCCCTTCCCAACATCCTGACCTACGGCCGGATCGCCGCGATCCCGGTCGTGGTCGGATGCATTTACGCGCAGTCGATCATGGACGGGCCGCTATGGCTGCGCTGGGTGGCGGTGGCCATCTTCATCGGCGCCGGGGTGACCGATTACCTCGACGGCTATTATGCGCGAATCTGGAATCAGCAATCAGCGTTCGGCCGGATGCTCGATCCGATCGCCGACAAGCTGCTGGTTGCCTCGTGCCTGCTGATGCTGGCCGCCGATGGCATCATCCATGGCTGGTCGCTATGGGCCGCCATCGTGATCCTGTGCCGCGAGATCCTGGTCTCGGGCCTGCGCGAATACCTCGCCGCGCTGCGCGTCAGCGTGCCCGTAACGAAGCTCGCTAAATGGAAGACGACGGTCCAGCTCGTCGCCATCGGTTTCCTGCTCGCGGGCCCGGCCGGCGATGAGGTGGTGCCGGTGGTCTCGATGATCGGGCTGGCGCTGCTGTGGGCTTCGGCGATCCTCACCATCTACACCGGCTACGACTATTTCCGCGCCGGCATCCATCACCTCATCAAGGAGGACGAGGGATGAAGGTGAAATATTTCGCCTGGGTGCGCGAGCGCGTCGGCAAGGCCGAGGAGACCATCGAACCGCCCGCAACGGTGCGCACCGTCGAGGAGCTGATCGCCTGGCTGTCCGGCCAGAACGAGGCCTATGCCTACGCCTTCGAGAAGCCGAAGGTGATCCGCGCCGCGATCGATCACGCCCACGTCAAGCCGGACACCGCAATCGCGGGCGCCCGCGAGATCGCGTTCTTCCCGCCGATGACCGGCGGCTAGACCAATGTTCTCGAACAGACCAGCGTACGGTGCCACCTCACCTCTCCCCGCCGGGGAGAGGTCTGGCACCGTCGGATCGGGACGAGCATGAGCTGCCCCGTGAGCATCCGCATCCAGGAGGACGATTTCGACCTCGCGCGCGAGATCGAAATCCTGACCAAGAGCCGCACCGACATCGGCGCGGTCGTGAGCTTCTCGGGGATCTGCCGCGCCGACGAGGACAGCGCGAAGGTCGCTGCGCTTACGCTCGAACATTATCCGGGCATGGCCGAAGAAGAGATCAAGCGTCACGTCGACGAGGCGACCTCGCGCTGGCCGCTGAACGGCGTCACGGTGATTCACCGCGTCGGCCGCTTCATGCCTGGCCAGAACATCGTGCTGGTGCTGACCGCCTCGCAGCACCGCCAGGCCGCGTTCCAGGCGGCCGAGTTCCTGATGGACTATCTCAAGACCAGCGCGCCGTTCTGGAAGAAGGAAGAGAGCGAAGCCGGCACCGGCTGGGTCGCGGCCGAGGCCCGCGACGACGAAGCCGCCGCACGCTGGACCCGGTCCTGATGGCAAGAGCATCCAAAAAGACCGCGCGTGGCCGCGCCGCGCCAAGACCTGGTAAGATCGGCCTTGCTAAGATCGGCCTTGCTAAGGTCGCTCCTGGTGAGCTTCTCACGCTGCTCGATTTGGTCCGCTATGCGGTGAGCCGCTTTGTCGAAGCCGAGCTCGCCTTTGCCCACGGCACCACCGATCCGGTCGCCGAGGCGGCCTTCCTGGTCAGCGAGGCGCTGCATCTCAATCCCGAACAGTTCGAGCTTTTCGCCAACGCGCGCGTCACCCTGGCCGAGGGCAAGACCGTTCTCGATCTCATCCATCAGCGCGTCACCACCCGCAAACCGGCCGCCTATCTCGTCAACAAGATCTACATGCGCGGGCTACCCTTCTATGTCGACGAGCGCGTCATCGTTCCACGCTCCTTCATCGGCGAGCTGCTGGACTCGCATTTTGGCCGCGACGGGACTGCCGGATCGCTGATCGACGATCCCACGGCGGTCGAGCGCGTGCTCGATCTCTGCACCGGATCGGGCTGCCTCGCCATCCTCGCCGCGCATCATTTTCCGAACGCCACCGTCGACGCGGTCGATATCTCCAAGGGCGCGCTCGAGGTCGCCACGCGAAATGTCGGCGAATACGGGCTCGAGAACCGGATCAGCCTGTATCGCGGCGACCTGTTCGCCCCGCTCGGCGATGCACGCTATGACCTGATCATCACCAATCCGCCCTACGTCGATGCGGAAGGCATGGCCGCGCTGCCGCCGGAGTGCCGGGCCGAGCCGAAGCTCGCCTTCGACGGCGGCGCCGACGGTCTCGACGTGGTGCGCCGTATCCTGCGCGAGGCGCCCGATCACCTGACGCCGGATGGCGGGCTGGTCTGCGAGATCGGCCGCGGCCGCGAACTGGTCGACAAGGCCTTTCCGGAACTACCGCTGCTCTGGCTGGACACCGAAGACTCCGAGGGCGAGGTGTTCTGGATCGCAGCCGCCGATCTCGGCTGATCCGCTACGCCGGGCACGCTCTCTCGGAACAAGTCAAATTCCGCCACGTTCATCCCCCGACGAATTGTCTTGCTCTCGGAGGATGTCCACATGCTCGCGCCATCGGGCGAATTGCTGCGCGCCGGCATGGCGCTCAAACTCAACCACCTCAAACGCGCCGCACAATCGTATTTGCGCGACCGCACCAACCAAGCCACCGGACGGGCGACGTCCTACGCGGTCGCAGCCGGCCTGTTCGCGATGGCCGGGCTATTCGTCATTGCGGCCCTCTTTGTCGGCCTGGTCGCGCTGTACCGCTGGGTTGCGATCACCTACGGGCAATTCTGGGGCTTTGGCGCCGTCGGAGCCCTGCTGCTGGTGCTCGCCGTAACCTGCGCCGGGTTGGCTCTGGCTCAAGTGAAGCGTCGGGACAAGCCGGTCGTGCCGCTCGCCAGCCGGATGCGGGTTGCGATCGCCACCCCGCGGATTCCTCGCGGAACGATCAAGCAGGCAGTGAAGGAGGTCGCAACGACGATCCCCCTCGTGCCGCTTGCACCCGGTGAACGCGGTCGCGACAGCAAAGCCTGGCCGAACCGCGCCAACCGTCCCGTGCAACTTGGCCTGATGCTCGCGGCCGTCGGCCTGGTCGGGTTGACGGCTGCACGCCGGCGGCGTCACAGGCACGGATTGGAAGCGTGAATGCTGATGCGGCGCTCCGAGCAAATGGACAGTTGGCTGCTGGTGGCGGCCACGGCAGTGTTCGTGCTCACCGCGGAGCGCTACTTCCAGGACTCCGGCCTGGCCAGGTCGGGGCCTCCGCAAGACCATCGCAAGGCCGAGGCGAATTCACCGGAAACGCATCCGGCGAGCGCGGCCGTGGAGCCCGGCCGCGGCCGTCATGCCAAGAGCCCGTTCACGATCCCCTGGGCGGGCTGGAAGGACATCTTCTGGCGGACCTATCAGCGCATCGATGAGGATCGCCTGCTGGCGACCGCAGGCGGCGTCGTCTTTTTCGGCCTGCTCGCGATCTTTCCCGCTGTCACGGCACTTGTCTCCTCTTACGGCCTGTTCGCCGATCCCGCGACAATCAGCGCCAATCTCCAGACGCTTGCGACCATGCTGCCCGAGGGCTCGTTCCAGATCGTCGAGGACCAGGTCGCGCGCGTGGTGTCGCATGGCAACACCACGCTCGGGGCCACCTTCCTGCTCGGGCTTCTGCTTGCGATCTGGAGCGCCAATGCCGGCGTCAAGGCGATCTTCGACGCTCTCAACGTCGCCTATGAGGAGCGCGAGAAGCGCAGCTTCATCAAGCTCAACATGGTGTCGCTGGCCTTCACTGTCGGCGGCATCGTAGCGCTGTTGCTGATGGTGGGCGCCGTCGTCGCCTTCCCGCTCGCGCTCAATCATCTCGGCATGGCGCCCGGAAGCAAGCTAATCGTGGCGCTGGCACGATGGCCGCTCCTGTTCCTCATCCTGCTCGTGGCGCTCGCCATCCTCTATCGCTTCGCGCCCAGCCGCGACGCGCCGCGCTGGCAATGGCTGAGCCTCGGCGCCGTGACGGCCGCCATCCTCTGGATCGCCGGCTCGGCGCTGCTGTCCTGGTATCTGTCAGAATTCGCCAATTACAACGCGACCTACGGCTCGCTCGGGGCAGCGATCGGCCTCATGATGTGGATGTGGATGTCGGCGATCGTCATCATGTTCGGAGCCGAGCTGAACTCGGAGATCGAGCGGCAGACCCTGCGCGATACGACCACCGGGCGGCCGAAGCCGCTCGGCAGCCGCGAAGCCGTCTCGGCCGACACGGTCGGCGCGGCCGCGCCGTCCTGACGGTGCAATTCGGTCCGCCCTTGATCGTGAGCGCCGGTTGCAAAGCTTGCGCGCCAACCTCGGCCCGCACGCTGCTATCCCCTCGAATCAACAATGATGTTAAGCTCACATGGCTCGGGGGAGCATGAGACGTGAGGCGTCGGACGGCGGCCCGTGTTTTCCCGGTGAGACAGTCAGCTCTCTAGAGGCTTAACGCGCGGCATGATTCGCATTTCGACGATCTTCATCGCCATCTGCATGGTTCTGGTCGCGGCCTCGCTCGGGCTCGTGCTCTATTCGGTCGCCGGCATCAGCGGAACCGAATCCGCGATCGTGGCGCTGACCGCGCTGACCTTCCTGATCCTCTACAACGCGGTGTCGATGCGGCTGCGCGACCGCAGCGACGTCGGCGGCCAGATCGCCGACCTTTCGCGCGGCACTGCCGACCTCGCGCGCCAGGTGGCCGAGTTTGGCCGCCGGTTAGCTGCAATCGAGGGACGCATCGCCTCGTCCAATTCGACCAACGCCGAGCGCATCCAGTCGGTGGTCGGCGAGATCAACGAACTCGGCGGACTGGTCAGGCAGCTCGCCACCACCGTCTCGGCCCATGAAGACCTGCTAGCTGGCGGCGCTCCGGTATCAGCCGCAAGCCCGGTCGAGAAACAGGAGCCCGCGCCGCTCGACCTGAGCGCGACGATCGACGAGCGGCCGGCTGACCCGTCACCGCTGCCCGTAGCCCCGCCACCTCCCGCAGCGCAGCCGCGGCCTTCACAGACGGTCCCGACGCAGGTCGCCAACGGCCGCAACCAGACCCAATTGTTGGCGACGCTGCGCAACGCGATCGACGAAAACCGCATCGATATCTTCCTCCAGCCGATGGTGACGCTGCCGCAGCGCAAGGTGCGGTTCTACGAGGCCGTGACGCGCTTGCGCGATGAGCGTGACCAGCTGATCGCCGCGGAGGAGTTCATCAGCATCGCCGAGGCCTCCGGGCTCATCGGACGCATCGACAACATGGTGATGCTGCGCTGTGTGCAGGTGCTGCGGCGCCTGATGGTGCGCAACAAGGATGTCGGCGTGTTCTGCAACGTCGCGGCCTCCACGCTCGGCAATTCCACCACCTTCGCGCAATGTCTCGACTTCCTTGAAGCCAACCGGGCGCTGGCGCCCTCGCTGGTGCTGGAGTTCAAGCAGTCGACCTTCCGTAACCTCGGTCCGGCCGAGACCGAGAATCTCGCCGCGCTCGCCCAGCGCGGCTTCCGCTTCTCGATCGACCATGTCACGGATTTGCGCATCGAGCCGCGCGAGCTCGCCGACCGCGGCGTGCGCTTCATCAAGGTGCCGGCCACGCTGCTGCTCGATCCGAAGCAGGCCTCGGCCTCGGACATCCACCCGTCCGACCTCTCCGACCTGCTCGGCCGCTTCGGCATCGACCTGATCGCCGAACGGATCGAGGGCGAGCGCGCGGTGGTCGACCTGCTCGATTATGACGTGCGGTTCGGCCAGGGCTTTTTGTTCGCACCGCCCCGGCCATTGCGGCCTGAAGGGGCATCTGCTACCGGCGGGGCCTCGCCGACTCCGGCGCAGGACATCCAGGGATCCAATGGCTCCGGTACACCCAGTTCAGGCGGGACGTCTTCCGCGCCTCCGTCACAGCGTATCATCGGCAACGCCGCGCTCGCGCGCCGCATCTGATCGGCCGCACGCATCATGACCACGCTGCATTTTGTCGAAAGCCTGCGCCAGCTCGTGGGTGACGTCGACGTCATACTCAGCGACATCTGGGGCGTGGTCCATAACGGTCTCGAATCCTTCCCCGAAGCCTGCGAGGCGCTGCATACCTATCGCAGCCGCGGCGGTACGGTGATCCTGATTACCAACGCACCACGCCCGGCCGACTCCGTGCAGCGGCAATTGCGCAAGCTCGGCGTCGCGGACGAGACCTATGACGCGATCGTCTCGTCAGGCGACCTGACGCGGCTCTATGTCGCCGAGCATCCCGGCCGCAAGATGTTCTGGCTCGGCCCCGAGCGCGACAACTCGATCTATCGGGGCCTCGATGCGACGACCGCGCCGCTGGAGCAAGCCGATTACATCGTCTGCACCGGTCTCTATGACGACGAGACCGAGACGGCGGAAGACTATCGCGCAATGATGCTGAAGGCGCGCGAGCGCAAGCTGACGCTGGTGTGTGCCAACCCTGACATCGTGGTCGAACGCGGCGACCGGCTGATCTATTGCGCCGGCGCCATCGCCGAGCTCTATCGTGAGCTCGGAGGCGAGGTGATCTTCTACGGCAAGCCGCACCGGCCGATCTATGAGCGCGCGATGGCGCTCGCCGGTGAACGCCAGGGCCACCCGATCGACCGGCGGAAGGTGCTGGCGATCGGTGATTCCGTCCGCACCGATCTCACCGGCGCGCGCGAGTTCGGCATCGACTGCCTGTTCGTCACCCGCGGCATTCATGCCGAAGAGTTCGAGGGCCTCGACCAGCTCGACCCGGCGTCCGTGATGGAATTGTTCGGCCATCCGCCGAAGGCGCTGATGCGCGAATTGAAGTGGTAGAAATATCGTGCCCGGGTCGCCATAAGCGCGTTTACGCGCGTGTTCGACGCGCTATGGCGAAGCGCTGAGAGCCGGGGCCCGGAAGCCGCAAGTGACGTCGTGGATAGACTGGATCCCGGCTCAGCGTCGCGTCACTCATGTGCCGCGCCTTGTCCGGGACACCAAAGTGCCTTACGCGCTTGCCATGTCCGGGAAGACCGCCTCGATCTTGGTCTTCAGCGTCGCCGCATTGAACGGCTTGACGATGTAGTTGTTCACGCCGGCCTTCTTGGCCGCGATCACGTTCTCGGTCTTGGACTCGGCCGTGATCATGATGAAGGGCGTGGTGGCGAGGTTCGGATCCGCGCGCACTTCGCGCAGGAGGTCGTAGCCCGTCATCGGCTCCATGTTCCAGTCGGAGATCACGAGCCCGTACTTCTTGCCGCGCATCTTGTTCAGCGCTGCCGAACCGTCGCTGGCATCATCGATATTCTCGAAGCCAAGCTGCTTCAGCAGATTCCTGATGATACGGATCATGGTGCTGTAGTCATCCACCACCAGAACCGGCATCGACAAATCAACCGCCATCTCGACTCCCCCAACGCAAACGCAGGAATATTACGATCGGACCTGCCAAGGCGAAGCCCGGCAGTTCCACGCCTCAAGGAGTAGCATCAAGGCGTTAAACAGCCCGTTAACTGCGGATGCCACCAGTGGACTGAAATCGTGTTCAATGTCCCGCTCCGCCCGCTTGACTTGGTCAGGTCGGTCGAGCCACGGTCCGGCCCGGTCCTGCCCCCGGTTTGAGAATTCCCCTGATGGCCTCGCCCTTTACTGTCATCCGCGACACAACGCCGGATTCCGCGATTCCGCGGGGTGCAGTGGTCGCCATGGGCAATTTCGACGGCGTTCATCTCGGCCATCGCGCCGTGATCACGGCCGCCCTGGAAATGGGCCGGGCGCATGGCCGCCCTGCGCTGGCATTGACCTTCGAGCCGCATCCGCGGCGGTTTTTCAGCCCCAACACCCCGCAATTCCGCCTGACGGACGAGCGGGCCAAGCTGCGGCTTTTGGCCGGCACCGGCCTTGCCGGTGCCGTGGTCATGACCTTCGACAAGGCGCGCGCCGGAACCAGCGCGCAAGATTTCATACACCATGACCTGATCGGCCGCCTTGGCGTCAGCGGCATTGCCGTCGGCTACGACTTCCATTTTGGCAAGGGTCGCGTCGGCTCGCCGAGCCTGCTGGTCAACGAGGCGCCCCGGCTTGGCATCGAGGTCGACGTGCAACCCCATATCGATATCGACGAGCGGCCGGTCTCCTCCAGCGCGATCCGGATCGCGCTCGCCGAGGGGCAACTCGATGAAGCCACCACCATGCTGGGTGGTCCCTGGTTCATCACCGGCGAGGTGATCCACGGCGAGAAGCGCGGCCGCGACCTTGGCTATCCCACCGCCAACATCCGCCTGGACGCCAATTGCGGCCTCAAGCACGGCATCTACGCCGTGCGGATCGGCCGCGGCACCGAGCGCCTCGGCGGCGTGGCGAGTTTCGGCCGCCGTCCGACCTTCGACAATGGCGCGCCGCTGCTCGAAATCTTCCTGTTCGACTTCAAGGGCGATCTTTACGGGCAGGTGCTCGACTGCGCTTTCGTCGGCTTCATCCGCGAAGAGCTGAAATTCGACAGCCTGGAGGCCCTGATCCGCCAGATGGACGACGATTCCGCCCGCGCCCGCGCCATGTTGGCCGCCGCCCCGGATGCGTTTCCGAAACTTGGCGTGATCGATTGAGCCCGAACCGGGCCACCCCACCTTTGCGCTTCCCCCGTCCGGCTGCTATGGAGAGCCCATGTTTGCGCGGCGCATCATAGGGATTAGCGGCCCGGCTTCCGCCTGAGCCTTCGGCTCGGCGCAAGACCGGGATGTATCGTCTCACCCCGCGATTCCCTATCGCCATCCGTTTCCCGCGCCCTTCCGAGCCAGTCAGCCTCATGTCCGAAAAGCCGCAAAAGTCCCAAAAGTCTGAAGTCAAAGACTATTCGAAAACCCTGTTCCTGCCGCAGACCGAATTCCCGATGCGCGCCGGCCTGCCGCAGCGGGAGCCGGAGATCCTCAAGCGCTGGTATGAGATCGGCCTCTACGAGAAGCTGCGCGAGAGGGCGAAGGGCCGCGCCAAATTCGTGCTGCATGACGGCCCGCCCTACGCCAACGGCAACATCCATATCGGCACGGCGCTGAACAAGATCCTGAAGGATCTCGTCACCAAGAGCCAGCAGATGCTCGGCTTCGATTCCAACTACGTGCCGGGCTGGGACTGCCACGGCCTGCCGATCGAGTGGAAGGTCGAGGAAGAGCACTATCGCAAGAAGGGCAAGCAGAAGCCCGACTTCCGCGATAGTGCCGCAATGATCGACTTCCGCAAGGAATGTCGCGCCTATGCCACGCATTGGCTCGGCGTGCAGCGCGAGGAATTCAAGCGCTTGGGGGTGATCGGCGACTGGGACCATCCCTACGCCACGATGAGCTATCCCGCTGAAGCCCAGATCGCGCGCGAGCTGATGAAGTTCGCCGCCAACGGCACGCTCTATCGCGGCTCCAAGCCGGTGATGTGGAGCGTGGTCGAGAAGACCGCGCTGGCCGAAGCCGAAGTGGAGTACGAGGACTACACATCGGACACGGTGTGGGTGAAGTTTCCGGTGACCTCGCCAGCGCACGGTGCGCTCGCCTCCGCAAGCGTCGTGATCTGGACCACCACGCCATGGACGCTGCCGGGTAACCGCGCCATCTCATTCTCGCCGAAGATCGGCTATGGCCTGTACAAGGTGACGGACGCGCCCGCCGACAATTGGGCCAAGCCCGGCGATCTCCTCATCCTCGCCGATGCGCTCGCTGCAGAAGTCTTTAAGCAGGCGCGCGTGACGGCCTATGAGAAGGTCCGCGACGTCCCCGGCGACACCATGGACGCGATCGAGTGTAGCCATCCGCTGAAGGGCCTCGACGGCGGCTACGACTTCATCGTGCCGCTCTTGCCCGGCGACCACGTCACGGATGACACCGGCACCGGCTTCGTGCACACGGCACCCGGCCATGGGCGCGAGGACTTCGACGCATGGACGGCGCAGGCGCGCGATCTCGATGCGCGCGGCATCAACACCGCGATCCCCTATACCGTCGATGAGAACGGCGCCTACACCGATCATGCGCCGGGCTTTGCCGGCAAGCGCGTCATCAACGACAAGGGCGAGAAGGGCGACGCCAACGAGGCCGTGATCAAGGCGCTCGTCGAAAGGGGCATGCTGCTCGCGCGCGGTCGGCTGAAGCATCAATACCCGCACTCCTGGCGCTCCAAGAAGCCGGTGATCTTCCGCAACACGCCGCAATGGTTCATCGCGATGGACAAGGATGTTGCCGCTGACGGCAACACCAGGTCCGGCGACACGCTGCGCGCGCGCGCGCTGCACGCGATCTCGGTGACGCAATGGGTGCCGCCGTCGGGCGAGAACCGCATCAACGGCATGATCGAGGCCCGCCCGGACTGGGTGATCTCGCGCCAACGCGCCTGGGGCGTGCCGATCGCCGTGTTCGTGCGCGAGAAGGGCGACGGCTCGGCCGAGATCCTCCAGGACGAAGCCGTCAATGCGCGCATTGGGCAAGCCTTCGAGAACGAAGGCGCGGACGCCTGGTATGCGAAGGGAGCGCGCGAGCGCTTCCTCGGGCCCCGCGCCAACGAGGACTGGCAGAAGGTCGACGACATTCTCGACGTCTGGTTCGATTCAGGCTCGACGCACGCCTTTGTGCTCGAAGACCCTGTACATTTCCCCGGCCTTGCCGGCATCAAGCGCAAGGTCGACGGCGGCACCGACACGGTGATGTATCTCGAAGGCTCGGACCAGCATCGTGGCTGGTTCCACTCATCGTTGCTGGAGAGCTGCGGCACGCGCGGTCGGGCTCCTTACGACATCGTGCTGACCCACGGCTTCACCCAGGCCGAGGACGGCCGCAAGATGTCGAAGTCGCTCGGCAACACCATCGAGCCGCAGGCCGTCATCAAGGAATCCGGCGCCGACATCCTGAGACTCTGGGTTGCATCCTGCGACTACACCGACGACCAGCGCATCGGCCCCGAGATCCTGAAGAACACCGTCGAGACCTATCGCAAGCTGCGTAACACCGTGCGCTGGATGCTGGGTACGCTGCATCACTACAAGCCGACCGACGCAATCGAGCCCGCCGAGATGCCGGAACTCGAGCGCTTGATGCTGCACGAGCTCGCGGTGCGCGCCGCCGCGATCGGCAAGGCCTATCGGGAGTTCGACTACAAGACCGTGGTCGCTATCCTGTCCGCGTTCCTCAACAGCGAGCTGTCAGCGTTCTATTTCGACATCCGCAAGGACACGCTCTATTGCGACCCACCGTCCTCGCTGACGCGCAAGGCGGCGCTGACGACCATCGACCTGTTGTGTGCCTCGATCCTGAAATGGCTGGCGCCGATCCTGAGCTTCACCGCCGAGGAAGCTTGGCGCATGTACCGGCCGAACGCCGAGCCTTCGGTGCACCTGACGCTGTTTCCTGATGGCCTCGAGAAGCTCCGCGACGACAAGCTCGCCGCCAAGTGGGAGACGATCCGCAACGTGCGCCGCGTCGTCACCGGCGCACTCGAGCTCGAACGCGCCGCCAAGAACATCGGCTCCTCGCTCGAGGCCTCGCCGGTGATCTATGTCGCCGACCGGGCCATGCTGGCGACGTTGTTCGATGTCGATCTCGCCGAAGTCTGCATCACCTCGAACTACGAGGTGCGCGAGGGCGAGGCGCCGGCTTCCGCGTTCCGTCTCGATGCCGTGCCGGGCGTCGCAGTCGTCGTCGAGAAGGCGGTCGGCACCAAGTGCGCCCGCTCCTGGAAGATCTCGCCGACGGTGGGCGAAGACCCCGAATACCCCGACGTCACCCCGCGCGACGCCAAGGCGTTGCGTGAATGGAAGGCGCTGGGGGTGGCGGTCTGACCGTCAGCCATGACCCCGCTGCGCGCCGGGATCATCTCCGCCCTGGTCACACTCGTCCTCGACCAGGCCTCTAAGCTTTGGCTGCTGAACGTGTTCGACCTCGCCCGCCGCGGCGCGGTGCGGGTGACGCCGTTCTTCGATTTGGTGCTGGCCTGGAACATCGGCATCAGCTTCGGCTGGCTCCAGAACGACAGCCAGGCGGCGCAGTTCGCGCTGATGGCCGTCAAAGGTATTGCGGTGGTCGCGCTGGCGATCTGGATGGCCCGCTCCCACACCCTCCTTGCCACGATTGCGCTCGGCCTGATCATCGGGGGCGCCATCGGCAACGGCATTGACCGCCTGGCCTATGGCGCGGTGGTGGATTTCGCCCTGTTTCACATCGAGATTGGCGGAAATATCTATAATTGGTACGTGTTTAACCTCGCCGACGTGGCCATCGTTGCTGGGGTGGCGGCGCTATTGTATGATTCCTTCCTGGGGGTACCCGCCGCAAAAGCGCCCTGATCCCGGCCGATACGACCGGCGGGTGGAACCCGCTTTTGCGAGGGTCAAGCCGCGTGCGAGCGGCAATCTGCCACAATATGGAACAGGTATGGTGATGCGCAGCTCGAAGACCAGCGGTTCGATGGTTCGAGACCCCCAACGGGGCATCTGGCGGGCATTGAAATTGTCCGCAGTCGCGCTTGGCATCGGTCTCGTCATGTCGTCCGGCGCCGCCCGCGCCGGTGACGACGACGAGGACGACGACATGACTTTCGAAGAGAAGCTCATCGACAATCTGATGTCCGGCATCGGCGCCAAGAGCATGGAGAAGCCCGGCATCGAGTACCGCGAGCGTTCGCCGCTGGTCGTGCCGCCCAAGCTCGACCTGCCGCCGCCCGCCGCAACCCAGGCCAAGAATGCGCCGAACTGGCCGAAGGACCCCGACGAGAAACGCCGCAAGGAAGCCATTGCCGCGCGGAAGAAGGCCAACAAGGCGCAGGAGAGCTGGCAAGCCGCTCAGCCGCTGTCGCCCGCCGAGATGAAGGCCGGCCAGGTCGCCGCAGCCCCCCGCACCAGCAACGATCCGATTCAGCCGGGCACCAACGGCAACCCGTCGCTAATGCCGGCCGAGCTCGGCTATTCCGGCGGTCTCTGGGGCATGTTCAAGGGCAACAGCTCGGAAGAGAAGGCATTCACCAGCGAGCCGCCGCGCCAATCGCTGGTCGAGCCTCCGCCGGGTTATCAGACGCCGTCGCCGAACTACGCCTATGGCTCCGGACCGGACAAGTCGCGGCGGACCTATTTCGACATCATGTCGGGCAAGGACAAGGAACAATAGCGTTCCCGTCGCGCCGCGACGTCCTGACAGAAGCGAACCCTGCGCCGGCGACTCGTGCACGCCGGACACGGTTCCTGAATTGCCGATCAGTAACTTGCCTACGCGTTGAGTTCTCTGCTTCGTGACGCGAAGCCTCAGCCGCACGGTGTACGATGCCGTGCCTCCGAGCCGGAGATCCGGACCTCGGCCTGTCATAAGGATCATGATGTTCTCTTACCGATCGGCTGCCTGCCTCCTTGCCGCGCTGCTTTCGACGAGTGTCCTGACGGCCGGCGCGTCCCTCGCCCAGACCACGGTAACATCGGCCCCGCCCGCCAGCTTCACGCTCAGCAACGGCATGCAGGTCGTGGTGATCCCGGATCACCGCACGCCCGTGGTCACGGAGATGATCTGGTACAAGGTCGGCTCGGCCGACGAGACTCCGGGCAAATCCGGCCTCGCACACTTCCTCGAGCACCTGATGTTCAAGGGCACCTCGAAGCATCCCGTCGGCGAATTCTCCCAGACCGTGCTCCGCGTCGGCGGCAACGAGAACGCCTCGACCTCGGTCGACTACACCAACTACTACCAGCGCGTTCCGCGCGAGCAGCTGCCGACCATGATGGAGTTCGAGGCCGACCGCATGACCGGCCTCATCCTCAAGGACGAGAACGTGCTGCCCGAGCGCGACGTCGTGCTCGAAGAGTACAACATGCGCGTCGCCAACAATCCGGACGCGCGGCTGAACGAGCAGATCATGGCCGCGCTCTATCTCAATCATCCCTACGGCCGGCCGGTGATCGGCTGGCATCAGGAGATCGAGAAGCTCGATCGCGAGGATGCGCTCGCCTTCTACCGCCGCTTCTACGCGCCAAACAACGCCATCCTGGTGATCGCCGGCGACGTCGATGCCGCCGATGTCCGCCCGTTGGTCGAGCGCAATTTCGGCTCCATCCCGGCCCAGGCCGCCATCCCGGCGCGGCGCGTTCGTCCGCAGGAGCCGGAGCCGGCCGCCCCGCGCACCGTCACGCTGGCCGACCCGCGCGTCGAGCAGCCGAATATGCGGCGCTATTACCTGGTGCCCTCGGCGACGACCGCTGCGGCCGGCGAGAGCGCGGCCCTCGACGTGCTCGCGCAGCTGATGGGCAGCGGCAGCAATTCCTATCTCTACCGCGCCCTCGTCGTCGACAAGCCGCTCGCGGTCTCCGCCAACGCCAGCTATTCGAGCATCTCGCTCGACCCGACCCAGTTCGCGATCTCGGCCGCGCCGAAACCCGGTGTCAGCTTCGCCGAGGTCGAGCAGGCGGTCGATGGCGTCATCGCTAATGTCGCGCAGAACCCGATCCGCGCCGAGGATCTGGAGCGGGTCAAGACCCAGCTTATCGCGGAAGCGATCTACGCCCAGGACAACCAGGCGGTGCTGGCGCGCTGGTATGGCGGCGCGCTGACCACGGGCCTGTCGATCGAGGACATCAGGAGCTGGCCCGACCGCATCCGCGCGGTCACGGCCGAGCAGGTTCGCGCCGTTGCGCAGAAATGGCTCGAGAAGAAGCGCTCGGTGACGGGCTATCTGATCAAGGACACCGCCACCGCCAAGCGCGAGGAGAAGCGTTCGTGACCTATTCCCTTCTTCGCGCAAGGCGCTTCCTGCGAACAAGACATTTCGCGCTGTCCTTCGTTACCGGCGCGGCCCTCGCACTGGCTGCGGTCTCGCCGTCCTATGCAGCCGCAAAGATCCAGCACCTGATCTCTCCGGGCGGCATCGAAGCCTGGTTCGTGCAGGACGCAACCGTGCCGCTGATCGCCATGGAATATTCCTTCGCCGGCGGCTCGGCCCAGGACCCCCCAGACAAGTCGGGCGTCGCCAACATGGTTGGCGACCTCCTCGACGAAGGCTCCGGCGATCTCGACTCCAAGACGTTCCATGAACGGCTCGACCGCCGCGCCATCGAGCTCTCGTTCAACGCCACCCGGGATACCCTCCGTGGTAGTCTGCGCATGCTGCGCGACAACAAGGATGAGGCTTTCGACCTGCTCAGGATGGCACTGACCTCGCCGCATTTCGATGCGGCCGACGTCGAGCGCATCCGCTCGCAGGTCGTCTCGGGGCTGCGCCGCGAGACCACCAATCCGACATCGCTGGCGAGCCGCAAGTTCCTGGAGGTCGCCTTCGGCGGCCATCCCTACGGCCGGCAGAGCAACGGCAACCTCGACAGCTTGCCGACCATCACGGTCGCCGACATGAAGGATTATGTCGGCCGCGTGCTTGCCAAGGATGGGTTGAAGATCGCGGTCGTCGGCGACGTCGATCCGGCCACGCTCGGCAAGCTGCTCGACCACACCTTTGGCGCCCTCCCCGCCAAGGCCAACCTCACGCCGGTCGCGGACGTCGAGGCCGCAAAGCCGCCGCAGCGCGCTTTCGTGACCCTCGACGTGCCGCAGACCGTGATCACCTTCGGCGGCCCCGGGCTGAAGCGCAGCGATCCCAACTTCATGGCAGCCTATGTCGTCAACCACATCCTCGGCGGTGGTGGATTGTCCTCCCGGCTCTATCGCGAGGTCCGCGAGAAGCGCGGGCTGGCCTATTCCGTGTACGAATCGCTGCTCTGGATGGAGCATTCGGCGCTCTTCATCGGCAATACCGGCACGCGCGCCGACCGCGCGGGCGACACCATCGACGCCATCGAGAAGGAAGTCCGCCGCATCGCCGACGAGGGCCCGACGCAGAAGGAGCTCGACGAAGCCAAGTCCTACCTCAAGGGCTCGCAGATGCTGGCACTCGACACGTCCTCCAAGCTGGCGCAAGCGCTGTTGCAGTATCAGCAGGACAAGCTGCCGATCGACTATATCGAGAAGCGCAACGCCATCGTCGATGCCGTGACGCTGGACGACGCCAAGGCGGCCGCCAAGCGCCTGTGGGGCCAGGGGCTTCTGACCGTCGTCGTCGGCCGCGCGCCGCAGGCTGCCGCACAACCGGCGGCAGCACCTGCGACCAAGTCGAACTGACGGTCGGGTAAAAAGTCTCCTGAATGGGCCGGGCTCGTCCCGGCCATTTGCGTTTCCAGATGCACCATTGCCGAACCTGGACGTCCGCGATATGTCCGGACATTACGAATGGTGCCATCATGCTGCGGATATCCCGCGATCTCGTCATCGACGAGGACGACATCGAGATCGGCTTTGTCCGCGCCTCCGGGCCCGGCGGGCAGAACGTCAACAAGGTCGCGACCTCGGCGCAACTGCGCTTCGACACGCGCAAACTGACCCTGCCGGAGGATGCCGCCATCCGGCTTGCCCGCATCGCCGGACAGCGCATGACCAAGGACGGCGTGATCGTGATCCACGCCCAGCGCTTCCGCACCCAAGAGCGCAACCGGCAGGATGCCATCGACCGGCTCACCGAGATGCTGCGCGAGGCGATGGTCCGCCCGATCCCGCGGCGGGCGACACGGCCGACCTTCGCGTCCAAGCAGCGCCGGCTCGAGGGCAAGAAGCGCCGCAGCGACGTTAAGGCGAAGCGCGGGCGCGGTTTCGACGATTGACTGATTGTCGAAAAACCTCCGGCCGCCAAGCGACCGAAGGTTTGCCGTTTCGCAGACCAAATCGCGATGAGATCAGGGTGAATCGTCATCGCGCTTTAGGTCTTTGTTTGAGCATGATCTTTGCGGAAACCCGCTGCACACTTTTGCTGATCATGCGCTAGCGTCAGTAGCGCTTGCCGGTCGCGGCACCGCCCGAAACGGAATCGTCGGCCGTGCCCTTGTGCGTCGCGCTGCCCGTGGTTCCGGCGGCGCCCTTGGTGCCTTTGGTCGACTTCATGCCGACCTTCTCGCCCGCGGCTCCCTGCTGTGCGCCGAGGTCCTCATCCTCGCTTCCTGACGCGCCGCCCTGCATGGGTTTGCTTTGCACGGTGCCGCCCGGCCTGGCGCCAGATGACGTACCTTGCGCAAGAACGGGCGTCGCAATCAGGGCCGAGAGAGCGCATGCGATCACGGAGGTCTTCACCAATTTCATCCATTTCTCCTGGATTTTTCGCGATGACGGTTCGGCTGCTTCCTGCGCCGCTCGCCTGCACCGAACCGGTTCATCGCGAAGAGAGTTCGAACGGCGCGGTCGTGATGCAAGCCGCGTGGTGTGTTGATCGTTTAGGGATTTCGCGGCGGTTTCGCGGAATTGTGCTCCTCATATGCGGCGGCTCGTGCACGCACGCCGCATTCATCGGGACTGCCAGAAGCGCTGGATTTCCCACATCTGGTATGTGGGAAGCGCGACCTTCCCCATGCATTTGTTGCGAGGCGGCGTTAGACTGGGACATTCGCCGAGTGAACCCATGCCCGTCCGCCAACTTCCCGAACAGATCGTTAACCGCATCGCCGCCGGCGAGGTGGTCGAGCGCCCGGCGAGCGTGGTCAAGGAGCTCGTCGAGAACGCGATCGATGCCGGCGCCAGCCGCATCGACGTTTTCACTGACGGCGGCGGGCGGCGGCGGATCGGCATCACCGACGACGGCGGCGGCATGACCGCAAAGGATCTCGCCCTCGCAGTCGAGCGCCACGCCACCTCCAAGCTCGACGACGAGGATCTGCTGCAGATCCGCACGCTGGGGTTCCGCGGCGAGGCGCTGCCCTCGATCGGGTCGGTCGCGCGTCTTTCCATCACCACCCGGCACGCCAGCGAGCCGCACGCCTGGGCGCTCACCGTCGAGGGCGGCGAGAAGTCCGAGATCATGCCGGCGGCGCTCGCGCATGGCACGCGGGTCGAGGTCGACGATCTCTTTTATGCGACGCCAGCACGGCTGAAATTCCTGAAGACCGACCGCACCGAGGCCGAGGCGATTCGCGAGGTGGTGCGGCGGCTGGCGATGGCCCGGCCCGATATCGCCTTCACGCTCGCGGGCGAGGAGCGCGCGCCGGTGACCTGGGCAGCGGCGCTGCCCGGCGCGGCGGGACGATTGACGCGGCTCGGCGATATTCTGGGCGCGGAGTTTCGCAGCCATGCCGTCGAGGTTCATGCCGAGCGCGAGGACGTCGTCGTCGCCGGCTATGCCGCGGCGCCCGCACTGACGAAAGCCAACGCGCTCGGGCAATATCTGTTCGTCAACGGCCGTCCGGTTCGCGACAAGCTGATCCTCGGCGCGGTGCGCGCGGCCTATTCCGACTACCTGCCCCGCGACCGCCATCCCGTAGTGGCGCTGTTCGTCACGCTCGATCCGCGAGAGGTCGACGCCAACGTGCATCCAGCCAAGACCGAGGTCCGCTTCCGTAACGCCGGGCTGGTGCGCGCACTGATCGTGCATGGGTTGAAGGAAGGGCTTGCGCGGGAGGGCCGGCGCACCGCCGCCAATGGCGGCGAGAGCGCGCTCTCTTCGTTCCGGCCCGCTTTCACGCCGCGCCCGGCAAGCTGGGACTGGCGAGCCTCGCCATCCGCTCCAGCCGCGTCGATCCGGTCCTTCGAAGGTTCAGCGGCTTCGGCTTTCGCCGAGCGCGCGCAAGCCGCATTCGATGTCGGTGCACCCAGTGCGGACGTGCGGATCGAGGCGCACCCCGTCAGCGATCTCGTCGACCGCCCGCTCGGCGCCGCGCGCACCCAGATCCACGAGACCTACATCGTCTCGCAAACCCGCGATGGCCTCATCATCGTCGACCAGCATGCCGCGCACGAGCGCATCGTCTATGAGCGGCTGAAGGCTTCGCTTTCGGCGAATGGCGTGCAGCGGCAGATCCTGTTGATCCCCGAGATCGTCGAGATGGATGAGGCCACGGTTGAGCGCCTGCTCGATCGGAACGAGGAGCTGGCGTCGTTCGGTCTCGCCATCGAATCTTTCGGCCCCGGCGCGGTCGCGGTGCGCGAGACGCCGTCGCTGCTGGGCAAGACCGATGCAGGCGGGCTGCTCCGCGATCTCGCCGAGCACATGGCCGAGTGGGACGAGGCATTGCCGCTGGAGCGTCGCCTGATGCATGTCGCCGCCACCATGGCCTGCCACGGCTCGGTCCGCGCCGGCCGCCGGCTGCGGCCGGAGGAGATGAACGCCCTACTCCGCGAGATGGAGGACACCCCGAACTCCGGTCAGTGCAATCACGGCCGTCCGACCTATGTCGAGCTGAAGCTGTCGGATGTCGAGAAGCTGTTCGGGCGAAGGTGACCTACGTCTTGCGCTTCAAAAACACGAACTCCGTGTCGTCGTACGCGCGCCGCTCCAATTCTTCGTAACCCTCAGGCGTCACGAACTGCGCGGCCTTCGCCTCCTCCACCACGAGCAGCGCGCCCGGCGTGAGCCAGCCGCCATCGCGCAAGCTCGCCAGCGCTTTCTCCGCAAAACCCTTGCCATAGGGTGGATCGAGGAACACCAGCGAGAAGGGCTCGACGGGATGCGCGGGACCCAGATCGGTCGCATCGCGGCGATAGACTTTTGTCACGCCACCCAGGCCGAGCGCTTCGACGTTATTACGGAGCAGCGCGCGGGCCTCGGCGCCAGTGTCGACGAACAGCGTGAACTTCGCGCCGCGCGACGACGCCTCGATGCCGAGCGCGCCAGTGCCGGCGAAGAGATCGAGCACACGCGCGTCCTCAATCGGATCGTCATAGGCGTGCACGAGGATGTTGAACACGGACTCGCGCAGGCGGTCCGCCGTGGGGCGGATGTCGCGCGAGGACGGTGAGGCGAGATTGCGCCCCTTCAAGCGACCGCCGACGACGCGCAACTAGTCCTCCTGCGGCTTCAAATCGCGCTTGCCGTGATAGCCGCGCTTGGGACGGCGCGGCGGGCCATAGCCGCTTGCTTCCAACTCGTTGCGCTCGCGCGCCTCCTCGCTGCCAGTACGCTGCACCAGCACGCGGCGGCCCTTGCGGTCGTTGATCACGGCGCGGTTCATCGGCTTCTTCGGGGCGTCGTCGTCGCGCGTAGCGGATTTCGCGGGCACGTCGAACTCGGCGCCCGACTTCTCGATCACCTTGTCGCCGAGCTGGTCGCGCAGCACGCGCGACTTGATCTCCTCGACTTGGCCCTCGGGAATCTCGCCGAGCTGGAATGGGCCGTAGGAGACGCGGATCAGCCGGTTCACCTCGAGGCCGAGATGGGCGCAGACGTTGCGCACCTCGCGGTTCTTGCCCTCGCGGATCGCGAACACCAGCCAGACATTGGCGCCTTGGTCGCGCTCCAACGTCGCTTCGATCGGACCGTATTTGACGCCCTCGATCTCGATACCGTGCTTGAGCTCGTCGAGCTGGGCCTGGGTGACGTCGCCATGGGCGCGGACACGGTAGCGGCGCAGCCAGCCGGTGTCGGGCAGCTCAAGCGTACGCGCGAGGCCACCGTCATTGGTCAGCAGCAACAGGCCCTCGGTATTGAAGTCGAGCCGGCCGACGCTGATCAGGCGCGGCAGACCTTCGGGCAAATTGTCGAACACGGTCGGGCGCCCCTCGGGGTCGTCGTGCGTCGTCATCAACCCGCGCGGCTTGTGGTAGAGGAACAGCCGCGTCCGCTCGCGCGGTGGCAACGGCTTGCCGTCGACCGCGACCACGTCGTTCTGCGTCACGTCGAGCGCGGGCGAATTGATCACCCGCCCGTTGACCGTGACGCGGCCCTGCGTGACCATCTCCTCGGCGTCGCGGCGCGAAGCGAGGCCCGCGCGCGCCAGCACTTTTGCGATGCGCTCGCCGGCCTTCTTCGGCTTCGGCGCGTCTTCACGGCGCGGCCGCCCCTCGAAGTCGCGATCGCGCTCGCGATAGGCACCGCGGCCGCCAAAGGCGGGGCGCTTCTCAAAGATCCTGCTGTCGTCCTCGTTCGCGCGGCGCGGACGATCACGGGAATGACCTTCATTGCGCGGGTGCTCGTGCCAGTCGGAGCGGCCCTCGGAGCGCTCGCGCGGACGAGCGAATTTCTGGCGGTCACCACCGCGCCCGCCACGTTCGCCCTCGCTCTCACGGCGGGGCCGGTCGAACTTTGCGCGATCCTCGCGTGGCCGGTCGAATTTGGGCCGCTCACGAAATGGACGATCGCCGCCCGATGCACGATCGTCACGCGATCGCGAGAACCGCGGACGGTCATCCCCGCGGCCGCCTTCGCGGCGGTCGTCACGCTTCTGCCACGGCTTCTCTTCGCCGCGATCGCGGCCGCCGAAGTTTTTGCCGAAATCCTTGCGCGGGCGATCGCCGTGCGGACGATCGTCGCGCTTCTGCCACGGCTTTGAATCGCCGCGATCGCCGCGGTCGCGCTCGGGTCCGCCCCGCGAAAACTTCCGCTCGCCCTCGAACTTGCGTTCCGGACGATCGCCGCGCGGTGCGTAGGGGCGCTTGTCTCCAAATTTCTTCTCGCCGGTCCGGCCGGCCGGGCGGGAATCGTCGCGATCACGGCCGCGCGGCGGACGGTCGTCACGTCCATAGGACGGGCGATCACCGCGCGGCCCAGACGACCGCTTCTCGCCATCGCGCGAGGGGCGATCGGAAAACGGACGGTCGCCACGCGGCTTGAAGCTGCGCTCGCCGCGGCCCTCTGTGCCGCGGTCGTCGCGCTTGAAGCGCGGACGGTCGCTGAAATCGCGGCGCGGCGCATCGCCCTCCTCGCGGCGGCGAAGCGGGCGGCCCTCACGCCCCTCGCGAGGCGGACGGCTGTCGCGGTCGCCCTTGCCCTCGAAGCCGCGCTTGGCGAATTTCTTGTCCGGTCCCCGGGGCTTGCCGGTACGGCCCTTGGAAGGGCCACGATCACGCCGGCCGCGGGAATCGTTGTCTTTGTCGCTGTCGCGAGGCATGAATAATCTCACTCAGGGGTAGCCAGAAAGCATTGTGCGCGCTCGTTCCGAGCCGCATGCTCAGGCAAAATCGGTATCCACTCTTGCTGAAGGCGGAGCTAGTAGCAGGTTTCTGGCGATGATACGAGGCATGAAAGCCCCTTCTTTCATGGATTTGGCGCTCAAGACGGCCGAAAATGCCGGAAAATCGGGCGAAGTTCCGATCGGATGCGTCGTGGTCCGCAATTACGAGGTCATCGCCACCGCCGCCAATCGGACGCTGACCGATTATGACCCGACGGCCCATGCCGAGATCATTGCGCTGCGCGAGGCGGCGAAGAAGATCGGCAGCGAGCGCCTCGTCGACTGCGACCTTTACGTGACGCTGGAGCCCTGCACCATGTGTGCGGGCGCGATCTCCTTTGCAAGGGTGAGACGGCTCTATTACGGCGCCGCCGACCCGAAGGGCGGCGCGGTCGAGTCCGGCGTGCGGTTCTTTGCTTCCCCGACCTGCCATCACGCGCCGGACGTCTATTCCGGCGTCGGCGAGAGCGAGGCGGCGCGGCTGCTGCGGGAGTTCTTTCGCGAGCGGCGCTAATCCGCGAGGAAGAACTCGCGCAACGCCCTCGCGGTGGCGTCCGGGTTCTCCTCGGTGAGGAAGTGGCCGGAATCCACCGGCATGCCCGCGACATTCGTGGCCCATTGCGTCCAGGTGTCGAGCGGGGTGGCGGCGGCCTGGGCGATGCCGGCATTGCCCCACAGCGCCAGCATGGGAATGGTGATCTTCTTGCCGGCCTCGAAATCAGCCTTGTCGAGGTCGTAGTCGAAATAGGCGCCGGCGCGATAGTCTTCGCACATCGCATGCACCCGGGCGGGATCGCGGAACGGGGCGAGGTAGTGCTCGAGCGCGCGCTCGTCGATCGCCTCCAACGTCTTCGACTTGGTCTGGCTCGCCATCTTGAAGCGCAGGAAGAACTCGCCATTGCTCGCGATCAGGGTCTCGGGCAGCGGATAGGGCTGCGCCAGGAAGGTCCAGTGGTAGATCTTCAGCGCGTAGGCGCGGTTCATTCGCTCCCAGTAATTATAGGTCGGCAGGATATCGAGCACGGCCAGGCGCGACAGCCGGCCGGGATGGTCGAGCGCGAGGCGGTAGGCGACGCGGCCGCCGCGGTCGTGGCCGGCGAGCGCGAAATGGACATGGCCGAGGCGCTCCATCACCTCGACCATAGCTTTAGCCATGGCGCGCTTGCTGTAGGGAATATGCAGTGCATCGCTGGCGGGCATGTCGGACCAGCCATAGCCCGGCAGGTCGGCAACGATCAGCGTGAACCTGTCGGCCAGCTGCGGCGCGACGCGGTGCCACATCACATGGGTCTCGGAGAAGCCATGCAGGAGCAGAAGCGGCGGCCCGCTGCCGCCGACGAGGGCGAAGATGCGGCCGAAGGAGGTATCGACCCATTCGGCAGCAAAGCCCGGATAGAGATCGGCGAGATCGGACATCTTCTTGCATCCTTATTGGTCAGTCCCGGGGGGGGGGGGGCGCCGACAACGTAAAATGTCGAAAACAACCCCATGCACAGTAGCGGTATTATCGGCGGGGCAGCTAACCCCAACCGCTGATTACACATATCTGGATTGCCGATGTGGCGGCGCGGTGGCACCAAAGCCTCGAGATGCCGATCGGCGCTTTTTGCGCGCCGTCCGGAACGACGAGCTAAGTCTTGCTAATTCTTGGCCTTCTCCGCTTCCACCGCCTGCCAGCCGATGTCGCGGCGGCAGAAGCCTTCCGGCCAGTCGATACGGTCGACGGCCTGATAGGCACGGCCTTGCGCCTCGGTCACGGTCTTGCCTAGCGCGCAGACATTGAGCACGCGGCCGCCATTGGCGAGGATCGCGTCATCCTTCGCCACGGTGCCGGCGTGGAAGATCTCGACGGTGTCGACTTTGGCGGCGTCATCGAGCCCACGGATGCGCGTGCCCTTCTGGTAGTCGCCCGGATAGCCCTTCGCCGCAATCACAACCGTGAGCGCGGATTCCGGATGCCAGCGCAGGTCGAAATTCTTCAGCTGTCCGTCGCAGGCCGCAAGGAAGGCCGGCACGATGTCGCTCATCATGCGCAGCATCAAGACCTGGCACTCGGGATCGCCGAAGCGGACGTTGAACTCGAACAGTTTGGGCCCCTGCGTCGTCAGCATGATGCCGGCATAGAGCACGCCGCGGAACGGCGTGCCGCGCTGCTTCATGCCCGAGACCGTCGGCAGGATGATCTTCGCCATGATCGCGTCGTGGATGGCGGGCGTGACCAGCGGCGTGGGCGAATAGGCACCCATGCCGCCGGTGTTCGGGCCGACGTCATGGTCGAACACGCGCTTGTGGTCCTGGGCCGAGGCCAGCGGTATAGCCGTCTCGCCGTCGCACAGCGCGAAGAAGCTGATCTCGCGGCCGGGCAAAAACTCCTCGATCACGACCTCCGTGCCGGCCTCGCCGAAGGCGCCCTCGAACATCATGGCGATGGCGTCCTCGGCCTCGCGCACGGTCTTGGCGACCACGACGCCCTTGCCGGCGGCAAGGCCGTCGGCC
Organism: Bradyrhizobium sp. 179; assembly: GCF_023073535.1. Lineage (NCBI taxonomy): Bacteria > Pseudomonadati > Pseudomonadota > Alphaproteobacteria > Hyphomicrobiales > Nitrobacteraceae > Bradyrhizobium > Bradyrhizobium sp. 179. The sequence goes on along the minus strand of NZ_JADPJR010000053.1, from coordinate 310,928 downwards.
TTGACCACGATCGGCGCGCCCTGGCTCTGCACATAGGCGCGCGCATCATCGGCCTTGGTGAATCGCTTGTAGGCGCCGGTCGGAATGCCGAACTCGGTGCACAGCGCCTTGGTGAACCCTTTGGAGCTTTCGAGCTGGGCCGCCGCCTTGCTCGGGCCGAACGCCTTGATGCCGGCGGCGCTGAGATCGTCGACGATGCCGGCCGCCAGCGGCGTCTCCGGGCCGATCACCACGAGCTCGACCGCGTTCGTCTTGCAGAAGTCGATCACCGCGGCATGGTCGGCGACATCGAGCGCCACGCACTCCGCCTCCTTTGCGATGCCGGCATTGCCGGGCGCGCACCAGAATTTGGTCACCAGGGGAGAGGCTGCGATCTTCCACGCCAGAGCATGTTCGCGGCCGCCGGAACCGAGCAGGAGAATGTGCATCGAAGGCTCAGAATGAGGGGTTTTGCTGAGGGCGGAGGTCGCACGAATCGGGGTGGGGCTCAAGGGGGCTGGGCTCCGGACCCCACGTCATTCCGGGGCGCGGCGAAGCTCCTCTTCCCTTCCCCCCTTGTGGGAGAGCCGACAAAGGAAATAGCCCAGCAACATCAGTCGGTCCACGTCGGAGCGTATCGGCAGTTTAGAAAATAGTAGATTCCGCTGATACTCGCGGGAAATAGCGCGTCGGTTCGCTAACGGCAGGTCGCTAGGCGAAGCCCAGCCGGAGCCGAACGCGCCTATGGTGGCCCGGCGCGAGTCAGCGAGCCTTGAAGACGTAAAGCGCGGCGATAACGGCGACGCCCAAAAGCGCGACGCCTAGCCAACCCCAAACGTCTTTGGTCTGGTCGTCATCGCTCGGATTGAAAAGGGCGCGGGTCAGCACGATGCCGATCGCAGCGAAACAAACGGTCCCAGCAATATCCGACAGCGTGAGGGTCGCCAGCGGCGTGTTCGAGATATCCTTCGGTGCCCAGATATACAGCAGAAGAAACAGCGCGGCGTAAGTAAGTAACCTCGTGACGAAGCCAATCGGTCGGAGCCATCGTCGATTCTCGGCAACCCCGGCAGCTTCGATCCTGCTGGCCTCACAGAAGCGCTCGAATTCTACGAGCGAGTCCGCGATCTCTTCCGGAGTGGGCGGATTCGGTTCTAGTTTGAGGGGACTTTTGCGGGTGGACGGGCTTCGACGCGCGATAAGTAGACCCAATACCATCACAACTAACAAAAACAGTCCCAATCCTAGCACGGCCACGCCAACTGAATCTGTCATTGCTCAAGTCCCGGAACCGTCGAGCAGCGCCATCAATTCGTCGCCGTCGATGCGGACCGTATCCGTCCCGTCTTCCCATCGTCGGACCATCAGTTCGGCAGCGAGTCGTTGCACCTTGGCTGCGTGCTCTCTTAGGATCTCCTCGGCAAGCCGGTAGCCTTCCGCGCGCGCGGAGCGTCTCTTGGCTTCAGGCAGCTCCAATAGCAGTCTCCGCATCTTCCTGAAGTCACTGATCTTTGTCCCTCGGGACGATCTCGCGTCGAAAGCATGCTCGGCTCTGCAGCCGGCAACACAAACCGCAAGGTTGTTGACCTGCTCGACGAAGTTTTGCGAGTGCGACCTGCCATTGCCGGTCGTCAAATCGATCTCCACGAATACGACATGTGCGCCGAGAACACTCGCAACGATGGCGTGGCCTGCCTCGTGGACCGTTAGCGCGCGATCCCTCGCGTCAAAGTGAGCCACGAACAATTCAATACCGGCTTCGTCATCTTCCTGAGGTGCGCTCATTCGGAGGTGTCCAGCTTGTCCATCTCAGACGGGCGCTCTAAAACCGCACCGTCGGTCGTTTCTATCTGCTCGTCGGCGTTGATCAGCACGCCTTCAAGCAACTCGCGATGCCGCTCCTGCAAAAACGCGAGCGCTTGGCCATCATCGACCTTATGTTCGAGCTTCTCTTTGACGAACTGAAGTCGAGCGTTGTTCTCTTCGAGGATTTCGCCCCAAGTCTTCACGCCGACCTTCACCCTGTCAGTCCGCTGGATCAGACGGCGCTGAGGATCGGGCCCGCCCCGTATGCGGGCCTCGACTTGCTTGTTGTAGGCATCAGAAATGATCCAGAAATGCCAACGCAACCCTTCAACCCGGTTGAACCGAGGGTCTTCCTCCACGGCTAGGGCGCAACCCTCGATTTGATTCAGGTGTTCCGCATTGATAGTGACTTTTGGGGCCTTAAGCTCGATCACCAGATGTTCAAGGTCGTCCGCACGATGTCGGCGTTGTGCGCGCGAGAGCATGAGATCGACTATGCCGCGCGCTTTGTTGATCACTTTGACCGGGTCGTCGATGACGAGATCGGAATCGAGCTTATCCCGATGCACTTTCAGCACCGTAGTAAGGTCCTTGTCGCTGGCCCAGAGATTATACTCCTCTCCGAAAATCCACGTATTTTGCTCTAAGATCTTATGAAGCTGCGAACGCTCGCGCAGCTTCTGGCGAGCCTCGTAGTCGAACAGGATAAACCGCAGGGCTTCGAGGAACTTCAATCGATCAGCGACAAGGGTAGCCGCACTAATGATTCCGGCGAGCGTGGTCTCGTTAAGCAGTTCAGCCAGCTCTTTCTGCTTTCGCTTGGGTAATTTCAGAACTTGATCGAGAATAAGCTGCAGCTCGGCCGGACTGCGCTCGATGGCATGGCGCAACAGCCTCAGGTGTAGGGCGGTTTGCTTTGAGGCCGTCTCGCAGAATTCTGGCGAGGCATCTTGAACAGTAACGGCGACGATGTCGAAAATCTGGCGCTCGGCCTTCTCAACGGGAGTCACCGGGTCACCTTCGTAGGGATAGACCTTCTTTTCCTTCCATTCGTCAACGACGATCCGAGCCCGCTCAGCCCCGCGATTTCGGAAGACCTCTTTGACCTTTGCTCGCGCTTCCTCGATTGAGGCAACCAGAGCCGGGACCATTTCCGCGAGATCAAGCCGTCCGTCTTGATGCAGCTCGCTGATAAAGCTGGATTTCAGGTAAGCAGAAAAATGGAAGTCCCCTACATGGAAGCGCGTCTCTACTTGCGATAACGGGAAGCCCTGCTCGTTGCACAGATAAAGGGTTCGGCGGGTTTGTCCGCGCCATTCGATTATTTCGAGATCGACAGAGTGCTGTTCTCCATCATCGTCCGCGATGGGCGCTAATTCGAAGTTCCATGTACCTGCGATTGCCCGATCCGGGTCGATTCGCTCGCCTGCGATCGTGATCGTAACGTTGCGATATCCTTGAGATAGATAGCGAATATCTCAGAAAGCTCTTGAACGGCGTTTTCCGGCTGTAACGAACTGAACTGCCTTTTCAGTTCGGATATCACCACCGTTACTCCCGTGGCAGCGCCGGGAGCCGGTGCTTCCTCCCCAACACGGGCCCGCTCAATCTGTTGCTCCAGCACGGCGACATCATAGCGGAACGGAGTGCCATCTCTCGCATAAATGATCTTCCAATCGACCACCCCGCCGAGGGCAAACGCTTTGAACCGGCCGCGCCCCTCGCGTCCGTGGAGCATGCGATTCAGGCGGGGTGTGGTCAGCCGTAGTTGCTTCCAAGATCCTCCAAGGTTTTTGAAGACCTGCGGAGCCTCATCGCGCGGAATGCCGTCTCCATTGTCCGCAACAACGATTTTAGAGATGCCGCCGATACCGTCTGACTCGAACTCAATGCTGACAGATGTCGCGTCAGCATCGAGAGAATTCCAAATCAGCTCCGCGAGCGCCTGCATAGGCTGCGCTTTCGCCTGCCGCGCGAGAAAATCAGGCCTTACTTCGACCTTTACTTCTTCCTGCATGGTACCCCCTATCTCTTACTACCTCGGAGAGCACTGAAAAGCGAGGGGTTGTACGTTCGTCCTTGACTCGGGTCGCCCGACACTCCCGCAAGAGAGAGGGCACTATGATCTGCATCGCAGAAAGCTACACCTGTTTCCCCGCGATGATCTCCTGCAGTGTCGCCACATGCCGCGCAAACGCCCCCCGCCCCGCAGCCGTGGCCGTTACCGTCGTCTGCGGCTTCTTGCCGACGAAGGCCTTGTCCACCGAGACGTAACCGGCCTTGGCGAGGGTCTCGATATGTGCGCCGAGATTGCCGTCGGTGGCGCCGGTGAGCTTCTTCAGCCGCGTGAATTCCAGGCCGGTCGACTGCGGCAGCGCGTTCAGCGCCGCCATGATCTTCAGCCGCAGCGGCTGATGGATGATGTCGTCGAGCTCGGCCAATTCTAGCTCCGCCGCATCCAGAGGCCGCCGAGGATCAGGCCGCCGCCGTTGACGAACGCCATCCAGAGCGGGAACGCCTCACCGATGTAGAAGAAGCCGATCAACGTTAGCGCCGAAATGCCGAGACCAATCGCAACGAAGGCGTAACCGAACCAGAGACCCGCGAGCGCGTAGAACAGCATGAAGTAGAGCGGCCAGAACGCACCCAACTGGCGTGGCCCGAAATGGCCGATCACGTTGGTGCAGAGATAACCGAAGCCGAAGAACAGCACGAACACCAGCAGCAGCCTGATGCCGAAGGCGGCACCATGCGGGTGATGTGGTGGATTGAACAAGCGAAGCGCAACCAGACCGCCGACGCCCATGACGTCTACGGCAACCCAGGCATAGACTGCGTAGACCGGCCAGAGCCAGGTCACGACATTCCCTGCAAAGACCAACACGCCCCACCACACGGCAGCGATGCTCGCGAGGTCATAGAGCTGCGATTGCTTCACGCGCCGGACGATGTCGTCGATATCGGCCAGCGCCGCGGACGCCTCCTTGCTGTCGATCATGACTGCCCTGCCCCGCGCGTCGCCACATCTTCGGCGATCGCGGAGACGGCCTTTGGATTGGTGACGATGCCCATGTGGTTGACGCCGTCGATGATCTTGACGTCGACGGACGGCTTGATGGCCTGCACGGCTTCCGCATATTTGTCCGAGATCATCATCTCGTCCTCGGCGCCGCCGATGATCGTGATCGGACGCGTCGTCGCGGGAAGATCGATGCGATAGCCGCGCGTCGCGAAATTGCGCATCAGGCGGTCGGAATAGGTCGAGGTGAGATACTTCGCCGAATTCGCCGGCACCGCGAAGGCGAGCACCGGAAGCTGCGCACAGCAGTCGATGCCGAGCCTACGCAGTGCGGTCAGGCCGAGGAAGCGCGGGAGGTCCATGTTGGCCCAGCCGCCGGCCTTCGGCCTGTTCGTCGGCGCATCATAGCCGAGATAGGGCGCGAGCAGCACGGTGCGGACGAACATGTCCTGCATGATCGGTGTCGCGGCAACGCGCAGCGAAAAGCCGGCGCCGGCGGAATGGCCGATCAGGGTGAGCGGCAGATCAGGCGCGTTCCTGCGGACATGAGCGACGAAGTCGACGAGGTCGTCCTCGAGCTGGCCGACATAGCCGATGTCGCCGCGCGTGCCAGAGCCGCCATGGCCGCGGATGTCCAGCGCCCAGGTCTCCACTCCGCGCGCGGCGATCGCATGGGTCAGCGCGTGATTGACGGTGCCGCTGGAGCCGGAGGAGCCATGGATGAAAATCGCGCCGCGGCCCGTCTCCTGGCCTTTCGGCGCATAATGGCGATAACCGATCCAGGTGCCATCGCGGGCCTGAAAGCGTTCGAGCGGTGGCAACGTGGACCAGTCCATGCCTTTGGCTGAATCCGAGACCGATCGCATCTCGGGCGGCCGCTCCAGCGGCGTTGCGATCATGGCGCCCAGGATCAGCGCCACGCCGCCGACCGCACACAAGGTCCATTTCAGGCCGGTCAAAACGCCGCGCAGCAGCCGGATCGCCATGGCTCATCTCCCGAAACTCATCAATTAATAGAGAACTCTATATTACAGAGTACTCTCCTGATCAATATCCGGATTGGCGCCGCGGCGCGAAAATCCTTAACGTCGGGTCTGACCCCAAAATGCCGAATCGTTTGCTAGATGCCGCCTGCGGAACAACTGCTCAACGCGCCCGAATTCACCGTCTCCGAGCTCTCGCTGTCCCTGAAGCGGACGGTCGAGGACGCCTTCGGCCATGTCCGGGTCCGCGGCGAAATCTCCGGCTTTCGCGGAGCGCACTCCTCCGGTCATTGCTATTTCGCGCTCAAGGACGAGAGCGCCAAGATCGAGGCGGTGATCTGGAAGGGCGTGCACAGCCGCATGCGGTTCAAGCCCCAGGAAGGGCTCGAGGTCATCGCCACCGGCAAGCTCACCACCTATCCGGGCTCTTCCAAATACCAGATCGTCATCGAGGCGCTGGAGCCGGCCGGCATCGGCGCGCTGATGGCGCTGATGGAGGAGCGCAAGAAGAAGCTCGCCGCCGAAGGCTTGTTCGACGAGGCGCGCAAGCAGCTGCTGCCCTGGCTGCCGGAGGTGATCGGCGTCGTGACGTCGCCGACCGGCGCGGTCATCCGCGACATCCTGCATCGGCTGGAGGATCGCTTTCCCCGCCGCGTGCTGGTGTGGCCCGTCAAGGTGCAGGGCGAAGGCTCGGCCGAGCAGGTCGCGGCCGCGATCCGCGGCTTCAACGCGATTGCCCCCGGCGGCAGGATTCCACGACCCGATGTCCTGATCGTCGCGCGCGGCGGCGGCTCGCTGGAGGATCTCTGGTCCTTCAACGAGGAGATCGTGGTGCGCGCGGCGGCCGACAGCATGATTCCGCTGATCTCCGCGGTCGGGCACGAGACCGACATCACGCTGATCGATTTCGTCGCCGACAAGCGCGCGCCGACGCCGACGGCGGCGGCCGAGATGGCGGTGCCGGTGCGCAGCGACTTGTTCGTCGAGGTCGCCGATCTCGCCCGCCGCACCCGCGCCTGCTGGCAGCGCGGCCATGAAAACCGCCGCAACGAGCTGCGCGCGGCCGCGCGCGCCTTGCCGGCGGCCGGCGACCTGCTCGCGATCCCGCGGCAGCGGCTGGACTCGGCGGGCGCGTCCCTGCCCCGTAGCCTCAAGGCCAACACGCACGCGCATTTCCGCAGGTTTACCGCCGCCAGCGCCAAGCTGACGCTGCGGGTGCTGCACGGCCAGATCGCGCAGGCCGATCACCGCCTCACTGTTTGCGGCGAGCGGCTCGGCCTCTCCGCGCGCTCGCTGCTGCGGCGGCGGCGCGACCGCTTTGCCGGGCTCGAGGTTCGCCTGCGCGCCTCAAAGCTCTCCAACGCGCAGGCCCAACGCAGCGCGATTCTGCGCCAGCGCGAGCGCACGCATCGGCTGTCCGAGCGCGCGCAACGCGCGCTCGTCACCCTGCTGCAGCGGCTCGATGCGCGTGTCGCGAACAGCGGCAAGCTGCTCTCCGCGCTGTCCTACCGCAGCGTGCTCGCGCGCGGCTTTGCATTGGTGCGCGATGAAGCCGGCCATCCCCTGCATGCGGCCGACAGCGTCGGGCCGAATGCGCGGCTCGAGATCGAATTTGCCGATGGCCGCGTGGCCGCGACCGCGGATGCGGACCGCCCGGCGCCTGCGGCGAAGCGCGTATCGTCGCAGCCAAAGCCGGCTACGCAAGACGCAAAACCCGCGCCGAAGCGCGTGGCCAAGCCGGTGGATCAGGGTAGCTTATTCTGAGTTGGGACTACGCCGCTTCACCCACACTGTCATTCCCCGCGAAAGCGGCGAATCCAGTACGCCGCGGATCCTCAGAAGATCACAATCGTCTCGGAGTACTGGATCGCCCGGTCAAGCCGGGCGATGACAGCGAGTGTGTGACGCATCTGCCCACACACTCCCCGTCGTCCCGGCGAAGGCGGGGAAACACTGAGTGTCTCTCCGACAACGGCGCCGTGGCCGGCTCTCACCTACACGACAATCCCGCGTCGATCGTGGTCCAGAAGCCGCAATGTTCCGGCGCGAGCTGTGGCGCGCCGGCGTGGGCTTCAAACAGGAAGATCGCGACGGTGAAGACGATCAGGGCGGAGGCGAACAGGACGATACGGCTGCGCATTATGACACGCGTTTAATCGACATCGTGGTCGAATGATGGCATGGCATATGCTGAAAACCGGCGGCGCGCGCGATCCGTAGATTCCCGGTCGGCCATCATGGCGTGCAGGGCGGTGGTCGATGCGGGGCTGTCCGCCTGATGTTGTTCCTCGGGCGGCCCCGCTTCCAGATTTGTGGCCCGCATGAGCGCCGCGCTTGCGGGACCGACCTCCCCGGATGTCGCTTCGCTCATTCTCCCCGGATGTCGCTTCGCTCATTCGGGCTACGGCGCCGCGATCACCGCGCCAGCCATTCCGCGACGTCCTTCTGCGATTCCGCGCGGGCCTGCATATCGGTGCCGAGATGGCCATGCTCGGGCGCGGCGACGTCGGTGCCGCCGGCGGCTGCGTGCAGTGGCGTGTTGGCGCGGTCGAAATCGTGATAAGCGCCGGGATAGACCACGATGCGCGCAAGCGCGCTGCGGCCGCGCGCGCCATCCACCATCTGGCGGCAGGCCGGCGGCGACGAGACGTCGTCATTGGCGCCGATCAGCACCAGGGTCGGCACCCGCGTGCTCCAGCCGAGGCCGGCGGAGATCCGGCAATCGGGATAGAAGGCGACCGCGGCACGGAAATCCGGGCCCAAATCGCGCGCCGCACTCTGCGGCCGCACCGCCCAGAGCAGCGCGCTGGCGCCGTTGGCCCAGCCGATCAGGCTGACGCGGTCGCGCGCCACCCAGTTCTGCTTCATCAGCCAGGCGCGTGACGCCGCGATGTCGGTGACGCGTTCACGGCGCGCCTTGACGTGCATCTCCTTGACGCGACATTGCGGCCCGAGCTCGCGCGAGCCGTAGCTGTCAGGCAGCAGCACCGCATTGCCGGCCCGCAGCAGCCGCTCCGCCCAGTCGCGATAGCGCGGCAGGACGGAATCGGAATGGCCACTGAGCCCGCCGCAGCCGTGCAGCGCGATCACGGCCGGAAAAGGCCCCTCGCCCTCCGGCTTGTAGACCTGCGCATGCAGGACGCCCGACGACAGCGGGATGTCGACCTGCTGCGGCACCGGCGCGGCGTACGCGGCCGACATCAGGAGCGTCAGGAACAGGGCGGTCAGTCGAAGGCGCATCGGACCCTGCGTCAAGATCCTTCGTCCAAGCACTATCACGCGGAAACGGCGCCAAAACATCACAAACCGGTGGGTTTACCGGGCGGACAAGCCACCCTATCTATGCTACATCCAGCCCGACACATTGTGCCCTCCAAGGTTTTCCACGGAGGGGCCTTCCACGGAGACTTTCGACCGTGCTGAACAAGTTCGGCCCCTCGGGCCATGGCGAAGCGCAGGTGCAATATCTCGACGGCGATTTCCGCGTGATCTCGCCGGGCACCTATGTGCGTTGCGCCATCACCGACGTACGCATCCCGCTCGACGAACTGAAGTACTGGAGTGTGGACCTGCAAGAAGCCTACGCCACGCCTGCTGCCGTGCTCCAGCGGCATTTCCCCGGCGTGCCGAAGCCGCAGGCCTAAGGCCCCGCCCGCAGGTCTATTGTTGGTCCCGGCCATCCGCGCCCACGCACGTCTTGACGAAAGCCTTGCGGGCCGCGCCGACGATCTTCTGATCAACGGCCTGCTTGAGGCAGTCGAGCCGCGCCTGCGCCATGCAGAGCTGCATCTGGTCGCGTTTATCCTGTCCCTTCAGGTTTTGCGCCGTGGCGAGGCACGTGACGCGCTTGGTCGCGGGAACCGGCACCGCACTTGTCGGATTTGCCGGAGCGGCGGCAGGCGGCGGCGAGGAGGTCTGAGCAAGGGCGGGCAAAACCGGCAGACATACGAGGCTGGCGACAAAGATCGCGGACCGCAATTTCATCGAATTCTCCTGATCGGAGCTATATCGATAGGCGCACGGCCATGAATGTCGGCTGAATGTCAGCTGATGTCTAAAATTGTCTCGCTCCCGTTGGGCCCCATTTAAGTCGGTCTGCACCACATTGTGCCGGGAAAAGTGGCAGGCGGGCAGGAAGCGCATGGAGCCTCGGAGACTTTGCAGCCGTTCGTTCGATGCACCATTATGCCCAGCAGGATTATGCCCAGCAGGTCATGCTCGTCGGCGCGGACGAACGATTAGCCTGCTTCGACGATTCGCCCGAGATCAGTCGGGCAGCTATGTGCTCATTTCGGCGCTGCTGATGCCGGTCCTGGTCGGCACCGCGGGCCTCGGCACGGAAGTCGGCTGGTGGTACTACAAACACAAGAATATGCAGAGCGCGGCTGATTCGGGCGCGGTCAGCGCTGCGACAGCGGCGAGTGCGGGCACCGACCCCTTGTCCGAAGCCAAGGCGGTGACGGCAAACTACGGTTACGCGAACGGGTCGAATAACGTCACGGTCACCGTGAACCAGCCACCGAAGACAGGCAATCATGCTTCGAATTCGCAGGCCATCGAAGTCATCGTGAGTCAGCCGCAACAGCGGCTGCTATCAGCCTTGTTCGGCTCGGATCCTGTGCTCATAACCGCACGCTCCGTCGCCCTGCCAAATTCCGGGACAGGCTGCGTCCTTGCGCTCAACTCGAGCGCAAGTCCCGCCGTCAACGTCAGCGGCGGCAACCAGCTCAATCTAATCAAGTGCAACCTTTACAGCAACTCGAGTGCAAGTCCCTCGCTCAACGTTGCCGGCAGCGCCTCCGTCGCTGCAAATCAGGTCGGAGTGGTTGGCGACGTCTCCGGCGCGAGCAGCATCACGGCGACCAACGGTATCAAGACGCACATATCGCCCGTCGCCGATCCCTACGCCAACGTGTCTCCCCCGGCGAGGCCGAGTTGCACCAACGCCAAGATTACGGTCAACGCCAATGGAAAAACAAACTCGCTCGACCCTGGCTGCTACATGGGCAGCATTACGGTCAATGCAGGCGCAGTCCTGAATCTAAGTCCAGGCATCTATTATCTGGACGGGGCCAACTTGAGTGTCGCTGGAAACGCCACCATCGCGGGCAGCGGCGTGACCCTGGTGTTTACGGGCTCGGGAAGCGACTGGGGCACAGCTTCGATCGGCAGCAACGCGACCATCAACCTGACGGCACCGACCAGCGGCCCCACGAAAGGCATCGTCATGTACGGCGACCGCAATATGCCGGCCGGGACTGCTTTCAATCTCACCGGTGGCAGCACACAGAACTTCGGCGGCGCCATCTATCTGCCAAAGGCTAATCTCAGCTTCAGCGGCGGCAACGGCACGAGCACATCCTGCACCAAGATCATCGCGGACACGCTGACGTTCAGCGGCACGTCGAACCTCCAGGTCAATTGCACCGCGCTCGGCACCGCGACGATAGGTTCGCAAACCGCACAGCTCATCGAATGAGGTTTGGGTCAATGCAAATTCAGAGCGTCTCATCCAGGCGCCGGCGTCGGTTGCTTGATTCTCTAACAGGGCACGTGCGCGCTGCTGTCGGCGACAAACGCGGCGTCGCGGCCGCCGAATTCGGCATCTTGATCCCGGTGCTGTCCCTGATGGTCGTTTCCGTAACGGACATCGGGCTTGCACTGTATCGCAAGATGCAGGTCGAAAACGCCGCACAAGCGGGAGCGCAATACGCAATTGCGCGCGGCTTTGACGCGAGCGGCATTTCGAACGCCGTAAGAAGTGCCACCAGCGCCACGGACATCACTGCCTCACCTCCGCCGGTCCAATTTTGCGGATGCCCAACGAGTGCAGGTGTCAGCACTGTCACCTGCGGGACGGTTTGCACCGGCGGCGCGCAGGCTGGAACGTATGCGACGGTCTCGGCGCGAGCGACGTACTATACCATCATCGACTACCAGATCGTGGCGGCCACATACACTTACAGCGCGCAATCCACTGCGAGGCTGCAGTGAAACTCGCGGCACTATGGCAAGACAATCGAGGCGCATCGGCACTGGAATTTGCGCTGACCGCTCCGGCGTTCTTCCTGTTCATATTTGGGATCATCGAATGCGGGCTGCTGTTCTGGACTCAACTGGGAATCCAGCATGGGAGCGAAATGGCGGCGCGTTGCGCAACCGTCAACAGCACGCTCTGCCCAAGCAGCAGCGCCATCACCAGCTACGCTGCGCAGCAGGCGTTCGGCCTCACGCTCCCTGCGGAGACATTCACCTTTTCTGCGTCAGCATGCGGCAACGAGGTCAGCGCGACTTATGCATTCACGTTTCCGCAGATTCTCAACCTCTCTCCAGTGACGCTGACCGCCCGGGCATGCTTTCCGAGTTGAGGTCGTTGGGAGAGCGCGGCCATCCTGCAACACGGGCGCAGCTTCTCGCGCGACTTGGGATGGAGACGATGTGCACGCGCACCTGAACCGCGACTCTGGCAGCCGAAATGATTTCCGCCGTTCCGATCCGCGTTGCATCAAAGATTACTTGCACTCCGTGGTTCGTCATTTCACGCTGTAGTTGGATTCTTTGTCGCAAATAGGCGCTCTTAAGTTGTTTGACGAAGTCTTGGTGAAACAAAAGGCTGCTATATTGCGTGTTAGGTAATTAGCCCTGCTGCTTTTATCGCGCAGACAATCAAGTCAGCCAAGCGGCGATCGAGCTTTGGAACTGGCGCAGTCTGTGAACGGGCTCATATCGAAGAGTCATCCGGCGGGCTACGATCACCTCGAAAATTCGCGGTGGAATATCTGTAAATCAAAGTCAGATGATGGGGCTGAATCATGCCCACCATATTGGACCTGCTCTATCGTGAATATTGCCGCGCCCGCCTCGCTGAAATGCGGAAGCAGCTTCTGATCTCAGCCGAACGCTCTGAAGCGCTCGAAGCGCACTACCATCCTGCGGATCAGGGTGACGATGAGAGGACGGACGCGCAGCCCAAGACCGGTTGCGGCGCGCCGAATTGAAGCGGCCGAGGACCGGCGATCTCTCCCGCGTGCAGCGACCAAGCCCTTGGCAACAGTTTGGGAGGACGCAATGAATACACCCGAATGCTATACTGTCATGGTAGCCTGCGCCTCATGCCTGACGATTGTCGGGTTAATGGCCGTCGGGGCGTGGTGAGCATGACTGCCGCGACACTTCGCTTTTGGCGCTATGGCAGAGACTCTGGCCTAACGTGCGAGATCAACGCGTGCTGAACCGCCGCTCGCGCGCCCTGTACAGATGGTCGCTGATCACTTCCTGCGCCTTTGCCGGATCGTCGAACTCAAGTTGCACGGCGAACGCCACGATGCCCTCTGGCACGCCCTCACGGCCGCGCAGACGCGCGAGATCCTTTTCCGTGGTCACCAGCGTGAGCTGCTCGCGCCGGGCCTGCACCGCGAGTGCGGCGAGCTCGTCATCCGAGAACATGTGGTGATCGTCGAACCGGCGCGTGCGTGCGACGTCGATGCCGCTGGCGCGCAAGCCGCGGAAGAAGCGCTCGGGATCGCCGATGCCGGCGAAGGCGAAAACCCGCTTGCCAAGGAGCTGCGCGAGCGAAGCCGCATGCGGCTTCAGCCGTGCGCGCAGCTCCGGCTTGTCGCGCTTGGCAAGCTCGGCCGCGACATCGTTCGCGGCACGGCCATCGCCGATCAGGACCAGCGCATCGGTGCGCGCGAGCTGCGCCTGCAGTGGCGCGCGCAGGGGACCGGCGGGAAACACCTTGCCGTTGCCGAGGCCGCGCTCGCTGTCGATCACGATCAGCGAGGCGTCCTTGTGCAGACGCGGGTTCTGGAAGCCGTCGTCCATCAGGATCATTGTGGCGCCTTGCGACTTCGCCAGCGCGACGCCCTCGAGGCGATCGCGCGCGACCGCGACGGGGACTTCGCGCGCCAGCATCAGCGGCTCGTCGCCGACGTCGGACGCGGTGTGACGCGCGCAGTCGACCATAATCGGACCTTTCAGGCGTCCGCCATAGCCGCGGCTGAGCACCACCGGGGTCTCACCGAGCTCGCGCAGTAGCTTGGTCAACGCCAGTACGGTCGGCGTCTTGCCGGCACCGCCAACATGGTAGTTGCCGACGCAGATCACGGGAATGCCGGCATCAAAGCCCTGGCGCGCCATGCGACGCGCAGTGGCCGCGCCGTAGAGCGCACCCAGAGGACTGAGGACATGCGACTGCGGGGAGCGTGGCCGGTACCAGAAGGCCGGCTCACGCATTGGCGGCTCCCATCTCGATCCGCAGTTGCAACAGGTAGGGCTCGAGTGCCGCCATGGTGCGATCGAGCGCGCCGCCGAGCTGCTCGACCACGCCCTCGCCTGCGCGCTGCATCTTGTCGCGCGCGGTGGGATCGGCCAGCAATTGGCCGAGCTGCTTGACCAGCGCTTCCTGCGTGTCGACCTGGCGCGCCCCGCCGCGCCCGTCGAGCGTCTCGTAGACATCGGCGAAATTGAAGACGTGCGGACCATGGATGATGGCGGCACCGAGCTTGATCGCCTCGATCGGATTCTGGCCGCCATGATGGATCAGCGATCCGCCCATGAAGACGATCGGCGAAAGGCGATAGAACAGGCCGAGCTCGCCCATGGTGTCGGCGACATAGAGGTCGGTCGTCGCCGCCGGCAGCTCCTCGCGCGAGCGCAATGCCGGCTTGAGGCCCGAGGCGGTGATCAGACCCGCGATCGAGGAGCCGCGGTCCGGATGGCGCGGCACGATCACGGTCAGGAGCTGCGGGAAGAAGCCGGCGAGGCTGCGGTGCGCCGCGATCAGCATCTCGTCTTCGCCCGGATGGGTCGAGGCCGCGACGATGATCGGCCGCCCGCGCGTCATCGCCATCAGCCGCTCGAGCCTGGCGGGATCGGCCGGCGGCGCCGGGACGTCGAGCTTGAGATTGCCGGTGGTGAGGACGTCGCGGCCGCCGAGCGCGGCAAAGCGCTCGGCATCCGTCTTTGATTGTGCCAGACAAATGTCGAACCGGGACAGCAGCGCCGAGATGGTGCCGTGCATGCGCCGCCAGCGCGGAAACGAGCGCGGCGACATCCGCCCGTTGATCAGCACCATCGGCACCCGGCGCGCCGCGCAGGCGAGGATCAGGTTGGGCCACAAATCGGATTCGATGAACAGCGCCAGCGACGGCTTCCAATGATCGAGGAAGCGCGCGACGTAGCGCGGGGAATCATACGGCACGTATTGATGGATGACGTCGGGCGGGAAGCGCTTCGCCACCACGGCCGCCGAGGTGACGGTGCCGGAGGTGAGCAGGATGCGCAGATTGAGATCGCGCAGCCGCTCGATCAGCGCTGCCGCAGCCAGAACCTCGCCGACGCTGGCGCCGTGGATCCAGACCAGCGGGCCATGTGGCCGCACGTCCCGCGACAAGCCCCGACGCTCGCCGACGCGCGCGGGATCCTCCTTGCCCTGCTTCAATCGCCGCTTGATCAGCGCGGGCGCGAGCGGCACCAGGCCGGAGGCCAGGCGCTGATACATTCGCAGCGTCATCGGCAGCGGGTCAGGCATCTTCCGGTCCCGGGCGCCCGAGTTGCGCATAGGCGCGGCGGGTCGCCTCGTTCAACGTCTCCTCCAGCTCCAGCCGAAGCGCTTCCATGGTTGCGGCGTCGGCATCCGGTGGAACGTGGATTTCCTTGATGCCGACCAATGCGCCTCGTCCGAATGGCAAATTGATGGTGGTGCGGTCCCAGTTCTTGAGCCGTATGAAGCGGCTGGTCGCCATCGCGAAAGGCATGATCGGCCGCCCCGATTCCCGTGCCAGCATGATGATGCCGAGCCCGGCCACGCGCGAGCGTTTGGGGACATCGGCGGTCAGCGCGACATTACAACCGTCCTGGAGCGTCCGCACCATTTCCTTGAAGGCGCCGACCCCGCCCTTGCGGTGGAAGGCGCCGCCGTGATCGCCGGAACCACGGATGGTGCCGATGCCGAGCCGCTCGGCGGCGATCGCATTGAACTCGCCGTCGCGATGACGGGAGATCAGCACCTTGGCCCGGTACCAATCCTTGTTCTTGATGAAGGGGGTGAGGAAATGCTGGCCGTGCCAGAAGGCGAAGATCGCCGGGATCTGCGGCTCGACGCGGTCATAGACGTCAGGCGGATCGAACCTGAACTTGTTGGTTCGCCAGACCAGACGCAGATATTCAGCCGCCAGGACCCCGACGGCACGCTGAATAAAGCTGCTTCGCAGCGTATTGCGAAGCAGTTTTTTCAACGCGCCGGTTCTTGATTGGGGTCGAGCAGGCGGTGGAGATGGACGATGAAATAGCGCATCTGGGCGTTGTCGACCGTGCTCTGCGCCTTGGCTCGCCAGGCCGCGTGCGCGGTGGCGTAGTTCGGATAGAGGCCGACGATGTCGACATCGTCGAGGTTCTTGAAAGTGTTGTGCTCGAGATCGACGAGCTCGCCACCGATAACGAGATGAAGCAGTTGTTGCGGGGCACTATCTGGCATGGGTTCTCTTCCTAACGGGCTGCCCGGCAAAGCAGTGTTCGACAAGCACGACGAAGCGCTCAGGGCAAGGGGCGGTTTCGAAAATGCGCGACAATGCCCGCATGACGATCGCGTCCCGCTGCCACCAGCACCCCGTGCGCCACTTCCCGGCGGTTATAGAGGATGGGTTCTCCGGAGAGGTCACTCATCTTACCACCCGCTTCCTGCACGATCAAATCGGCCGCCGCAAGGTCCCAATCTTGGCTGTTGCCGCCCGCAAAAGCCGCATCCAGCGCGCCATCGGCGACCCGGCACAGACGCAGCGCGAGCGAGCCGATTCGCGGATGCAGCTTGATCTCGCCGCCCGTGGCATTGAGCCGCTCGACCAGCGGCTTCGGGCCGGCGACGCGCGCGAAGTCGAGCTCGGACCCGGACGTCGCCCGCACCGGCTCGCCGTTCAGCGTTGTACCCTGGCCGCGGACCGCGAAGAAGAATTCATCGCGCGCCGGAGCGAACACCGCGGCAAGCACCGGTGAGGCATCCTCGACCAGCGCGACGCTGACGCACCAATCGTCATGACCGCCCAGATAATTGCGCGTGCCGTCGATGGGATCGACGATCCAGGTCAGTCGCCGCGACAGCCGTGCCGCATCGTCGGCGCTTTCCTCGGACAGCCAGCCATAGTCGGGCGTCGCAGCGCGCAAGCGCGTTTCGAGCAGATCGTTGACCGCGATGTCGGCTTCCGACACCGGCGAGGATGCCCCCTTGATCCACTTCTTCAGCTCGGTGCGGAACATCGATTGCGCCAGCGCGCCTGCGTCCCGCACCGCGTCCTTCAGCAGCGCCGCATCGCGTGTCAGGATGGTCGCATCGGGGGATTGCGCGTCAGCGTCCGCCAAGCGTCAAACCCTCGATGCGCACCGTCGGCGCATTGATGCCGTAGCGGAATTCGAGATTGTTCGCCGGCTGCATCGACTTGAAGATCTCGAACAGATGCCCGGCGATCGTCACCTCGCTGACGGGATAGGTGATCTCGCCGTTCTCGATCCAGAAGCCGGAGGCGCCGCGGCTGTAATCGCCGGTGACGCCGTTGACGCCGGAGCCGATCAGGTCGGTGACGTAGAAGCCTTGGCTGATGTCGGCGATCAGCTCGGCCGGCGTCGGCGTGCCGGGCTCGAGATGCAGGTTGTACGGCCCGGGCGACGGCGAGGAGGAGACGCCGCGATGGGCGTGGCCGGTGGTGGTGAGGCCAAGCTCGCGCGCGGTGGCGCAGTCGAGCAGCCAGGTCGTCAGCACGCCCTCGTCGACCAGCGCGATCTTCTTCACCGCGACGCCTTCGGCGTCAAACGTCTGCGAGCGCAGGCCGCGCTTGCGCAAGGGATCGTCGACGATGCGAATGTTCTTCGCGAACAGCTGCTGGCCGAGCTTGTCCTTCAAGAAGCTGGTCTTGCGCGCGATCGAGGCGCCGTTAATGGCGCCGACGAGATGGCCGACCAGGGAGCCCGCAACGCGCGGATCGAACACGACGGGCACCTTGCAGGTCTCGACCTTGCGCGGATTGTAGCGCGCCACCGTGCGCTCGCCGGCGGACCGGCCGACGGTTTCCGGCGACAACAAATCGGCGCCGTGTGGCGCCGAGGTGAAGTCGTAGTCGCGCTCCATGCTGGTGCCCTCGCCCGATATGGCGGTGGCGGAAATGCCTTGGCTGGAGCGCAGGTAAGAGCCGTGGAAGCCGGTAGAGGTGACGAGCACCATGCCGCCGATGCCGGCGGAAGCCGAGGCGCCGCCGGATTTGGTCACCCCCTTCACGCCGAGCGCCGCAGCTTCGGCCGCAAGAGCGCGGCGCTCGAGCTCAGATGTCGTGGGCAGGTTGGGATCGAGCAGGTCGAGATCGGGGAAGTCGCGCGCGAGCAGCGCGGGATCGGCGAGGCCGACATATTTGTCGTCGGGCGCAACACGCGCCATCGCCACCGCGCGTTCGGCGAGCTTGGTCACGGCATCGCCGCTGACGTCATTGGTCGAGACCACCGCCTGGCGCTGGCCGACCAGCACGCGCAGGCCGACATCGTCGCCCTCGGACCGCTCGGATTCCTCGACGCGGCCGTCGCGCACCTCGACGCCCTGCGAGACGCCGCGCACTGCGACGGCATCGGCTGCATCAGCGCCGGCGCGCTTGGCGGCCTCGACCAGCCGCTGCGCGAGATCGGAGAGCGCGGACTGATCGAACAGGTCGCGATGGGCCTGCGACGACATTTGGGTCGAAAGCGTCGAGCTTGCGGATGGTGAAGAGTTCACGAACGAAATCCTGTTGGGGCGGGCTCGGGACCGGAACCCACAGATGTGCCCTGATGGCGCGGACTTCAAGCATTTTCAGCCCGCCAAAAGCTCAGATTCGCAGCTCTCGCGCAACGTCTCGTCAATCATGCGCGCCAAGGTCTTGTCAATCATGAGCAGCAGTGACGGTGGGTTAACCAGCCTTTTTAAGCGGTTTCGGAAAGGCGCGCGCTAAGGTCCTCGCATCGACCGGGAACATAATCCCGGCGGGGAGAACTAAAGCCGTGAGGCGTCAAACAGCAACATGCGGGGTCGCTCCCGCCGGGTCGAGCCGCTCCTTGCGGCTCGACCCTCTTTCCCTTCCCGTCCGCTTCGATGCGCACGATCCGCGCGCCGACGGACATGTCCGGCAGATCGAGCTTCATCGCGAGCGTGTCGTGCTGCGCCGTGCCGTTCGCGGCATGCAGATGGCCATCAACGTCCGTGTCAGCGACTTCACCGGCGTCGCGCTGCGCGGCAGTGACGAGGTGCAGACCCTCGTGCTCGTGCATCGCGATCCCTCGCTCTCCATTCCGCTGCTGGTCGGCGCCGATGCCGACGAGATCGCGCAAGCCTGGGCGATCTGGAGCGAGATCTTCGCGCTTCCGCAGCTCGACGAAGGCGCACGCAAACCCGCGCCGCGCCGCCGCCGCGCCAATGCGATCCGCGCCCGCCGCCCGAAATTCTTGATGCGCCGGCGCACCGGCATCGCGCGCGAACTCACCGTTCATCAGGGCGAACGCGAGATCATTGCAAGGGATTGAGTGGCAACTACGCCGCCCGTATTGCAGCGTCGGCGAGTAATCCTGCAAATAGCAACAGCCCCGCATCGCGGTTCGACTTGAACAGGCGCAGGCACAGTTCGGGGTCGTGGATCCTCAGCCGCACGATCTGCCACGCCAGATGAACGGCGAAGGCCGCAAGGCCGAGCCAGGCCGGCCAGCCCGCATCACCTGAAGCCAGCGCGACGCCGATCAGCATCACCGCAAAGCCATAGAACAGGATCAGCGCCTGGTGCGTATGCGCGCCGAACAGGCGCGCGGTGGATTTGATGCCGATCAGCGCGTCGTCCTCCGCGTCCTGATGCGCGTAGATCGTGTCATAGCCGATCACCCATGAAATCGCGCCGGCATAGAGCACGAGTGCGGTGACGTCGATGCGTCCGAAGGTGACGGCAAATCCCATCAGCGCGCCCCAGGAGAAGGCCAGCCCGAGCACGATCTGCGGCCACCAGGTGATGCGCTTCATGAAGGGGTAGATCGCGACGATCAAGAGCGAGGCGATGCCGGTCAGGACCGCGAAGCGGTTGAACTGCAACAGCACCACGAGACCGATCAGCGCCTGTGCGACCATGAAGACCAGCGCCTGCTTCGTGGTCACCTGCCCTGACGGCAATGGCCGCGAGCGGGTGCGCTCGACCTTTTCATCGAGGTCGCGGTCGGTGATGTCGTTCCAGGTGCAGCCGGCTCCGCGCATCACGAAGGCGCCGATGAAGAACAGCACGATGGTGAGCGGCAGGCCGCGGATCTCGTGCGCCATGCCGGCGGCGAGCGCCGCCGACCACCAGCACGGCATCAACAGCAGCCAGGAGCCGATCGGACGGTCGAAGCGGGACAAGCGCAAATAAGGCCGCGTCCATCGCGGCGCGAGCGTATCGACCCAGTTGCCTGTAGAGTCGGCAACGCGGGCGGATGTATCGCTCATCGGGTCAGGACGTTGCCGTTGAGCGTATCGAAGGTGCTGCCGCCCTTCTTGCCGGCATTGGCTTCGGGCGCCGAGCCCGAACCGAGCACCTCGCTCAGCGATGGGCCGGCCGGGCGCGCCTGCTGCTGCTGCATCTGCTGCGCGACCATGCAGACCTTCTTCTGCATGGCCTCGGTGTTCTTGTGGCCGGTCTTCATCTGCTCGCCGATCTGCGGCGGGATTCCGCATTTCGCAGCGTGGGACTCGATGTACTTGATCATCTTCAGCTCAGCCTGGCTGAAATTGCCGATCAGCTTGCAGGCCTCGTCCGGCGGCGCATGACGGTCGCTCGCGGCCTTGATCAGCTTGCCGCGCTTCTCGGCCTCCTCGCGGAGCGGAATGAAGGCCTTCATGCAGTCCTCGCCCGGACCGCCTTGCGTCGGCGGAGCTGCGCTGAAAGCGCCGGCACCGCCGATCGGCGCGGCGCCGTTCACGGGAAAGGATGACTGCGGCGCCGTGCCGACGGAGGCAACGGGTGCCGAGCCGTTCACGGGCGGAAAGGCGGAGCTGGTGGCGGCCTGGTTTGGCAGCGGTGCCGGGAACGCGCTTTGCGCATTAGCGCCCGCAGCACCCATGGCGACCATGGCGGCAGTGATCGGAACCATCAGATGACGGATCATGAAGGCAGTCTCTCCGGCAGGAGCTTACGGGGTTCGGCTTCTTCCAATCGAAGCGCAACCAGCGTGTTCGCGTTTTTACGATTCCCGCCGGCGCTTAACAACCCGCTGAATAGGGCAAGAGCGCGGCGCGGAGACGCACCAATTCGGCGATATTTACCCCCAAAAATACTGGCTTCGGTTAAGAACAGCGGCAAATTGGATCTTTGAACTATGCCTTCCCACGATTTTCGCGCCCCTCGCCTGTTCGTGGACGCCCCCCTCGCCCAAGACGCCAGGGTGCCGCTCGACCGCGACCAGAGCAATTATCTGGGCAACGTGCTCCGGCTGGCCGCCGGGGCCGAGGTTTTGGCGTTCAACGGCCGGGACGGCGAGTGGCAGGCTGCCATCGAAGGCCGCAAACGCCCGGATGGCCTCGTGATCCTTCAGCAGACCCGGCCCCAGGACGGGCTGCCTGACGTGGCCTACGTGTTCGCCCCGCTCAAGCATGCCCGGCTGGATTACATGGTCCAGAAGGCCATCGAGATGGGCGCCGCCACGCTTCAGCCGGTCCTGACCCGGTTCACCCAGGCCTCCCGGGTCAACACCGAGCGAATGCGCGCCAACGTCGTCGAGGCGGCCGAGCAATGCGGTATCCTCAGCATCGCCTCGGTGGCCGAGCCGGTGCCGCTGGAGCGGTATCTCAGCCAGCGCGCCGCAGGCCGGTTGCTGATCTTCTGCGATGAGGCGGCCGCGGTCGCAAACCCCGTTCAGAGCCTGCAGAACGCGCGCGAGGCCGGCAAAGGTATCGACGTGCTGATCGGCCCGGAAGGGGGCTTTGCCGAGGAGGAACGGGCGCTGCTGCTGCGGCAGCCGAGAATCCTGCGGTTGGCGCTCGGCCCGCGGATCATGCGGGCCGACACCGCCGCGGTGGCTGCGCTGACGCTGGTGCAGGCGGTGCTGGGCGATTGGGGCAAGTCCACTTGAGCCGGGAATTGCCCACCCGTTAAGCGATTGATCCTTTGGAGGTCGAAACCGCTTTCGGGCCATGCTAAGGGCTGCGGCAATTCCCGTCCCTTCCCTTGCCTGCCCGGTTCCACCGGGACGATGGACCCCTATTATGACCGCGACCGCCACCTCAAATGCTGCCGGCTCCGCCGCCTGGGCGGATACGCTGCTGTTGTCGTTCGCGCAGGCGGGCTATGTCAGGGCCGAGCCCGCCATCCTGCAACCGGCCGAGCCGTTCCTCGACCTCTCGGGCGAAGACATCCGCAAGAGCCTGTACCTGACCACGGACCTTTCGGGCGAGGAGCTCTGTCTGCGCCCGGACCTGACCATTCCGGTGGCGCGCGATTACCTTGCCTCTGGCCGTGCCGGCCAAGCGGCCGGGTTCAGCTATCTCGGCCCGGTGTTTCGATACCGCAGCGGCCAGACCAGCGAGTTTCTCCAGGCCGGCATCGAGTCCTTCGGCCGTCAGGACCGCGCTGCGGCGGATGCCGAGATGCTGGCGCTGGCCCTGGAGGCAACTGCCGCCTTCGGTGTCGGCGACGTCGAGATCCGCACCGGTGACGTCGCGCTGTTCAATGCCCTGCTCGACGCGCTCGATCTCTATCCGGTCTGGCGCCGCCGCCTGGTCAAGGATTTCAACCGCAAGATCAGCCTGGAGCAGGATCTGGAGCGGCTGGCGGCCGCGGCCACCGCGACCCGCAGCGAATATGAGGGCGTGCTCGCTGCGCTGGCCGGCTCGGACCGCAAGGCGGCGCTCGCCTTCGTCACCGATTTGATGTCGATCGCCGGCACCACCAATGTCGGCGGCCGTACCACGGCCGAGATTGCCGACCGCTTCCTCGAGCAATCGACCCTCAAGGGTGGCGCATTGCCGCGCGAGGCGATCACCGTGCTCAAACGCTTCCTGTCGATCGCAGGCAATCCCGACGATGCCGTCGCAAAGCTGCGTGCACTGACTGCGGATGCCAAGCTCGATCTCACATCTGCGATCGACCAGTTCGAGAGCCGGGTCGGCTTCATGGCTGCGCGCGGCATCGACGTGAAGCTGACGCGTTTCTCGACCGCGTTCGGCCGCGGGCTCGACTATTACACCGGTTTCGAGTTCGAATTGCATCACAGGGGTAATGGCGCCGAGCCGCTGGTCGCCGGCGGCCGCTATGACGGGCTGATGACCCAGCTCGGCTCCGTGCAGCCAATTCCCGCGGTCGGCTTCTCGGTCTGGGTAGACGCGCTGGCCAAGATCGGCCGCAAGGTGGGAGCTTAAGTCATGAGCGCGCCATTCGTTCTGGCCGTTCCCTCCAAGGGCCGCCTTCAGGAAAACACCGAAGCCTTTTTCGCCCGCGCCGGGCTCAAGCTGTCGAAGGCCGGCGGCGCCCGCGACTATCGCGGCGCCATCGCGGGTCTCGACAATGTCGAGGTCGCCTATCTCTCGGCGAGCGAGATCGCCTCGCAACTCTCCCGCGGTTTTGCGCATCTCGGCGTCACCGGGGAAGATCTGGTGCGCGAGAACATCGCGGACGCCGACAAGCGCGTGTCGCTGATCGAGGGGCTCGGCTTCGGCTATGCCGATGTCGTCGTCGCGGTGCCGCAGGCCTGGATCGACGTCCGCACCATGGCCGACCTCGACGACGTCACCACCGGCTTCCGCGAGCAACATCACATGCGGATGCGGGTCGCGACCAAGTTCATCAATCTGACCCGCGCCTTTTTCCAGAGCCACGGCATCACGGACTACCGCATCGTCGAAAGCGCCGGCGCGACCGAAGGCGCGCCCGGGGCGGGCAGTGCCGAGCTGATCGTCGACATCACGACGACCGGTGCGACGCTCGCCGCCAATGGCTTGCGGGTGCTCGACGATGGAGTGATCCTGCGCAGCCAGGCCAATCTGGTCGCCTCCAAAGAGGCCGACTGGTCGTCGCAGGCACGCGAGACTGCGCGCGTCATCCTCGATCACATTGCGGCGCGAGCCCGCGCCAACAAGTACCGCGAGGTCCGCACCCGCTTTCGGCAGTGCGACGCCGCCCTGCTCGGCGAGGCCCACAGCCGGTTCGGCGTCGCGGCCCCGTTTGGCGGACCGACCTCGTCAGGCATGCTGACGCTGCACTGTCCCCCGGGCCAGCTCTATGCGCTGGCGAGCTTCCTGCGCGAGCATGGCGCCGAGACCGTCTCGGTGGTTTCGCTCGACTACGTGTTCGACCGGGAGAATCCGCTGTTCGCCAAGCTCGAGGCCTTCCTGGGGCGGTGAGCCTCAGTTTCGTTCAGCGTAGCGACAGCAAACCGCAGCTACCATATGCTGTTGATAAGACCTAAACGCCTTGGAACCTTGAACGATGACGCTGGGCTCTGACGTTTCCGGCATGACGACCACCGCGGCCAGCGCCGCCGCGAAGGGACTGTCGATTGTCGTCCCCGTCTACAATGAGGCGGCGGGCCTCGCCGCCCTGCACCAGCGGATCTGCGAACTCGCGAAGACCTTGCGGCAGCGCTATCGCCTGGCCTGCGAGGTCGTCTATGTCGACGACGGCAGCGCGGATGCGACGCTGTCGATCGCCCGCAGCCTGCCGGCTGACGCAATCGGCGTCCAGGTGGTCTCGCTGTCGCGCAATTTCGGCAAGGAGGCGGCGCTGATGGCCGGCCTCGACCATGCCCGGCTCGGCGCCGTCATGTTCATGGACGGCGACGGCCAGCATCCGCCGGCCCTGGTCGAGCAGCTGGTGCGGCACTGGATCGATGACGGCTACGACGTCGTCTATACCGCCAAGGCGCATCGCGACAACGAAAGCTTCCTGCGCCGGCTCGCCGTGCACGGCTTCTACGCCCTGATCAATTGGGGCGCGCGGCAGAAGATTCCCGAGGACGCCGGCGATTTCCGCCTGCTCTCGCCGCGGGCGGTCGCAGCGCTGAGACAGCTGCCGGAGCGTAACCGCTTCTTCAAGGGACTGGCCAGCTGGATCGGCTTTCGCCAGATCCGCGTCGACTACGAACCGGCGCCGCGCGCCCATGGCGCCACCACCTTCAACGCCGCACGCCTGCTCGGCCTGTCGATCGAGGGCCTGACCTCATTCTCGGTCGCTCCCTTGCGCTTCGCCAGCCTGCTCGGCGTGGTGCTCGCCGGGATCGCCTTCCTGTTCGGCCTCTCGATCCTCTGGGAGGTGTTCACGACTGGCAAGCAGGTGCCCGGCTATCCCTCGCTCGTGGTCGGCCTGATGACCATCGGCGGCGTGCAGCTCATCATGATCGGCATCGTCGGCGAATATATCGGCAAGATCCTCTCCGAGCTAAAGGCGCGCCCGATCTACTTCGTCGCCGAGCACAGCGAAAAGCGCTTCGAGACCGACAACGCCGACGACGCTTCGAAGCGGACGGCGGCCGAATGAGCGCGGCCGCGAGTCTGCGGCGAATCTGGCTCTGCGCCGACGATTACGGTATCAGCGCGGGCGTCAATCGCGCCATCCGCGACCTGATCGAACGCGGCCGCCTCAACGCCACGTCGGTGATGATGGTGGGACCTGCGATCGCGCGCAGCGAGATCGAAGCGCTGGAGGCGGCAGCCAAATCGAGCCCGCATTGCGCGATCGGCCTCCACGTGACGCTGTCGGCACCGTTCCGGCCGCTCACCATGCATTTCCGTCCACTCGACGGCGACATGTTCTTGGCCTTTCCGAAGCTGCTGCGCGCCGCACTGATGCGACGGCTCGACCGCGAATTCTTTCGCAACGAGGTGAAGGCGCAGCTCGCAGCTTTCATGGAAGCATTCGGGCGTGCGCCCGACTTCGTCGACGGCCACCAGCACGTCCAGCTCTATCCGCAGGTGCGCGACGGCTTTGTCGATGCCGTTAGCGAGACCGCACCGAACGCTTGGGTACGCCAGGGCGGCCGCAACCTGCCGCTGGCGCGGCGGCTGGCCTCACCAAAGGCCATGGTGCTCGATATCCTCAGTGCCCAATTCCGCCGCCGCGCCGGCAGCGCCGGCCTCAGCTTCAATCCAGGCTTCGCCGGCGCTTACGACTTCACGCGGGCGGCCGATTTCGGCGCATTGATGCGGCAGTTCCTGGAAGGCCTCCCCGACGGTGGTCTCGTGATGTGTCATCCCGGATTCGTCGATGAAGTCCTTGTTGGCCTCGACCCGATGACGGATGTGCGCGAACGCGAGCACGCTTATCTCGCCAGCGACGCATTCCCACGTCTGCTAGCGGACAGTGGCGTCACGCTGGGGTGAAATCGCCGAAACGGCGGTGCGAGGCAGCTTGTCGCATACCGAAATTTAATCCGGCCGGCACTGTTGGGGCCACAATGGAACCCTACATCTGCCTCGCGCTTGGTTTTGCGCGAAGGAGACAGATCATGACGCCGCAGGAACGCCAGCTCGTCGACGAGCTTTTCGACCGGCTTACCAAACTGGAAAATGCACCGCGCGATCCCGACGCGATCGCCGCGATCTCCGACGGCTTGCGCAAGGCACCCGGTGCGATCTACGCGCTGGTCCAGACCGTGCTGTTGCAGGACGAAGCGCTGAAGCGCGCCCACAGCCGCATCCAGGAGCTGGAAGCGGGGCAGGCGCCCGAGCAGGCGCAGTCCGGCGGCTTCCTAGATACCATGCGTGACACGCTATTCGGCGGCGGCTCGTCGCGCGGTTCTGTGCCGAACGTGCCGCCGCGCGATTCGCGGCCGGTCTGGAACAGCGGCCAGGCGATGCAGCAAGGCCAGCCGGGTTATGGTCAGCCGCCTTACGGACAAGCCTATGGCCAAGGTCCGGGTCAGGGCTATGGCGCGCCTCCTATCGGCGGTGGTGGTGGCTCGTTCCTCGGCACGGCGGCGGCGGCTGCAGCCGGCGTCGTCGGCGGCTCGCTGCTGCTCTCCAGCATCCGCGGCATGATGGGCGGACCGCATCAGCAGGCTTTTGGCGACACCAACGCCTTGGGCGACCGCAGCCCCTGGGGCGGCAGCGATCAGTCGGGCGGCTCGCTCGCGCGCGACGCGGGCCTCAATGACATCGGCTCGAATCGCGACTCCCGCCAGGGCTTCTTCGACCAGGCGTCGAACGACCGGGACAACAACAGCGATCAGAGCTACGACGACGATCGCGACGACAACATGGATCTGGCCGACGACAGCGATTTCGACGGCGGCGACGACGGCGGCAGCGATTACGCGTGAGCAATTCGCCCGATAGATGCGCAGCGGCCGCCTTTAGGCGGCCGTTTTCTTTTGCCGGATAACTCAAGCGCCCTCGCTGCCAGGTCGCGCAGAGAATCCGATCGATACATATGACTAATGCGCCTCTTGTTGCATTGCACGGAGCTGACCGGCCGGACGCGCCGAGTTCACCATGAAACACGAAATCGCCTTCTGACACGCGCGGCCGTAGACTCCCGGATTTCCAAATTTGGACATGGGTGTTCAACTTGAAGAACACGTTGCTCATGCCACACACACCGACGTGGCTGCCTCTCTGGTTATAGTTGGGGTTTTAGAAATGAGTCCACTTCAGCAGCGCATTGCAACCTTGTCCGACATGACAACACATCTCATCACCGAATTGTACGAGTTGGAGGGACTGCACGAGCGTGTCAGGAAGGCGGAGCGGTCGGCGCGGCGGTTGAACCGCTCCGCTCGCACACCGCATTCCCATTCGTCAACTCGTCGTCGCCGCTCGCTTGCCCATCGTCTCGGGTCGACGCGTCACCGCCAGCGAGCATAGACGCTAGCTGAAGGCGTACGCCGGCGGCACGCAACGCCTTCGATGCCGGGCATCGCGAGCTGGCGCGACACGCGGAGTAGTCGGCTCACATCGAGCGCATGACGCTTCACATCACCACGACCTTGGTGCCGACATTGACGCGGCTATAGAGGTCGATGACGTCCTCGTTGCGCATGCGGATGCAGCCGGAGGAGACGTTGGTGCCGATGGTCCAGGGCTCGTTGGAGCCGTGAATGCGATAGAGCGTAGAGCCCAGATACATCGCGCGGGCGCCGAGCGGATTTTCCGGGCCGCCTTCCATGTGCCGGGGCAGATCGGGGCGGCGCGCGAGCATTTCCGCCGGCGGCGTCCAGTCTGGCCATTCGCGCTTGGCCGTGATCGACTTCACGCCCGACCAGGTGAAGCCGGGACGACCCACACCGATGCCGTAACGCATTGCCCTGCCATTGCCCTCGACCAGATAGAGGAACTTGTTCGGCGTATCGACCACGATCGTGCCGGGACTTTCCTTGCCGCTATAGTCGACGAGTTGCTTCTCGAATTTCGGATCGAACGGACGCTGCCGCGGATCGACCGCGTCCTGCTGGACCGCACCTTGCGGAAGCGCGCCTTGCATCTGCGGCTCGCCCATCGGCGGCAGACGGCGCTGGTCGTAATAGGCCGGCTGCTGCTGATACACCGGCCGCTCGGGCGCGTAGGCCGGACCACGACCGGGACCGTCACCGAATAGAAACTCGATGAAGCCGCCGCCCATGTTTGAATTGGAGGCGACGCGCACTGGCGCCTGCGGTATCTGCGGCGCATAGAGCACTGCGGGCGGATCGTTCGGCATCCTGTTGTCGAAGGCGCTGGCGCTGTTTGCGCCCGCAATGACGGTGCAAGCGCTGCCGAGCAGCGCGACGGACATCTTCTTGAACATCGACGTACTCTGTACTGTTTCGTCTAGATCGCATGCCGTGGAGAGCTGGCGGCTGATCCGCGTCCCTCGGCGTGGTCAATAAAAAGCAAAAGCCGTTTTGTTTGGTAAACGGAAGCAGCGTTTGGATTCACCACGTCGTCAAGCGCGGGGCAATTTGGCGATCAGCGTTTATTTTCGGTGAATGCAGCAAGGCCATGGTTAATCGCGTCCTTGCGCGGCGGCGCGACGCCGCGCATCAGTTCCTGCTGTGAACTTCGTGTTAAATCGCTTCTGCCTACAAAGACGCGTGAGTGAGGTGGGGGAGTATCGTGATGGCTGTTCACCGCAAACGTTTCCGTGTCGAAGACATCGTCGGTGGCGAGATGCCGATTCTTGACGAAACCGAAGAGGCAATCCCGATGCACAGCGAGATCATGGCCGAGTTGCGAGCGATCCGCGCACAGATGGCGAAGGGCACTATTCCGCTGTCCGGCAGCGCCGCCATGGCGGCGATCGATGCCTCCACCACCCACGAGCTCTCCGAGGCCCGCACCATGCTCGAGACCTACCGGGCCCAGATCGAGCAGTGCGAGAAGCTGAAGGTCGAGCTCGACCTCATCCACGACGCCATCGACCGCACCAAGCGCGAGATCGCGACGCTGCACGGTAAGAGCTTCGACGGCGGCGAAATGGCCAAGGTCAATGGCGAGCTTGGCGCGGTCGTCGGCGGCACCGAGCAGGCGACCCAGCAAATCCTCGAAGCCGCCGAGTCGATCGACCAGGCGGCCAGCGCGATGTCCAAGGTGCAATCGGCCGATCAGCAGAAGCGGCTCGCCGACGACATCCAGGAACGCGTCATCTCGATCTTCGAAGCCTGCAACTTCCAGGACCTGACCGGCCAGCGCATCAGCAAGGTCATGACCACGATGAAGTTCATCGAGCAGCACATCAATGCGATGATGGAGATCTGGGGCGGCGTCGACGCGATCAAGGCCCATGTGCCCGCGCATGTCGACAACCGCAGCGAGGACGAGAAGCTCCTCAACGGCCCGAAGCTCGCCGGCGACGTCGGCCACGCCTCGCAGGACGACATCGACGCGCTGTTCGACTGAGCGGACGCGAGGATAAGAACGAGACGTCGGCCTTGGGGGCCGGCGTTCTTGTTTTTGGAGACGTCGATCGCGCGCCCTTCTTCCCTTCTCCCCTTGTGGGAGAAGGTGGCGCGAAGCGCCGGATGAGGGGTCTGTATCCGCGAACTCAAATGAAGTTGAATTTCGGGGAGAGAGACCCCTCACCCGTCTCGCCGCTGTCGCGGCGAGCCAACCTCTCCCACAAGGGGAAAGGGGAAAAGTCAATCACGCTCTCGGCGCGCAGCGGACGTAGACCATGTTGCCGTAGCGGGTGGCAGCGTCCTTGTCGATGAAACGGGTGATCAGCACGCGGCCGTCGAAGGAGATGATCTCGCGGTCCTGCTCGCCCGGCGTCGGGCCGGCCGGCCCGATGTAATTCTTGCCGCTCGGGGAGCCCTTCAGCCGCAGCTCCTGCGGGGTCGCCTGGTCGGCCAGATGCATGATCACGCCGCCGGAAGAGCCGGCGGTGATCACATAAGGATTCTTGCACTGGGCCCGGGCGGCCGCCTCGGTGCGGGCCCGGTCGGCCGGATTCTGGAACGAGGCGAGGCCCCAGCGGCCGACGATCTCGTCGGGACGGATCGTTGCGGGCATCTCCGGACCGGTGCCGGGCTCAGCCTCGGGCGGCGGCGAAGACGACGAGAAGGACGGCAGGCTCATGCCGCCGCCGCAGGCGCCCAGCAATAGCGCCAGGCAAGTCGCGGCGGCCAGATTGGCAACCGTGCGCGCGCGAGCTGAATTGATCATGGCATTCCCCCGAACAAGACCATGGCCGCACCCCTGCCGCAGCCAAGCGCAAAACCGCTGCCGGAGCAATGCCGTCGTTTGATACGCCGGCGCCCCGAACGAGTTTCCAATGCCACCATCCTATATCCGCCTCACCAATCGCTTAACCACCTTTGCTTGACAGGATCGCGGCCAAGCCATATTTCCGGGCGCACTATTAGCACTCGGAAAGCCCGATTGCTAAGCGCGCCGTCCGCTCCTCGGCAAGAGGGTGGGCGGAAGCGCCGCCCCAACCCACTTCCACTACTTCCGAAGCGAGCCTCCAAAGGGAAACGTCATGGCTAAATCCAAATTTCGTCCGCTGCATGACCGTGTCGTGGTTAAACGTATCGACGCCGAGGAAAAGACCAAGGGCGGCATCATCATTCCCGACACTGCCAAGGAAAAGCCCTCCCAGGGCGAAATCGTCGCCGTCGGACCCGGCGGCCGCGACGAGACCGGCAAGCTGATCCCGATCGACCTCAAGGTCGGCGACCGCGTGCTGTTCGGCAAGTGGTCGGGCACCGAGGTCAAGATCGAGAACGAAGAGCTCCTGATCATGAAGGAGTCGGACATCATGGGCGTGCTGGCCTAAGACCAACCGCCTGAACGGCCGCTGAATATCCCTACTGTCATGCCCGGGCCTGACCCGGGCATCCATCATTCTTCGCTTGAAGATGGATTGCCGGGTCGAGCCCGGTAATGACGAAGGGAAGCGCGGCAGACACAACACCAAACACGAGAGACTGCAGATATGGCTGCCAAAGACGTCAAGTTTTCCGGAGACGCGCGCGATCGCATGCTGCGCGGCGTCGACATTCTCGCCAACGCCGTCAAGGTGACGCTCGGCCCGAAGGGCCGCAACGTCGTCATCGAGAAGAGTTTTGGCGCACCCCGCATCACCAAGGACGGCGTCACCGTCGCCAAGGAGATCGAGCTCGAGGACAAGTTCGAGAACATGGGCGCCCAGATGGTGCGTGAGGTCGCCTCCAAGACCAACGACCTCGCCGGTGACGGCACCACCACCGCAACCGTGCTGGCCCAGGCCATCGTGCGCGAAGGCGCCAAGGCGGTTGCCGCCGGCATGAACCCGATGGACCTCAAGCGCGGCATCGACATCGCGGTTGCCGCGGTAGTCAAGGACATCGAAAAGCGCGCCAAGCCGGTCGCCGCCTCCTCCGAGGTTGCCCAGGTCGGCACCATCTCGGCCAACGGCGATGCCGCCATCGGCAAGATGATCGCCCAGGCGATGCAGAAGGTCGGCAACGAGGGCGTCATCACCGTCGAGGAGAACAAGTCGCTCGACACCGAAGTCGACATCGTCGAGGGCATGAAGTTCGACCGCGGCTATCTCAGCCCCTACTTCGTCACCAATGCCGAGAAGATGACCGCCGAGCTCGAGGACGCCTACATCCTCCTGCACGAGAAGAAGCTCTCGGGCCTGCAGGCCATGCTGCCGGTGCTCGAAGCCGTGGTGCAGTCCGGCAAGCCGCTCGTCATCATCGCCGAGGACGTCGAGGGCGAGGCATTGGCCACCCTGGTCGTGAACCGCCTGCGCGGCGGCCTCAAGGTCGCAGCCGTCAAGGCGCCGGGCTTCGGCGACCGCCGCAAGGCCATGCTCGAGGACATCGCGATCCTCACCGGCGGCCAGCTGATCTCCGAGGAGCTCGGCATCAAGCTCGAAAACGTCACGGTGAAGATGCTCGGCCGCGCCAAGAAGGTGGTGATCGACAAGGAGAACACCACGATCGTCAACGGCGCCGGCAAGAAGCCCGACATCGAGGCCCGCGTCGGCCAGATCAAGGCTCAGATCGAGGAGACCACCTCGGACTACGACCGTGAGAAGCTCCAGGAGCGCCTCGCCAAGCTCGCCGGCGGCGTCGCGGTGATCCGCGTCGGCGGCGCGACTGAGATCGAGGTCAAGGAGAAGAAGGACCGCGTTGAGGACGCGCTCAACGCCACCCGCGCCGCGGTGCAGGAAGGCATCGTGCCCGGCGGTGGCGTTGCGCTGCTGCGCGCCAAGAAGGCGGTCGGCCGCCTCTCCAACGCCAATGCGGACGTCCAGGCCGGCATCAACATCGTGCTGAAGGCGCTCGAAGCCCCGATCCGCCAGATCTCCGAGAACGCGGGCGTGGAAGGCTCGATCGTCGTCGGCAATATCCTGGAGAACAAGTCCGAGACCTTCGGCTTCGACGCCCAGACCGAGGCCTATGTCGACATGGTCGAGAAGGGCATCATCGATCCCGCCAAGGTGGTCCGCACCGCGCTGCAGGACGCCTCCTCCGTGGCCGGCCTGCTGGTGACCACCGAGGCCATGGTCGCCGAGACGCCGAAGAAGGAAGCGCCGCCCGCCATGCCGGCCGGCGGCGGCATGGGCGGCTTCTAACGCCCATCTCACCTTACAATGTTGCGAAGGCCGCCTCCGGGCGGCCTTCTTTTTTGCCGACCCTGCCCCTCCGCTTTCCGATTCAACCGGCGGCCAAAACCCACTACGGTGGCGCCGATTCTGATGGCTCGAGGATTTCGTCGATGCGCGCGCTCCTGGTTTGTTCGACCGCCCTTTTGGCAGCCTTGCTCGCCGTTTCGCCTGAGGTCGCTTCCGCCCAGATGAAGCTATCACCGAAGGCCACGACGCCGGGTGGAACCGAGACGCGCTATTTCACGTCGATCGACGGGCTGATGGACGGTAATGCCGACGCGATCCTGAAGGAGACGCGTCAGGGTAAGACGGTCACGGCGGCCGTGCTCGACGTCTGCTATCCGATGGCGAAGAATTCCGACCGCAAGGACCGCTTCGTCGTCAATCTTCAGGTTGCAGGCCAGAACCTGACGGGCACGACGCAGAGCCTCGGCGCGAAGGCACCCGTCAGTGTCAAGCTGCTGCGCAAGCAGGTCGGGGACATGTTCGAATTCCGCGGTCAGATCACGATCGGACAGGTCGTGACCGAGGTCACCTCGTCCGACAATTCCGATCTCAGCGAGAAGGAATTCCTGGACAACCAGACCTCCGATGACGGCATCACGCCGCAGCCGAAGGATTTCACCGACGTCTCGCCGGAGGCGATCGCGGTCAAGGTCAAGCTCGATGCCGCGACCGACTTCCTGAAGAGCCTGAAGGGCCAGGAGGTCGAGGTGACGCTGGCCAGCCTCAATGTCAGCTGCGACGCCCTGCGCGCCGGTGAGCAGACCATCAACATGTCCGTCGATCCGGAGCGCGCGGGCGCACTGCTGGCAAAGTTCAAGACGATGCCCGGCGTCACCGCCGCCGGGTGGACCGCGGGCATGACCGAGATGGACCGCACCATCCGCTTCCCCGCCGCCGACTGGCGCGACGGCGACAAGATCAACCGCGACAAGCTCGCGACCGCGGTTGCGGGCGTGCTGAGCAGGACGCTCGCGGCAAAGCCGGTCTCACAGAGCTTCAACCCCGCCACCGGCAAGCTCAAGCTGGTGTTCAAGCGGCCGAACCAGGATCACCCGGCGCTAGAGCTCACCGACACGATCGAGGTCGCAGGGCTCGTTTCGCCCGACAAGCCCGGCACGACCGACAAGCTGATGCTCTGGATCGGCAGCCCCGCGACGACCACGGCCGATGAGAGCGCCGGCGCCAGGCTCAATCTGTCCGACGACGCGAGCCCCGACGAAGAAGGCGATCTGCCCGACGACAACGGCTCGATCGAGGCGCTTGCCAGGGAGCTGAAGGGTCAGCGCTGGGACGCCGACAAGTCGGTGTGGAAGTGACGAAGTCATTCCGGGGCGACGCACCAGCGTCGAACCATGGTGCGCAATCGCGCCCCTGAATCTCGCGCCACAATCTGCAGATTCCGGGTTCACGTTTCGCGCGCCTCACGCTCAATTCCCGTTGACGCGAAAGCGCAGCGGCTTGGGACCGACCAGCGTGAGCACCTCGCCCTGGCGCTTCCAAGTCTCGACGCTGCCGAGCGCGGCCACGAGATCGTCGTCGGCCTGCGCCTTCGCAGGCGGACAGGACCGGTCCTGGATCTGGCCGGGGACGAAGATCACGGTGTTGCCGGCGACCGAGAACTGGCCCTTGCCGCCCTTGCACCAGAGCTCCAGCACGACCTCGCCATTGTCGCCGATCTCGATGTTCGGTATCCGCTTCGACCCGGGCTGCGGCAGCGCTTCCAGCGTCATCTCGGTGCCGAACGGGAACCCCTCCTCGGCACGCGCAAGCGTGGACATCGCGAACATTGCCACTGCCGCACACGTCAATCGTTTGAGCGAAACCATGAGACCTCTCGACCACCTGACTTGCCGCACCTTCTATAAGACGGCGACGCCCTTGAGAAGTTCGCGCAGGCGGATGTAGATGCAAAAATCCCCGCGAGGCGAACCGCGCGGGGATTTGCGTCGCAGCCTGGCGCCGATGGCTACTTCAGCACCAGGGCCGTGAACGGCCAGACATAGGCCTGCAACGTCACGAGCACACCGACGAGGCAGGCGAGCACGATCGAGTGCCAGAACACGAAGCGCAGGATGGTGCCCTCGTGGCCGTACCAGTTGGTCGCAGTGGAGGCGACCACGATGGACTGCGCGTCGATCATCTTGCCCATCACGCCGCCGGAGGAGTTCGCCGCGGCCATCAGGACCGGCGACAGGCCGAGCTGCTCGGAGGTGATCTTCTGCAGGTTTCCGAACAGCACGTTGGAGGCGGTGTCCGATCCCGTCAGTGCGACGCCCAGCCAGCCGAGCAGCGTGCCGAAGAAGGGATAGAGCACGCCGGTTGCCGCGAAGGCGAGACCGAGCGTCGCGTCGACACCGGATAGCCGGGTCAGCGTCCCGATCGCGAGCATCGCCGAGATCGTGATCAGCGAGATCGCGCACAGCCGGATGGTGCGGCCGTATTCGGTCAGGAGCCGGCCGGGACCGACGCCCATCAGGAAGCCGGAGATGATCGCCGCGATCAGCATGCCCGTGCCGGTGAAGGACAGATAGGTGAAGGCGAACACCGCGCTTTCCTTGGTCGGCCCTGGCGCGACCGGCGGCATCTTGTTGATCATCTGGTGCAGCTCGGGCACGGGATAGTTCCAGGTGAAGATCGAGTTCGCCCAGCCCTTGAAGGCGCCGCTGCCCCAGACCAGCATCACGATGCAGACGATGATCCACGGCAGCAACGCATTAAACAGCTCGCCCTGCGTGAGTGGCGTCTTGTCGAGCGGCTTTGCCGCCGCCATCGTCGAGGCCGATTCGTCGCGGCCGCGCAGCGCCGGCGATAACCAGAGCTGCTTCGGCTGCCACACCTTCAGGAACAGGATCAGCGCGCCCATCGAGATCAGCGAGGCCCCGATGTCGACGATCCAGGGATTGATGTAATTGGAGATGACGAATTGCGGGATCGCGAACGACACGCCCGTGACGAGGATCGCCGGCCAGACGTCCTTCATGCCCCTCCAGCCCGCGAACGCCCACACCACCCAGAACGGCACGATCAGGGAGAAGAACGGCAATTGCCGGCCGACCATCGCACCCAAGGTATAGGGATCGAGCCCGGTGACGGAGGCAAGGCCCTGGATCGGCGTGCCCAGCGCGCCATAGGCGACCGGTGCGGTGTTGGCGATCAGCGACAGGCCGGAAGCCGCGAGCGGCGAGAAGCCGAGGCCGATCAGCACCGCACCCGTGATCGCGACCGGCGTGCCGAAGCCCGAAGCGCCCTCGAAGAATGCGCCGAACGAGAACGCGATCAGCAACAATTGCAGCCGCCGATCTTCGGTGACGCCGCCGACCGCGCGCTTCAAGAGCTCGAAGCGCCCGGTGGTCACCGTCACCTGGTAGAGGAAGATGACGTTGAGGACGATCCAGCCGATGGGGAAGAACCCTGTGACGATGCCCAGCACGGAGGCGCGGATCGACATGTTCGCGGGCATGGTAAAGACGAAAATCGTGATCAGGTTGGTCACGATCACGGCGATGATTGCGGCGATGTGGGCCTGGACGCGCCCGCTCGCGATCAGGACCAGCAGCGTGACGACGGGCACCGCTGCCGCGATCGTCGACAGCACCGGGCTGTGCAGCGGATCATAGATTTGATTCCACATGGTCTTCCTCCCCCACGCATGTTGCGGCAGGCGACTCGCGTGGAGAGCCGATCCTGCTTGACGCTGGAAGCGATAACCCCCGAGCTGGACGCGAATTCCTCGCGAATGCGGCGGTTCCCGTCCGCTCACAAGCTCGCGAAACCCTGTTCACCCCGCCCTGCGCCGTCGAGCCCCATGCTAGGGTTGCAAGCTGCGACAAGCCAACGCAAATTGCAGATCTTGCGACTTTAGTCTAAGCGCGCCCGTTTCCGCCATTGCCTCAGCCATTTGGCTCCGGGCCGTTATGCACATCCCCTCTAGGAGACCCCGCTCTGTGAACAACATCCGCGCCACGCTCGCGATCGTCTGGCGAATCGCCGGCCCCTATTTCCGATCGGAGGACAAATGGGCCGGCCGCGGCCTGCTCGCCGCCGTCATCGCCATGGAGCTGGCGCTGGTGGCGATCAATGTTCTCGTCAGTCAGTGGCAGAACCGATTCTTCAGTGCGGTCCAGGGATATGAATTGGACCGGTTCGTCAGAGAGATTTGGATCTTTCTCGGCCTTGCTTTCACCTTCGTCGCACTGGCGGTCTACAAGCTCTACCTGAACCAGTGGCTCCAGATTCGCTGGCGACGGTGGCTGACGCAGCATTATCTCGGCGAATGGCTGAGCGGCTCGACGCATTACCGCATCCAGCTCAAGGGCGACCCCGCCGACAACCCGGATCAGCGCATCACCGAGGACGTCAAGAATTTCGTCGAGCAGACCTTGACCCTCGGGCTCGGCCTGCTGTCGTCGATCGTGACGCTGGCCTCGTTCGTCGTCATCCTCTGGGGTCTGTCGGACAAGGCGCCGCTGCACATTTACGGCACAGACATCATCGTCCCCGGTTTTCTGGTCTGGTGTGCGCTGGTCTACGCGATCCTGGGTACGGCGCTGACGCACTGGATCGGTGGCCCGCTGATCAACCTCAATTTCGAGCAGCAGCGCTTTGAGGCCGACTTCCGCTTCAACCTGATCCGCGTGCGCGAAAATTCCGAGCAGATCGCACTTTTGAAAGGTGAGAGCGCGGAGCGAGGGAATTTGCTGCAGCGCTTTGGTTTCGTCATCGGCAACTGGTACGCGATCATGAGCCGGACCAAGCGCCTGACCGCCTTCACGGCAAGCTACAGCCAGGCTGCAGTGATCTTTCCCTATGTGGTCGTTGCTCCGGCTTACTTCGCCAAGAGAATTCAGCTCGGCGACATGATGCAAACTGGCTCGGCGTTCAGCAGCGTGCAAGATGCGCTCTCTTTTTTCGTCACAGCCTATCGCTCGCTCGCGGAATGGCGCTCGGTGATTGCCCGTCTCGACGGTTTCGAGATGTCGGTCAAGTCGGCGGCCCACACGGCGACGCGCGAGCCGACCATCGGCGTTGCACCATCGAGCGGCAAGGCAATCGGTCTCGATCAGTTGCTGGTAAAGCTGCCGAACGGCGAGCCGCTTGTTGCGGCCGATGCCTTCGCGATCCAGCCGGCGGAGCGCGTGCTGGTGACCGGGCCGTCGGGCTCCGGGAAATCCACGCTGTTCCGGGCCATCGCCGGAATCTGGCCGTTCGGCACCGGAACCATCGCGATTCCCGAGAAGGCCAAGCTAATGATGCTGCCGCAGCGGCCGTATTTTCCGATCGGCCCGCTCGGCGACGCCGTAATCTACCCCGCAGGGCGTGGCGCGATCGCACCCGAGAAGATCGCAGAGGCGCTGAACGCGGTCGGCATGCCGCGGCTGGCAAAGCGGCTCGACGAGAACGGTCACTGGAATCGGATGCTCTCGCTCGGCGAGCAGCAGCGCCTCGGGCTCGCCCGCGCGCTCTTGCATGTGCCGGATTATCTGTTCCTGGACGAGGCCACCGCCTCGCTCGACGAACCCTCCGAGGCCCGGCTCTACCGGCTGCTCGCTGAGAAGCTACCGCAGACCACCATCGTCTCGATCGGCCACCGCTCGACGCTCGACGCTTTCCACACCCGCAAGGTGGCGCTGGTGAAGGACGGTGCGATCCACGTCCTCGGCGGCGAACGGGCTGCAGCGGAGCCGAGCGCGGCGCGTTGAGGCGCAGGGCAATCCCTACTGCGTTCTCGTCAGAACGGATGCCGAGTCTGCCTCGCGACAAGGCGCCAGCGGCTTTTCACCGGTGTTTCTGCGTCGCCACGGCCGGGCTTGCCCCGGCCATCTACGCGCTCATTGCGCGGCAGTGCCAAAGAACGTGGATGCCCGGAACAAGCCCCGGGCATGACGTTTGCGAAGAGACCCGACCCCAAAGCAAAAGGGCGGCGGATTGCTCCGCCGCCCTCATCAAGTCGTTTCGGGAAGAAACTTACTTCAGGTTGGTCATCGCTGTCAGGTCGAAGGACAGCTTGGCGATGCCGGCGGCGCCGCACCAATTGGAGCCGACGCCAGTCGGATTGATGTTGCTGAAGCTGCCGTTGAAGCCTGCCGTGTAGTCGCTGGTGAAGGCGTTGCAGTTCGCCTTCGAAAGGTCGGTGTCGGAGTAACGCAGGTCGAGAGTGAATACCTTGTACGTGAATCCGATGCCGATATTCCAGGTGTTGTAGTCGGCGTACTTGATGCCGTTCGGGAACGGACCAGCGAAGCCCGGCGCAGCGAAGCCGGTGCCATAGAACGAGTCGGAGGTGCCCAGGAATTGGCGGCCGAACTCACCCGAGACGTACATCCCGACGCCGCTGGAGCCGAAAAAGGTGCTCGGCGCCGTGTACTTGGCGGTGATCGACACATAGTCGCCCCACGCACCGGAGTTCAGGAAGCTCGGCGTATAGTACTCGTTCAGGCCAAGGGTCCAGTTGTCGTTGATGGTGTAATTCACCTTGCCGTAGACCTCGAAGAAGCTCACGTCCTTCTTCATGACGTTGCCGTTGAGCAGAGCGTTGGCGGCGCACTGCGCGCTAAGCGGGTTGCCGGCGGTGTCGGTCGGCGCGCCGTAAAAGCAGGTGCCACCCGGATAGAGATAACCCCAAACACCGATGTCGAAAGCGAATGCACCGAAGGTCGGGCGGATGCCGCCGTAGACGTCGATCTCGGCCGCGGCGCGGTTGGGGAAGGAAATGCTCTCACCGGCGACGCCGATGTAGAGCTGGAGGTCCTTGGTGACGTTGTAGCGCGGCTCGAAATAGGCGGCGACCGACGGTTTGTGGTTCGACTGGCTGATACCGCGGAAGATGTAGTCGCTCATGATCGCGCCGCCAAAAGCGATGTCCCAGGGATCGAAGGCGGGCGGCGGCGGGGCTTTCAATGCCTTGACCGGCATGTCTGCCGCGAAAGCCGAACCCGTCACCATTGCCAGCGCCGTTGCCAACAAAGCCACTTTTTTCATTTCGATCCCCATCGCCAGTTCTTAAGCCCCAGTCGGATCCCGGTACCCCCCGGAGCGCTCGACTTGATTGCAATCTCGTAACTGCGGCAATTTGGATTGAGGGGTGCGAGCCGTGAAGCAAAAAGCGCGGGCATCTGCCGACTTTTTAGGCGCTTTGACGATTCCACGAAACGTTGTCAGCCTGTGTGTCTTCTCGAACACATTCTTTGCGTTGCAAGGTGCACGAGAGGGACCGTGCAAGTACGGGAAAGCCAGGCAGCGTGGCACCCCGGCTACGAATCAGACAGGCGCAGAAAAGGGCGGCCTCTAAAGGTGCTTGCGGCGATGCAAAAAGGCCGCCGCGTCACCGCAGCGGCCTTCCTGTCGTCGATGGTGGTGGTCGCTCTGCCTAGCCTTGCCCCTCGGCCGGCGCAGCTTCCGCAGAAGACGAAGGCATCGCCCAGCTTGTCTCAGCGACAGGCTCGGCAGCCGGAGCTGCCGGCGTTGATGGCTTCGGCGCGGGAGCTGCCTTCGCCTTCTTCGGTGCCGCTTTCTTCGCGGCCTTCTTGGGTGCGGCCTTCTTGGCCGACTTAGTCGCCGCCTTCTTGGCGGCCTTCTTCGGGGCTGCCTTCTTGGCAGATTTCTTCGTAGCCTTCTTGGCAGACTTCTTCGCGGACTTGGCTGCCTTCTTAGCGGTCTTCTTCTTCGCCGCTACGACCTTCTTGGCCTTTTTGGCCTTCTTGCTTTTTTTCTTCTTCGCTTTCGCCATCGTGGTCCTCCTGTTGCCGCCGAACAATGGTCGATCGGGCGTCTTCAGCCGTCACCTCCGGACGAAAGCTCAGCTTTTGAAAGCTCAAACTTGCGCGTTCAATGCCGGCCGCGACCCGCCCGTAGCCCAATCGAGAAGCTCAATCGTGTGTACGACCGGAACTGACGTGCCACTGGCAATCTGCACCATGCAGCCGATATTGCCCGCGGCAATCATGTCCGGCTTGACGCTCGCGATGTTGGCGACCTTGCGATCGCGCAACCGGCCCGCAAGCTCGGGCTGGAGAATGTTGTAGGTCCCCGCCGAACCGCAACACAAATGGCTCTCCGGCACATCTTTCACCACGAATCCATTCTTGGAAAGCAATTCTTTCGGAAGGTCCGTGATTTTCTGCCCATGCTGCAACGAACACGCAGAGTGATAGGCGACGACGATGTCATCGTGCGGCGCGGTGGTCGCGAGTTCGAGGCCGGCGACGTATTCGGTGATGTCCTTGGCGATCGCGGAGACCTTGGCCGCGTCGGCGGCGAACGCAGCGTCCTCGCGCAGCAGATAGCCGTAGTCCTTGATCACGGTGCCGCAGCCGGAGGCCGTCACCAGGATGGCGTCGAGCCCCTCGCCGGCCGCTTCCTTCCGCCACGCCGCGACATTGGCGCGGGCTCGCGTCAAGGCGTCATGGTCGTCGCCGAGATGATGGGTCAGCGCGCCACAGCACTGCTCGTCCCGGACCAGGACAACCTCGATGCCGTGGCGGGTGAGAAGGCTGACGGCGGCTTGGTTGATGCGCGGCGCCAGCACCTGCTGAGCGCAGCCTTGCAGCAGAGCGACCCGGCCGCGCTTCTTGCCGAGCGCGGCGAACACGCTGCCGG
Source organism: Bradyrhizobium sp. 179 (assembly GCF_023073535.1). NCBI lineage: Bacteria > Pseudomonadati > Pseudomonadota > Alphaproteobacteria > Hyphomicrobiales > Nitrobacteraceae > Bradyrhizobium > Bradyrhizobium sp. 179. Next base: position 269,511 of record NZ_JADPJR010000053.1, on the reverse strand, counting down.
CGCGGGGCCCCGGCGATGGCAGCCGGTTCGGCGCCAGCGCCAGCATCGCCTTGATGCGCTGGATCAACCCGGGCGTGGCCGAGGGCCGGGGCGTCGGCAGGAAGACGGCAAGCGGGCGGGCCAGCCGCGCCAGCACCATGCTCGCGCGAAAGCGCCGCGGGTCTGGCAGGACGAAGGCCAGCACCTGGCGCAACAACCGCTCAGTCAGCGGCCGCTGATAGCGCTGCTCGATCCGGACCCGGGCCTGGTCGACGAGATGCATGTAGTTCACCCCTGAGGGGCAGGTCGTCATGCAGGCGAGGCACGACAGGCAGCGGTCGACATGCTTGACCACCTCGGCGGTCGGCGCCTGGTCCTTTTCCAGCATCTCCTTGATCAGGTAGATGCGGCCGCGCGGGCTATCGAGCTCGTCGCCGAGCAGCACATAGGTCGGGCAGGTTGCTGTGCAGAAGCCGCAATGGACGCAGGCGCGAAGGATCTTGTCGGCCTCCGCGATGTCGGGGTCGGCGAGCTGCGCCAGTGAGAATTCGGTCTTCATGTCGCAGCGCTCCGCGTCAACCGCCCCCGGTTGAGAATGGTCTTCGGATCGAAGCTGGCGCGCACCCGCTCGCTCAGCGCGGCAATGCCAGGCGCTTGCGGATGGAAGACATCGACGTCACGCCTGACGCCCTCGGTCGCCCGGATCAGCGTGGCATGTCCTCCGAACGCGTTGGTGCGCTGGCGCACGGCCGGGGCATGCGCGTCCGGCTTCGGCGGCAACGCCGCCCAGATCAGCCCGCCGCCCCAATCGTAGATCACGTCCCCGCCGGTCTCACGGGCCAATTGGGTGCCGAGCGCTGCCCCTGATGCCGGCGGACAGACGATCCGCCAGACCGGCCACGCGCCCAGCGCACCGCTTGCCGCGAACGGCAGGACGTCGCGGATCGTGGCCCACAGCGCCGCGGATGCCACGTCCTCGACCAGCGTCGCAGTTCCGAACGGCGCCAGCAATTCGCGCAAGGAGCCTGCGCGGTGCGCGGCAGAGGCCGTGATGCCCTCGAGCCGCAGCACGGTCAACGCCTCGTCCTGGCTCGCGATGTCGCCAAGTCCTTCCGACTTGGCCCGAAAGGCCGATTTCGGCAGATGCGCGGCACCGGAAACGTCGAAGGGCGAGCCGAGTGCCGCCGTCATCGCCTTGTTGGCCTCGGCGTCGTCGAGCCCGCGCAGCACCAACATCCGCTCGGCCTCGGGCTTGGGCATCACCTTGAGCGTGACCTCCGTCATCACCGACAGCGTGCCCCAGGAGCCGGCGAGAAGCTTGCAGAGGTCGTAGCCGGTGACGTTCTTCACCACCTTGCCGCCGGTCTTGAAGCTGTCGCCGAAACCGGAGACGGCGTGCGCCCCGAGCAGGTGATCGCGCGCCCCGCCCGCCCTGATCCGCCGCGGACCAGCGAGCCCGGCGGCGATCATGCCGCCGATGGTTCCGAGCGCCGGCGCGCCGAGCAACGGCGCCGTGTTCATCGGCTCGAAGGCGAATTGCTGGTTCTTGGCATCGATCAGCGACAGCACGTCGGCCAGCGGCGCACCGGCCTGGAGCGTGACGATCAGCTCGTTGGGCTCGTAGGAGGTGACTGCATTGAGCGCCGAGACGTCGAGTACAGCATTGGTCGCCATCGCGTGGCCGATGCCGCGCTTGGAGCCATGACCGATGATCTCGAGCGGCTGCTCGTTGGCGATCGCCGCGCGCACCACCTCTTCGACGTCTTTGGCGTCTCTGACCTTCAGCGTATCCACGGGAAGAGGCCGTAACGAAATTCGCGCCGGAAATCAAATCTGGCAAGCCTTGCGCATCGCTCGGCCCGGCAATCTCTGGTGCAACGCGAAAGAGCGGCGGCCACGCGCTCCCCTTGCTGGGCAGACATCAGCGCACGCCGCGGACTGTCACAGGGCGATTGCGGACGATCAGGGTTGCCTGCTCCCCAATAGGAACGGACGCACGCACTCGCATTTGACATGCATTCGGCGCGCCAGCGCGAAGCGGGCGAAAATGGGCGGGGCGATCTGCGGCTCTTGTAAGGCGCGTCACAACCACCACGAAGAGGAGGTTTGCCATGAACGTGGAGCGAGTTCGTATCTCCCGACGGCAATCCGTTGCCGGTTTGTCGGTCCTTGGCCTGAGCGGGCTGTTGATCCCCACAGCCCATGCGCAGCACAAAGCACAACAGAAGCACCAGGAAACCACTGGCGTCGGAATACATGCCGCCGAAGTGAAGGATGAGGACATCTTTCAGTTCGCGTTGAACCTGGAATACATGGAGGCTGAGTTTTATCTGCGTGCCACGACCGGCAAGGGGATCGATGATTCTGACGCTGGACCCGACGCCGCGAGGGTCGCTGGCGGACACGAAGCCAAATTCGACAGGAAGGAAATCCGCGAGTTTGTCGAGGAGCTGGCCGAGAACGAGCTTGCCCACGTGCGCTTCTATCGCAAGACGCTGGGCCGGATGGCAGTATCGCGCCCGGCCATCGATTTCGATGCGGGCTTCAAGGCAGCCGCCCAGGCCGCTGGTCTCCCCGCCGACTTCGATCCGTTTGCTGATGACATGAGTGTCTTGCTGGGCGGCATGCTGTTTGAGGATGTCGGCGTGACGGCATATGCCGGGGCAGCGCCGCTGCTCAAGAGCAAGGAGTTCGTCGAGGCTGCGGCGGGCATTCTGGCCGTCGAGGCGTACCACATGGGGATGGCGCGCTCGCAGCTCTATTTGATGGGTGAAAAGGCCTGGAATGCGGCCAACGCCATCTCCGACGCCCGGGACAAGGTCGACGGTGGTCAGGACAAGGACCAGGGCATCCGGATGAACGGCAAAGCCAATGTCGTTCCGTCCACGCCCGATGCCATTGCCTTCCGCCGCACGCCGCAGGAGGTGCTCCATATCGTTTATCTGACCGAGAAGCAGGGTGTCAGCAAAGGCGGGTTCTATCCGAACGGAATGAACGGCGTGCTCAAATCCACCTGAGTTCTCGGCCAAATGGGAGCCGGATCGGCCGTCGTGCCGGCGGCCGAAGCGCGCCTTGGCACGATCGTCGGGTAGGTCGCTTTTGACGCTGTGGTGATCTTGTTCGCGTGGCTCGCCCACCCGGACGAGAGCATTGTCGGCAGGTCGAGCGAGCAAACCGTGAGCGACGCAATCGCTCGGCGCCCACAGCTAGACTCCGCGTTCTGCATCAACCGTCGCGATCATCGGCACTGCTTTTTCGGCGAATCGGAGCCGCGCACGTCGGGCGTTTGCTGACCTGCGATAATGGATTGATGAACAGGCGTTCATGGAACGGCGCAGTTTCCAACCCGTTGATCAAAGTTCTTCGCTGAGAGGAGGAATGAAGATGAAGAGGATGATAATTGCACTTTCTGCCATCGCCCTCATTGGCACTGCACCAACCGTCTTTGCCCAAGGCGTATCAAGCAAGACGCCGGGCCACGAGATGCAAACCAAGGGCTCCAAGGCAGGCCATCCGGGAGCATCCGGCTACGCTCCGGGACATAAGAAGCAGGCCATGGGTTCTAAGAAAGGTCATCCCGGCGCTTCTGGCTACGCTCCCGGCCAAACCACGGGCGCGAGCACGAAACGTAGCTACTGACGGCCATCTCGCAATTGCCAATAGGCCAATGACAAGAGCCGCCGCGGTCTCAACCCGGCGGCTCTTTGTGTGAGCGATCCCAAGGCGACGACGAGGGTTGCGAACGTGGGCGGCCACCCCGAGCGTCGCGCCTTCCCTCGTCCTGAGCAGCTTGCGCAGCAAGCGTCTCAAGGACGAAATCCGCGCTGCAACCGCCGGGCCTTCATGGGCGAGACGACAGCTTGTCGGTCTCCCATGAGGATACGGAGTGCACCTCGGCCTACGCCCGGCGACATCCGCACTTCGATCATCATCGAACCATCTTCACCCGAGACTTCGCTACCGGTCGCATGGTTCTCGTCACAACGGAGCTCCATCATGGACGAACAATCAATGAACCAACAAGCCATCCATCAGGCCGTCGGCGGCGGCGGTCTGCTGGTCGTGGCGCAATGGGAAGCGAAGGCTGAAGAAGCCGATCGGGTTGCCGAGATCCTGCGTAGCTTCCTGCCACAGGCTCAAAGCGAGCCCAAACTATTCCTGATCAGCCGCGCCAAGGACAATCCGGCCCAGTTCCTGTTCTACGAGCTATTCCGCGACGAGGCCGCGTTCAAGGCGCATCAGGACAGCGCACATTTTAAGAGCCATATCGCCGGTCAAGCCCTACCTCTGCTGACCAGGCGCGAACGTACGCAATATGCGCTGATATAGACCCGCGGTAGCATCAGGAAAGCCGAATGGTGTAGCCTCGCTGCGCCGTTCGGCGACGCGCCACGCCCGGTCATGTGTCTCCTGCCAATCGCCGCCTCTCACGCGCGATCGAGCTGAAACGTGACCGATCTTCGGGTGTGAATTGCGGCGAGCACTTCTCCCGACAGCGTCGACATAGACAGTCCAGGATGAGGAAGATCCGACATTGCGAGCCTAGAACCGCGGGATGTCCGGAAACGCCAGCTTGCCTGCATGGACATGCATGCGGCCAAGCTCGGCGCAGCGATGCAGGGTCGGAAACACTTTTCCGGGATTGAGCAGGCCCTGGGCGTCGAAGGCGCATTTGAGGCGCTGCTGCTGGTTGAGGTCGATCTCGCTGAACATGTCGGGCATCAGATCGCGCTTCTCGATGCCGACGCCGTGCTCGCCGGTGAGCACGCCGCCGAATTCGACGCAGGCACGCAGGATGTCCGCACCGAAGGCCTCCGCACGCTCGATCTCGCCCGGCTTGTTGGCGTCGTAGAGGATCAGCGGATGCAGATTGCCGTCGCCGGCATGGAACACATTGGCACAGCCGAGCTGGTATTTTTCCGAGAGCTCGCGGATGCGCGCCAGCGCCTTCGGCAGCGCACCGCGCGGGATGGTGCCGTCCATGCAGAGATAATCGGGCGAGATGCGCCCGACCGCGGGGAACGCGGCTTTCCGGCCCGCCCAGAACAGATTGCGCTCGGCCTCGGAATTGGAGATCTGGCAGGTGGTGGAGCCGCAGCCATTCGCGATCGCCTCGACGCGCGTGATCAGCTCGTCGACCTCGATCTTGGGACCGTCGAGTTCGATGATGAGCAGCGCCTCGACGTCGAGCGGATAGCCGGCGTGGACGAAGGCTTCGGCCGCGTGGATCGCGGGCTTGTCCATCATCTCCATGCCCCCAGGGATGATGCCGGCGCCGATGATGCGTGCCACGCATTCGCCGGCGGCTTCGACTTCTGCGAAGCCGACCATCAGCGCACGCGCGGTCTCAGGCTTTTGCAGGATGCGCACGGTGATCTCGGTGATGACCCCGAGCAGGCCCTCGGAACCGGTGATGACTCCCATCAGGTCGTAGCCGGGATTCTCCGCCGACTTGCCGCCGATGCGCAGGATCTCACCGCTCATCAGCACGATCTCGCAACCGAGCACGTTGTTGGTGGTCATGCCGTATTTCAGGCAATGCACGCCGCCGGAATTTTCCGCGACGTTGCCGCCGATCGAGCAGGCGATCTGCGAGGACGGGTCGGGCGCGTAATAGAAGCCGGCATGCGCAACCGCCTGACTGATGGCGAGATTGGTGACGCCGGGCTCGGTCACGACGACGCGGTTGTCGAAATCGATCTCGCGGATGCGCTTGAACTTGCCGAGCCCGAGCAGCACGCCGTCCTCGAGCGGCAGGGCGCCGCCGGATAACGAGGTACCGGACCCCCGCGGCACGACCTTGATGCCCTGCCCTGCACAATATTTCAGGATCAGCGAGACCTGCTCGGTGGTGTCGGGCAGCACCACGACCATCGGCGGCTGCCGATAGGCCGTCAATCCGTCGGATTCATAGGCTCGCATCTCGGCGGCGCTGTCGATCACACCCTCGCCAGGCACGATTGCGCGCAGTGCGGCAACGATGTCCGCGCGGCGTGCAAGCACGGCCTGGTCGCTCGCAGGCATCATGATGGCCATATCAAGTCCTTCACGGCATTTCGTTTCCGGCTCACGCCGCCTGATAATTTGTCGCGGCAAATCAACCACGTCCGCGGATGTTTGGGTAGGCCAATCGAAAGTCGGATCAACGATCTTTCCGAGAGTTCGCTCTGGGACAAGTAGGAAATCGTGAAACCTGTCATGGTCTGGCGGCTTGTCCAAGCCGGGCAGGCCTGCCAAAACCGGCACGTCCGACCATTGCCGCGCAGGCAAGAGACTGACTAGACCCACCAGGGAAGAGACGAAGAGCACCCGATGACAAAACTGACTTTTGGCGCACTGACGATCCTCACCGTGATTGCCACCGCACCCGCCGCGATGGCGCAGGATGTCGCGGCCGGCAAGACGTCGTTCAACAAATGCCTGGCCTGCCACGCGATCGGCGAAGGCGCCAAGAACAAGGTCGGCCCCGAGCTCAACGGCCTCAACGGCCGCAAGTCGGGCACCGCTCCCGATTACAACTACTCGGATGCGAACAAGAATTCCGGCATCACCTGGGACGAGGCGACGTTCAAGGAATACATCAAGGATCCCAAGGCCAAGATCCCCGGCACCAAGATGGCGTTCGCCGGCATCAAGAACGAGACCGAGATCAACAATCTCTGGGCCTTCATTTCCCAATTCGACAAGGACGGGAAGATCAAGCAGTAAGCGCGGAAAAGGCGGCCGCTAATCGGCGGCCGCCTGCGCCGGCACGATCTTGCCGATCATCGCCTCGATCTCCGCCTTCACGAGATCCGGCACGGCGTTCTGCACCATGTGGCCGAGATCGGGCAGCACGATCAATTTCGCATTCGGCACGGTGGCAGCGAACGGGCGCGCGTGGATGCCGGTCGAGACGGTCTTATCGGGCTCGCCGGCGATGATCGTGACCGGCGCCGATATCTCGCCGTAACGCGCGACTTGCCCGGCCACGGCTTCCTTCAGCGTCACCAGATCATAGGCATTGGCGATGAACTCGCGTGGACGCAGCAGCAGCGGCGTCGCGGAATCCTTGACGAAGCCGTCCGGCATGACTTGGGGCAGGAAGACGTTGCGCGCACCGGATTCAGCGAGGACGTAGCCGAGCGGCAGCGTGATCGTGTAGGCGAGCAGCGGACCGACCACGGGCGTTGCGATGATCTCGTTGTAGCGGCCGACGCCGCCGCGCCAGGGATGAGTGACGGGCGCGAGCATCACGAGGCCGGCGACGCGGTGGGGGTGATCGAGCGCGATCCGCGCGCCGAGGGCGCCGCTCCAGGAATGCACCACGAACACCGCGCGATCGATCCCGAGCCTATGAAGCGCTTCATCGATCATCCGCGCCTGGATCTGCGGCGTCGAATCCTGCCGCCGCAGGCGCGTGCTCCAGCCGTGGCCGGGGCGGTCGATCAGAATGACGCGACGATCCCTGGCGAGGAGATCGCCGAGCGGCCGCCGCATCGCTTCGAGATTGGAGCTCGCGCCGTGCAGCATCACGATCGGCAGGCCAGCGTCGCGCGGGCCGAGATCGACGACGTGAAGCACAGCGCCGTCGACCTCGATCATCCGGCCCTGCGCCGGAAAGGCGCGCTGCACGACGACGATTCCAGCCTGCGTGACCAGCGCCAACAGAACCAGCGCCGTCACGATTGACATCACGATCATCGAGAGAATCCGGGCGATCCTGGACACAGGGCAGTTACGGGTCTTGGCACACGGCAGTTTCGCTCAGCCGGCATCAAGGCTTCCACCGGAAATGGTGGGCTGTGGATATGTGCACAATCTCGGACCGTAAAAACTCAATGGAATCAACAATATTCCTTGGCGATACGGACACCTCGGCCCAGCTTCATGCGGTCGTTATCCCGGAATCCATATAATCGCCATGGTCGGTTCGGCCATCTAGGCGCGGGTGGGCGCCGATCCTGCTCGCAACCTCGGGGATGCGGGAAAGACCGGCAGGATTTTCCTGGTTTGAACCGGAGGATTTTCGATGAGCTTCAGATCGAACGACACTGCGATCGATGAGATCGTCGCGAGCTGTAACGGCGACCTGCGCGGTGCCGTGCGGGCGCTGCTCCTGATCAACGAGCATCTCGAAGCGGAGCTTGCAAAAGCTTACGCTGCGGCCGCCGATCGCGGCCTCGCCGAGCGCGGCGGCAGCGTCCTGCATTGAGTGCAGGCTAGTTCGACCCGTCCTCGTCCTTTTCCTCGTCCGGCGTGAGCGCGGGACAGGCGCGGATCGTCGAACGCGCAAGCTTGGCGTCGGCCTTGGATTTGTAGGGGCCGTCACCGAACCAGATATCGCCGATGATCACAGGATTGCTGGTCACGATGTTGCATTTGCCGGTGGCGCGGTTGCCGACCACCCAGAACAATCCGTCGGCGAGGCTCGCCGTGCCCGACGCGAGCAGCAAGCTACCCGCAAAGATTAAACGCTTCATGGCTTTGCTCCCGCCATGCAGGTAGGCCGGCGTCGGCCCCGGCAATAGCCCTCACGATGCGACGCCTGCTATCGTGGTTAATCCGCGCCGGCCGCGATCGCTAGAAATGATCGAGTTAAGCCTTATTGCTTCGGCACGATCTCTCCGGGAAACCGCTGCACACTTTTCCGGATCGTGCTCTAGATGTCGCGGCCTTCGACCTTCTCGGTCAGGGCCTTGACCTGCTCCGGAATCTTCTCGAGGTGCGGATTGACGGCGAGTGCCTTGCGGTAGGCGTCCAGCGCGCGCTTCTCATCACCGACCTCCTGCATGATCATGCCGAGCCCTGCGAGCGCACCGAAATGGCGCGGTTCGCGGATCAGCACTTGCTGGATATCCGCGAGCGAGCGGCCGTAATCGTTCTGCATGTAATAGAGCGTAGCGCGCCGGTTCCACGCCTCGATGTAGTCGGGCCTGAGCTTGATGACCGAATCCAGCAGCTTGATCGCGACCTCGATCTTCTGCGCGTCGACCGCGGTCTTGGCGCGCGACATCAACAGTGCCGCAGTGTCGCTCGGGGTCTGGAGCCAGATCGCCCAGATCCGCGCCTCGACATGCTTGGCGCTGGCCTCGTCGGGCGCCGCCTTCAGTGCGCCGAATAGGAAATCGAGGTTCTTGGTGCGGTCGACCTTGGGCAGCTTGGCCGGCGCTTCCGGCAGCTTCTTCTGCTTGCCGGGCGGGGGCGGCGGCTCAATCTGCTGCGCTCGCGCCGGGGCGAAGCCGGCGGTTCCCAGGACAAGGGCCAGACACAGCGTAAGCGCGAAAGGGAATCTCACTGCCATGGTGAAAGTCTAAACGCGTAAAGCCGCCCTTGCAAAGCAAAGGCGGCGTCAAACTCGTGTGAGACCGGGTCTTGCGGGACGCGCGCGGCGTCCGGCAGGGCGAGATCAGCCCTGGCGCGCCTTGAAGCGGCGCTGCACCTTGTTGATCACATAGACCCGGCCCTTGCGGCGGACCAGGCGGTTGGCGCGATGGCGACCGCGCAGCGATTTCAGCGAGTTACGGACCTTCATGGCAGAATCCTGAACGTTCGAAAGGCCGTGTTCGGCACTACCGTTTCGGCACGCGCGAATGTGGCAAAATGAGATTTTTCCCGCTGGCGGACCGACCGCCCGGGACGGGGCGGTTCTTAAGGCATGGCGGGCGGTGATGTCAATGTTAACGGCCCCGTTCCGATCCAGCAAATTCGTGAAAACAACCCCATGCACAGTAGAAACGGCCGGATCGGCCGGATCGGCCAAGCGATAACCTGCGGCAGCGCCTTGCAAAATTCGTTATATCATATAATCAATTCGGCAACCCGCCGGGAGGAAACCCATGCCGAAGCTGAAGCTGCCCAACATCGACGATGTCGTCGCCATCGACATCCACACCCATGCCGAGGAGCCCTGCGGCTGCCATGCCGACGACGGCTATGACGATTTCCAGGCGCAGATGGCGGAGTATTTCAAGTCGCCAAACAAGCATCCGCCGACAGTGCCGGAGACCGCGGCGTACTACCGCGCCAAGAACATCGCCGCCGTGATCTTCCCGGTCGACGCCGAGCGCGAGACGGGCTTCCGCCGTTACAACAATTACGAGATGCTGGAGGTCGCCTCCGACCACCTCGACGTCCTCATCCCCTTCGTCTCGATCGATCCGCACAAGGGCAAGCTGGGCGTCCGCGAGGCGCGCAAGCTGATCGAGGAATACGGCGTACGCGGCTTCAAATTCCACCCGACCATGCAGGGCTTCTACGCCAACGACCGCATGGCCTATCCACTCTATGAAGAGATCAACAATGGCGGCGCCATCGCGCTGTTCCACACTGGCCAGACCGGCGTCGGCTCCGGCATGCCCGGCGGCATGGGCATGCGGCTGAAATACTCCAACCCGATGTACATGGACGATGTCGCGGCCGATTTCCCCGACCTCAAGATCATTCTCGCCCACCCCTCCTTCCCGTGGCAGGAGGAGGCACTGTCGGTCGCGACCCACAAGCCGAACGTCTATATCGACCTCTCGGGCTGGTCGCCGAAATATTTCCCGCCGATCCTGGTGCGCTACATCAACTCGATTCTCCAGGACAAGATGCTGTTCGGCTCGGACTGGCCGGTGATCACTCCGGACCGCTGGCTGTCGGATTTTGCCAAGATCGACATCCGCGACGAGATCCGGCCGAAGGTGCTCAAAGCCAATGCGCGCAAGCTGCTGGGAATCTAGACGCGCTCATGGATCGATGGAGTCTGGCTGATTTTCGTGGGCGCAACGGATACTGCGCCAACGGAAGCTGCTTCCGGTCACATCGTCCGCGCCAAATCACGGTGTAACTCCCGGTTCTCTAGTGGCTTCGGCGCGCAGCTTCTCAACTGCACGCAAGAGCTCCCCTTCGGTGGTATCAGCCTGATCGACTTCGGAACGCATTCACGCCAGATGCGCTTCGCTTCGTTGAAAGATTGCAGCGTTCGCCTCGCAACCCGATCGAATTCCTCGCACACGCTTGGCCGCGCAACAGCGCCCGATCCGAATCTCCTGCTTGGATCGATATCACCGCGCCCGCTATAGTCCTGCGCCTGCATCGAGCCCGGAGGACGGTCAATTGCCCCTCAAAGCCGTCGTCTTCGACGCCTACGGAACGCTCTACGACATCCAGTCGGTCGCTGAGATCACCGAGGATGCATTTCCAGGCTATGGCGAGATCATCACGCAGGTCTGGCGCATCAAGCAGCTCGAATACACCTGGTTGCGTTCGCTGATGCGGCGTTACCAGGATTTTTCGGCGGTCACGCGCGACTCCCTGGCTTATACGTTGCGCGTGCTCGGGCTCGCTTATGACAGCGAGGCGTTCGAGCGCGTGATCGAGAAGTATCTGCATCTCGATCTCTATTCGGATGCGACCGCAACGCTTGCGGCCCTGAGGCCGCGCAAGCTCGCCATTCTCTCCAACGGCAGCCCGGACATGCTGAACGCGCTCGTGCGCAATTCCGGCCTCGATGCCCTGCTCGATGCCACCATCAGCGTCGACGCCAAGAACATCTTCAAGCCGAGCCCGGAGGCCTATGAACTCATCGGCGAGGTGCTCGGCACCGCGCCGGATGAGGTTCTGTTCGTCTCCTCCAATCCTTGGGACGCCGCCGGCGCGAAATCATTCGGATTGAAGGTTGCCTGGATCGAGCGGGTGGCACCCGAAGCCATGGCGCTGGCTTGCGTCGAGACCGAACTCATGGCACCGCTGACGATGTTCAAGGCGATCCGCACCCAGATGGACGAGCTCGGCTTCGCGCCGGATCATCGTGTCCGCGCGCTCTCCGAGCTGCCAAGCATCGCTTAGAGATCGCTAGCTGCCCATGAGTTCGAGTGAACTGTTTGGAATGAGCTGTTTGGAATGAGCCTGCAATCCGTTCGCGATTTCTTCGCCGAGAAAGCCCCCGACATTACCGTCATCGAATCCCCGATTAGCTCCGCCACGGTGATGCTGGCGGCTGAAGCCTATGGCGTCGAGCCGGGGCGCATCGCCAAGACGCTCTCGTTGCGCGTCGGCGAGCGCGTGATCCTGATCGTCGCCGCCGGCACATCGCGCATGGACAACAAGAAGGTGAAGGCGCAGTCCGGGGGGCAAGCCGAAAATGCTGGGACCGGAAGAGGTCGCCGAGATCACCGGCCACGAGGTCGGCGGCGTGTGCCCGTTCGGCCTGAAGGCACCGCTGCCGATTTATTGCGACGTCTCGCTGAAAGCGTTCGACGTCGTGGTGCCAGCCGCGGGCTCGACCCACAGTGCCGTGCGCATCGCCCCGGATCGGATGGCCGAGTTGGTCGCGGCCGAATGGGTCGACGTCTGCGAAATCAGGTCCGACTAGGGCCTTATCGGTTTTGATCGAATCAAAACCGAACCTCTCCACGCGACCGGGTATCCACGTCGCGTGAAAGCGCTTTAATCGTCATCGTAGGGTCGGGGCTGAGCCCCAGGCGGAGCCGCGTTATAGCGCGGCGGCGGCGGTGCGGCGCGGTTACGCGGCACCGGCTGCTGCGGTTGGGTCTGATTGTTCGACTGGAACACCGCACGGCACCCGCTGGAGAGCTGCGGCGTGTTCTGCTGCAAGCAGGCCACGATACGGTTCACGTCGGGAATCTGATCGCTGCACAGACGCCACACATCAGGTGTGCAGGCCATCTGCTGTTCCATCGTGCCGCGGTATTTTTGCGCGGATGCCGCGCTCTGCGCGACGATGCCGCTGACCGCGAGCGCCACACCCAGCGCAATCCGCTCTGTTCGCATGTCCCGATCCTTCCCGAATCCGTCAAAACCTCCTCAATCAATGAGGCGGGGGAAGGTTCTGGACCAACAACAAAACGTGAAAGCGCGCCTGGAACCTACTCCACCTTGCCGATCTTCTTCACCGCCGCGATCAGCCGCGCGCTGTCGGCCGCGACGAATTGCGCGAAGGCCGGGGCATCCTGATAGGCCACGAGGCTGCCCGAGGCCTCGAACGATTTGAGCACGTCCGGACTCGTCATCACCTGCGCCATCGCCTCGCGCAGACGGGTCGCGATCGTGGCCGGCAGCGCGCTCTGCGCGAACAGGCCGGCCCAAATGTACATCTCGACATCCCTGTAGCCGAGCTCCTGAAAGGTCGGCACGTCGGGGAAGCTCGCGATGCGCTGCGCGCCGCAATTGCCGAGCACGCGCAGCTTGCCGCCGTCGACCTGCGGCTTCAGCGTGCCGGGTGCGGCGGCGATCGCCTGCACGGTACCACTGAGGATGGCGGTCAGTGCGGGACCTGCGCCGCGGAACGGCACATGCAGCAGCTTGATGCCGGCGCTGCTTGCGAACATTTCCATCGCCACGTGCAGCGTGCCGTAGGGCCCGGACGAGCCATAGGTGATCTGGCCCGGTCGCCTCTTCGCGTCCTCGACGAAATCCTGCGCCGTCTTCCACGGTGCCGAGGCTGGCACCGCGAGCAGCGTGGGATCGGCGAGCACGCGCGCGATCGGCATGAACTGCGAGACCTCGTAGGCAACAGGACGCTCGAACAGGCGGTCGGCTTCCGGGAGCACCGCGAGCGAGGACAGTGTCATCAGCAGCGTGTGGCCGTCGGGCTCGGCGCGCGCGGCCGCGGCATTGCCCACCGATCCGCCGCCACCGCCGGCGCGATTGTCGACGATCACGGGCTTGCCGAGGATCCGCTCCGGCGCCTGGGCCACCGGACGCGCCGCCAGATCGGCCTGTCCGCCAGCGGGAAACGGCACGATCATGGTGATGTTGCGGGCGGGATAGGTTTGAGCGAAGGCATTGTCAGGTAACGCAGCGCGAAGCAACGGCAGTGCAGCAGCGGCGCGCAGGACGTCGCGTCGGTCCATGGCAGGTCCCTCCCCTCATTTTTTCTTCGTTCGCTTGCCAGCCTAACGTCGCGATCGGCAAGAACAAGATGTTTACGAAGCATTAGCCATGTTCGACCGGGTCCGGAACGCATGCCTGAGGCCTCCGTTTCCCTCCGAGGAGTGTGCCATGGGAAAACTTGCGACCATCGACGTCGCCTTGGACGAGATGCTGGTGAATCTCGCCGGGATCGTCTTGCGACTTTCAACGCCCGAAATGACGCGAACGCCGGAAGCGCGACGCGCACTGGCGCAATCCGTCCATCAATATGCGGTTTGCGCGAGACGCTCGAGCGACCCTCGTGTTCACGAATTGAAGTCGCAGCTGGAAGAGACGCTGAAGCCGAGCTTGCGCATTGTCGCGATCGACGGCGTGAAGTTGCCTTCGTTTTAACCCGTCATTGCGAAGAGCTCTTGCAACGAGCAATCCAGAGTCTCTCCGCGGGTTTACTCTGGTTTGCTTCGCTGCGCTCGCAATGACGAGGTCGTGAGATCTGTCAGTCTGCGTGGCTCTACGACGTCTTTGCCTTCCCGCGTGTCCGCCGCTTACAGGTGCCCGGCAGCTTCGCGGCCAGGAAATCGCCAAGGGCCTCGACGCGCGCGGGACGCGGGCCACCGGGCGGCGTCACCAGGTGCACGGCGCCTTCGGCCTGCTTCCAGTCCTTGAGGATCACTTCGACCTGACCTGAGGAGATCGCCTCGCCGACGATGAACTCGGGCAACTCGGCGATACCGAGGCCCGCGATCAGCGCCGGCATCACCGCTTCACCATTGTTGACGCGGAGCTGGCCGCCCGGGCGCACGCTGGCCTGCTCACCGGCAGAATTGGTGTAGTGCCAAGCATTCGGCGTCGAGAGATAGGCGTAGCTGAAGCATTTGTGCTCGGCCAGATGCATCGGATGCGTCGGACGGCCATATTGCTTGAGGTAAGACGGCGCCGCCACGGTATAGCGCGGCATGGTGAAGAGCTGCCGTGCGATCAGCGAGGAATCCGGCAGCCGCGCGATCCGTACCGCCATGTCGAAGCCTTCCCCGATCAGGTCGACGGTCGCATCGCTCAAATGCAGGTCGACCGAGACTTCCGGATAGGCCTGAAAGAATTCCGGCAGCAGCGGCGCCACGGCCTTGATGCCGAATGTCATGGGCACCGCGAGCCGGACCAGGCCGCGCGGCGCCACCGATTGCGCCAGCGCTTCGTTCTCCGCGGCTTCGCCATCGGCCAGCAGGCGCGTCGCGCGTTCGGCGAGCTTGTGGCCGGCATCGGTCAACGCGAGCCGGCGGGAGGTGCGGTTGAACAGCCGGGCGCCGAG
Source organism: Bradyrhizobium sp. 179 (assembly GCF_023073535.1). NCBI lineage: Bacteria > Pseudomonadati > Pseudomonadota > Alphaproteobacteria > Hyphomicrobiales > Nitrobacteraceae > Bradyrhizobium > Bradyrhizobium sp. 179. The sequence continues at coordinate 254,366 of NZ_JADPJR010000053.1, read as the reverse complement.
CCTCTCCTCCAGCCGGGTGACCGCCTTGGAGACCGTCGCCTTCGACATCGCGAGCTCGCTTGCGGCCCCTGCAAACGACCGCAATTCCACGACTTTTGCGAAAACCGCGAGCGCCTCGAAATCAGGGAGTTTTGCCATCCGAAGTCCGTCGTTGGGGCATTTAGTGAAACAATGAGTTTCAACAGTTTCTATTTCTATACCACAGACGGAGGCTTATCCAAGGGTCAATCGCAATTCCAGCAATGGAGACATCCAATGACCAAGAAGCTCTCAGGCAAGGTTGCTCTCGTGACCGGCGGCTCGCGCGGCATCGGCGCGGCTTCGGCCCGCGCGCTCGCAGATGAAGGCGCGGACGTCGCCATCAGCTACGTCGCCTCGCCCGAAAAGGCGGAGGCCGTCGTTGCCGATTTGAAAGCCAAGGGCGTCAAGGCACGCGCCTTCAAGGCCGATCAGGCTTCGGCCGATGACGTGACGCAGCTGGTCAAAGACGTGGCCAAGGAGTTCGGCCATCTCGACATCCTCGTCAACAATGCCGGCGTCGCCGCGGGCGGAGCGATCGACGATGCCAATGCCGACATCGAAGCGTTCGCCCGCCAGGATCTGGTCAACGTGCATGGCGTGATCGCGGCGATCCGCGCCGCCTCGCAATTGATGAATGAGGGCGGTCGCATCATTACGGTCGGCTCGATGCTGGCCGACCGCGCCTCGTTCCCCGGACTTGCCGACTACGTCGCCACCAAGGCGGCCGTGGTCGGCTACACCAAGGGTGCGGCGCGCGATCTCGGCCCGCGCGGCATCACCGTGAACGTGGTGCAGCCGGGCTCGATCGACACCGACATGAATCCGAAGGACGGCGGCGAGTTCGCCGAGACCCAGCGCAAGCAGCACGCGCTCCAGCGCTTCGGTCGCCCCGAGGAAGTCGCCGCCGGCGTCGTCTTCCTCGCAAGCCCCGAAGCCTCCTTCGTCACCGGAACGGTGCTCAATGTCGACGGCGGATTCGGCGCCTGATTCAGGCGCCATCCGCTCAAATCAAGGAATTACGCACATGATCGAACTCAGACCCTTCGCAAAGCTCGGCGGCGCCGATCATGGCTGGCTCAAGGCCAAGCATCATTTCTCCTTCGCCAGCCACTACGACCCGAACAACATGGGCCACGGTGCCCTGCGGGTGTGGAACGACGACGAGATCGCGCCGAACACCGGCTTTCCCGCTCATCCCCACGCCAACATGGAAATCATCACCTATGTGCGCGAGGGCGCGATCACCCATCAGGACAGCCTCGGCAACGAGGGACGCACCGCGGCCGGCGACGTGCAGGTGATGAGCGCCGGCAGCGGCATCCGCCACTCCGAGTACAATCTCGAGCCGACCAGAACGCGGATCTTCCAGATCTGGATCGAGCCGACCGCACGCGGCGGTCAGCCGACCTGGGGCTCGAGACCATTCCCCAAGGCGGACCGTTCCGGCAAGCTCGTCACCATCGCGAGCGGCTTCAACGGCGACACCGACGCGCTGCCGATCCGCGCCGATGCGCGGGTGCTCGCCACCACCCTGAAGGCCGGCGAGAGCGCAGAATACACGCCGCAGAAGTCACGGCACCTCTACCTGGTGCCGGCTGCGGGCGCGGTCGAGATCAATGGCGTTCGCGTCGAAGCCCGCGACGGTGCCGCAATCCGCGACGAGGACAGGCTGAAGATCACCGCTCTGGAAGATTCGGAGCTCGTGCTCGTCGATGCGGCGTAGGCGCCGCCAGCACACAGCAACTCGTCATGCCCGGCCTTGAGCCGGGGATGCATCGCCTTCGTAAAGAGCTTTTTGAAAAGCGATGGGTTGCCGGGTCAAGCCCGGCAACGACGGCGAACAAATAACTCACCTCGTCATCCAACGGAGACCACCCATGACCAAAGTTCTCGTCCTCTATTATTCCGCCTATGGCCACATCGAGGCGATGGCGAATGCCGTTGCCGAAGGCGCGCGCGAGGCCGGCGCCAATGTCGACGTCAAGCGCGTGCCGGAGCTGGTGCCGGCGGAGGTCGCGAAAGCCTCGCACTACAAGCTCGATCAGGCCGCCCCCATCGCCAAGATCGAAGATCTCGCCAATTACGACGCGATCATCGTCGGTACCGGCACCCGGTTCGGCCGGATGGCCTCGCAGATGGCCAACTTCCTCGACCAGGCCGGCGGGCTGTGGGCCAAGGGCGCGCTCCATGGCAAGGTCGGCGGCGCGTTCACGTCGAGCGCGACCCAGCATGGCGGCCAGGAGACGACACTGTTCTCGATCATCACCAACCTGCTGCATTTCGGCATGATCGTCGTCGGCATGAATTACGGCTTCGCCGGACAGATGAAGCTCGACGAGGTCACGGGTGGCGCACCCTACGGCGCCACCACCATCACCGGCGGCGATGGCAGCCGCCAGCCCAGCGCCAACGAGCTCGCCGGCGCACGCTATCAGGGCCGCCAGATCGCGGAGACCGCCAGGAAACTACATGGCTGAGCTGCACGGCTGACGCGATCGCGGGGCGGCATTCTCGTTCGGGAATGCCGCTTTAGCGCGTCCCCTTGCCCATCGCCCGCGCCGCAAGCGCGGCGAGCCTCGGGTGACGGCGCAGGCCCTGCGCGGCGTGGTCGCGCCATGCATAGGGCAGGCCCCGCCAGGACAGTGCGATGCTGACATCGGTCAGCGGGACCCTCTGAGCGCCGAAGCGGCGCTTATAGTCCTGATTGCCGATGCTGAGATCGAAGCGGCGCACGCCCCGTGCATGCAGTGCGGCCATGGTGCGCTCGGCGACGAGCAGCCCGGGCGAGCAGCTCGACCATGAATCACCGGCGTGGCTGATGCGCAGCAGGTAGTAGGTCGCATCCTGCCTGACGCCGAGCGAGGTGGCGACGACGCCCTCGTCGCAGACCAGCGCCGAGAGGACGGCATAGCCTTCCGCGACACCCTGGCGGGCGATCTCGCGGTAAAATCGCGCATGGCTCTCGTCGTTGAGGATAAATGGCGAGCCGAGCTTTCTCATGCGCGCCTGCTGCTGAACATCCATGACATCCAGCAGCTCATGCGCGCGAGCGACATCCGCAGCGATCTCGAACCGCGCGCCGGCATGACGGCTGAAGACGCGCCAGCAGCGCGGCATCTGCATGCGCTTGATCGAGGCCCGGTAAGCCTCATAGTCGTCACCCATCAGCACCAGATTGCCGTTGAGCGAGGAGGATCCGATCCGGCCGAGCGAGACCAGCGGGTTCGGCTTGGCGCCGATTTGGGCCGGCATCTTCCTCAGGCGCAGCAGATCGAAGCCATCGGGCAAGGCGCGTAGCGCATCGATTAACGCCTTGCTGATGGCATCTGGCGCATCCACCCCAAGCGACAGGATCGGCGCATTGTTATCGGAGACGCCGAGATCGGCAAATTCGACCACGCGGATGCCGCGCCTGATATGGCTGATCATCGGCACAAGAGCGATGTCCTTGCCGGTCGGGGCATCGGAGATCACGGCGATCAGCGGTGCGAGGTCGTGGAACGCCTCGTACCAGGCGCCGAGCCAGTAACCGTGCTGGAATGCGGTGCGATGGCTTGCATTCAGGCGCAATGCGGCCGGCCGCCAGTCGCGTATGAAATCGACCGCGATTCCCGACGTGCGCGACACCCGGCCTTCTGATTGCTCGACGCTGAGGAACGTCATCCGCGGGACATAGGATTACTGAATGTTTCCGGATAGATTATGTTTTGCCGCGCAGGACAAGTAACGTCGCTGCTTATCGTTAAGCGATGCCAATCAAGCCGCCCGCTGCGACAAGGTGTCAGTGCTCCGGTTCCACCTGCCCTGCGCACTGGAACCGAGCCAGGAAGTGCAAGCCGGCCGCTGCGACAGTGAACATGAACCAGATCGGACTCTGTCGGTCGAGCAGGAAGGTCTCGGTGGCTCCGTAATACAGGCCGAACAGCCATACGGTCAGGAACAGCTTTGCCAGCGCGCGACTGCTGTTATGCGCCTGGGCCGACTGGAAATTGCCGAGCGGTGCGAGCACGAAGACGAGGATCACCAGCAGCAGCCCCGGCAGGCCGATGGTGACCGCGAGGTCGAGATAGCTGTTGTGGCTGTGCGCCGCGCTCGTCGCCCATTCCGCGCCTTGCGCGGTCTGCCGCTCGGTCAAATCATCCCAAAAGGCCGCATAGCCGTGGCCGATGATCGGCTTCTCGGCGACGGCTGCGAGCGCGAATTCCCAGATGGCGGAGCGGCCGGTGAAGGTGGGGTCGAGCGGAAGCAGCCGCGTCATGGCGCCGAGCGCCGGACTCAAGACGCTGCCCACCGTCAGCAGGTTCATCGCGATCAGCGGCACGAAACAGATGATCCGCTTCAGCCACAGGCCCCGCGTGACGTAGACCAGCGACGCCAGCGCGTAGATCGCAAGGCAGAGCACCGAGGACGTCTTGCCGCCGGTGAAGATCAGGAAGATGCCGGCAAGCACCGCGATCGCCGGCCCCATCACGAACGAGCCGACACCGCAAAGGTAGATGCCGACATAGACCAGGACGGTCATCACCGGCGAGGCGACGTTCTTGTGGCCGAAACTGCCGCGCCAGTCACCGGCAAGCTGCGGCTCGGTGATGTCGAACGCGGTGTGAATCGAATATTGCGGCGCGAGGAAGACGCCGAGATAGCAGAGCACGAGCAGCGCGAGCGCGGCACCGCCGAGGCACAGGTTGAAGCTGCGCTGCGTCGGCGGCAATAGCGGCAGGAGCACGGCGAGCGACGTCACGCTCGCCGCGAGCACGAACCGCTGAAACGAAACGCCGCGGTTCTCGGAAAAGGCGATGTTGATCAAGAGCCAACCGATGAGACAGAGATGCAGCGGCGTCAGCAGGGACTTCACCGCTGGCGCATCGGTCACGGCGACGAACAGCACGGCGACCACGGCCAAGAGGCCGAAGGCGATGTACGTCAGCGCCATTCGCCCGCTGACGACAGTAGCGAAATTCTCACTCCGCAGGTCCGGAAACGGATCGAGCGTCACCAGGATCAACAGCAAGGTCGCGACGGCGACGAGACAGCGCGCTGCCCGCACCGCGTTCAGCCCTGCGAGCCCGCCGCGCAGGACGTGGCCCAACGATCGGGCCTCGACGTCAGTCATGTCAGCGGCGCTGCGATCCAAGCTGCGATCCATAGCTTAAGGCAGGTGAGGCCGGGAAGCTTCAGCTTCTAGCTCACCGTCGTGAACCATCCGTCAACCAGCATGCCGAAGACGACAGGCACATTCTGCGCGGCAGCGCTGCCGCACCCTGCTAGGTTTGCCGCAGGTTCAATGTCACCGGCTTAACGTTATTCCACGAATCCGGCGCCGCGCAGGCGCTCGCGGCAGCGACTTGCCCATAATGCGGGTATCATCCGCAGCAGCCGAGATTTCGATTGCTGGCATTGCCGGCTCGGCAGACGCGCCCTGGTTAACGGATCATTAAAGACGAGCCGCAGCTTGATCACCGCCGACGTGGTTCTCGAACTAACGGCTGCCTCACGCGTGATGCCGGCGGCGCGCCTGCCGCTGCCGGTGAACCCGGGCGCGTCGGTATCTGTCGTCATTCCCGCCAAGAACGCTTCGGCCTATATCGGTGAAACCATCGCCAGCGCGCTGGCGCAACGCGATGTCGCCGAAATCATCGTCGTAGACGACGGCTCGACCGACGACACGATTGCGATCGTCCGCGCCATGCGTGATCCACGGCTGCGCATGATACAAAACGACTCCGCGGGCGTGTCAGCGGCGCGCAATCTTGGCGCGCGGCAGGCGGTCGGCGATTGGCTGCTCTTCCTCGATGCCGACGACCGCCTGCGTTCCGATGGCGTGGCGGCCCTGCTGGCGGCAGCGCGCGCCGCTCCGCGCGCGGTTCTCGTCTATGGCGACTACAACACGATCGACAGCGAGGGACGGCAGATCGGCCGGCGCGATCTGCTGAAGGGACGCCGCAAGCCGACCGGCGACGTGCTGACGCGGCTCGCAGCCGGCAACTTCATCGTCAATGGCGGCATCGTGCTCACCCGTGCGGAGGCTTTCCGCGCTGTGGGCGGCTTCGACGTCTCCCTCAGATATTGTGAGGATTGGCATTGCTGGTGCCGACTTGCCGCGATCGGCGAGTTCGAATTCGCGCCAAAGCTCCTACTCGACTATCGCCTGCACACGGCGAACACGATGAATGCGGCGGTGCGGACGCCGCAGGATTTCTTCCCGGCGGTCGCGCGAGTCTTCGGCGACGGGCTGATCCTGGCGAGACTGCCCGAAGGCACGGCCGGCGCGCTGCGCCGGGCCGCCGAGATTCATCTCGTCACCTATTCGGCGATGCAGGCGGTCCGCTTCGGCAGATATCGCGACGCCTTCGCCTATCTCGCTATGGTCGGCCGGCGGTCGCTCAAATCGCTGCCGCGCTCCGCGCTCCGGGTCGTCCTCGCCCGCTTTGGCATCTAGCTCCGCTGCCAGGACGTCAGGACACGATCTTCGAGGCTTCATAGGGCTTCGGCTCGATGCCGAATGCCGCAAGCACGGAGCCGAGCGCGACCATCACGGGATGCATCGCGACGACTGTCTTCGACGATGTCAGCAGACCGGCCGCACGCACCAGCGACAGCGGCAACCGGCCAACCATCTGCGCAAACACCAGCATCCGCGCCGCTGCGCTCTGCGCAGCCTTGGACTGCACGCGATAATTGATCGCGCCGATGCGCAAGCCTCGCTTCGCGATCCAGCCGAGGCTGGTGCGGCTTTGCGGCACGGTTTCGGTGATGACCGCCTCCGCCGTCCAGTGGAATGTCATGCCGGCATCGCGGCACCGCACGAAGAAATCGCAGTCGCCACCGCCGAGGAAATTGAAGCGCAGGTCGAAGGCCGGACGCTCGAACCGCTCGAACACCGCGCGCGTGATCAGACAATTGCCGCAGCCATAGATCAGCGGCACCGCGCCGCTGTAATCATAGGCGGGACAGAACGCGGGATGACGCGACAGCCAGGGCTGGCTGTCGTCGTCGAAGACCGGCAACACCGGCCCGCCGACCACGTCGGCGCCGGTCGCCTCCGCGGTGCGAACCATCAGCTCGAGCCAATCGGGCGAAGCGATCTCGTCGTCGTCGATCATCAGGAAGCGGGTCGCGGCGGGAAACAGGGCCTGGGCCGTCTCGAACGCGGCGTTGATCGCCTGGCAATTGCCCTGCCGCTTCTCGACGAGGCAGATGCCCTGGAGCCTGCCGTCGGCGAGATATTCCGCGGCGACCGGCGCGCTCTCACGCCGCGCGGCATCGTTCTCGACCATGACGACCGCAAAGGAGCGAGCTGTGCGCTGGCTGACCAGCGAGTCCAACGTCAGCCGCAGATGCTGCGGGCGGCGGAAGCAGGGAATGCAGACGACGATGCCGACCGACAGGTCGATGACGCTGGAGCTCGCCGCGATCTCGCGGTTGGGATCGCACACGAGGTCCGAGAAGCGCCTCGCGGACAAGTCTGTCGGGATCAATGTCATGACGTCCTAGATGTCCGAGATATGTTGAAAAAGCCCTGCTTCGATCGCGCGGATCGGCCGCGTCCCGCGGCGGCACATCGCGGCGGGACAGATGCGTCCCAAAATGAACGTCCGGCGAGCGGAAAATCCTCGCGCACGCCGGCGATCTCCAGTCATCTTGGCACAAACATCATGCAGTTAACCGCCTTCGCACGCTTCTGCAGCGAAACCTCGCACCCGTGTTAGTGCAACTCGCGGTCCAATGCGCCGGCAACAGCTCAACATGAACAATGCCCTAGTTAACGCCTATGCGCATTAACCCGACCGTAAGCACTGCGATCAGTGACACGGCGCGGCATCAGATTTGCTCTTCGGGCAAGCGAGTTTTTTCCTGTAAATTTGAATAGAACAAGTGCGGTCAGAAAATCATGAACAAGCCAGCGACGATCGAGTTCGCGACAGCCACGGCAATCAACGTCTCCGCGGCCACTCCCCCCACCCAGGCGCTGCACGATCTGATCCCTGGCGAAGCCCGCGACAGCCTGCTCGCAATTCATGACGTGCTGCGCCGCGAGCTGCCGCAGGGCCGGCTCGCCATCTATGAAGCCGGCGGTGGCTCGTGCAGCGTTCTGCCGCCGGAATTGCCGAGCCGCAGCCACGTCACCGTCGTCGACATCGACGAGGATCAGGTCCGCAACAATACCTACGCCGACGAGGCGATCCTCGGTGACGTCCAGACCTACCGTTTCGGGCAAGAGACCTTCGATCTCGTGATCTGTTACAACGTGATCGAGCATCTTCCCGACGTCGAAGCTGCACTGCTGAATTTCCGCGATGCGCTCAAGCGCGGCGGATTGATCCTGATCGGCGCCCCCAACCCGCGCTCGCTGTCCGGCGTGGTCACCAAATACTCGCCGCACTGGTTCCACGTCTGGTTTTACCGGAACATCCGCGGCATCAAGGATGCCGGCCTGCCGGGCGAGCCGCCGTTCCCGACGTTCTTCCATCCGCTGGTGACATTGCCGAGGCTCGAAGCGTTCGCGGCCGCCAACGGTCTCGAGATGATCTATCGTCGTGAAGTCGAGAGCCCGCGCTATCCCGAGATGCGCCGGCGCAAGCCTTTGTTTGCGGTCCTCGTCGACGCTGGGGCCGCGGTGCTGAACGCCGTGCTGCCGCGCGGCACCGACGTCCGCCGCGGCGATTATCACGTCATCCTGCGAAAGAGCTGACGGCCATGCGCGCGCAGCGGATCGCACAACAAGCGAAGCTTCGCGGCCACGCTGCGTGCGGTAACGAACCGTTAATCTCTGAGCGACCTCAGCGTCGCGGCGACGCACCGAAGAACGGCATGCGCTTAAACGCTTTGTTTGCCATTTCGGTGAATAGTCCCTCAATGAGTATGGTTAATTTTCCCTGTTGCGTTGATTGGGCACCTATGTCCCGGGTGCGTGGCGTGAACCGAAGAGTAACCCCTCAGCCCGCGGCAGTTGGAATGAAAGCTGGGGATCATGCTTGACTATAACCAGCCGATTGATCGGGCTAGATCGGAGGCCCCGCAAGGAAAGCCTCAGGCCGGTCTCAGCGTGCTGGAGTTCGCCAATCTGCTCTGGCGGCGAAAGGTCGCGATTGCCGCCGCCGCCCTGCTCGGCGCGACGCTCGCGGTCACCGTCGGCAAGAGCCTGACGCCCCGCTACACCGCCACCGCACAGCTCTATGTCGACCCGCGCGAGCTTCAGCTCGTCGATCGCGAGCTGACGCCGCGCGCGCAGGACGTCTCCGGCATGTCCATGGTGGTGGAGAGCCAGGCGCGCCTGATCACCTCCAATAGCGTGCTGCTCCAGGTCATCCAGCAAGCCGGCCTCGACAAGGATCCGGAATTCGGCGGTGGCGAGGGCACCAGCCTGATGTCCTCGCTGCTCGGCCTGATCGGCCTTCAGCCCCGCGCGCCCTCGGCCGCGGAAAAGAAGGAAGTGCAGCTCGCGGCGCTCGACGCGCTGAACCGCCACATCACGGTCCGCAAGACCGAGAAGAGCTTCATCGTCGACATCGAGGTCTGGTCGACGGACCCCGCGAAAGCGGCGATGCTCGCCAACACGCTGACCAATGCCTACCTTGCGGAATCCCGCAACTCGCAGGCCTCGGCCGCACGGCGCGCCACCAATGATCTCTCCGGCCGTCTGAAGGAGCTGCGCGAGCGGCTGCGCAACGCCGAGACCGCGCTTGCCACCTACAAGGCACAGAACAATTTCGTCGGCACCCAGGACACGCTGATCAGCGACCAGCAGCTCTCCGCCAGCAACCAGCGGCTGGCCGCGGCCCGCGCGGCGACGATGGATGCGCAGGCGCGGCTCGACCAGATCGAGGCGAGCCGGCGCACGGCGGCGGATGCGGGCGCAATCCCCGAGGCGCTGCAATCGCCGACGATTGCGAACCTGCGCGCGCAATATGCCGACGCCCGCAAGAAATATGCGGAACAAGCCGGCGAGCTCGGCCCGCGCCACCCGGCGCTGCGCCAGACCGAGAAGCAGGTCGAGGATCTCAAGCGCACCATCAACGAGGAAATCGATCGCTTCGCCCAATCCGCCAAGAACGACCTGACGCGTGCCCGCGACTTCGAAGCCTCGCTCAACCGGGCGCTGGAAGCGCAGAAGCGGCAGAGCGTCCAGCTTAGCCAGGCCGCAGTCCGCCTGCGCGAGCTCGAACGCGAGGCCGACGCCAGCCGCGACGTTTACCAGTCCTTCCTCAAGCGTTCTCGCGAGACCGAGGAGCAGGAGAGCCTGAACACCTCCGCAGCCCGCGTCATCGGCGAAGCGACGGTGCCGCAGCGGCGCTCGTTTCCGCCGGCGATGAGCCTGTTTGCCATGATCGGCTTCATCTTCGGTGCGGTCGCGGCGTCAAGCTGGTTCGCTGCGGCCGAGCTCCTGTTCTCTCGTGCGAGCGCGCCGGCGCCAACACCTGCCCGTCCACAGCGCACGCCGGTGCCGGATGCAACGCGAGCTCCGCAGCGCGCGCGGGCTCCAGAGCTCTCGGAGGCCTCGCCGCCCCCGCAGGTCTCAGGGGCTCCGGAAGTAGAGCAAGCTCCGCCGGAACTTGCCGCACCTCCGTTACAGCCTTCGATCGTCGAGAAGCCCCTGATCGAGAAGCCGCTGATCGCACGCCTCCAGGAGGCCGACGTCATTCACACGCTCGGCGCCATTCTCGCCACTGGCGGCGGCGTCGATCTCACCCGGCTGGGCTGGCCGACGCTGCGCCCCGGCTTTCCCCTCACCACGCTGCTCAATGCCTGGCGCGACATGCGCGCTGCCGTGGCCCGGCGCGCCGGTGGCAAGGCGATGCCCGTCATCGCACTCGTCGGGGCAGGCGAGACCACCGGGCGTAGCGTGACCGCATTGAATTTCGCACTGGCGGCCGCGCGCGACGGCACCCGCGTGCTGATGATCGATGCCGACCATCAGGCGCGTTCGCTCTCGAACAAGGTCGATCGTCGCGGCAAGAACGAGCCGAGCAGGCTCGGCTGGCTCTCGATTGGCAGCAAGGACGCCCGCGAGATCAAGACGGTCAACGGCATCTCGGTGCTGCCGGCCGCAGAGGGCGACGCCGGCAAGGCGGCCGACGCCATCCGCAAGGCGATTACACAGGCGCGAGCCGCGGGTGGCTATGATCTCGTGATCCTCGACGGCCCCGCGGTGCCGCTTTCGGCCGGCGGCCGTAAGCTGCTGGACGACACCGACGCGCTAGTGGCGGTGCTGCCGACCAGCCTCGACATCAACGACAGCCTGGAAGAGATCTTGACCACGCTCGGTCGCGCCGAGCGCAAGCTCGTCGGCGTCGTGCTCGACGAGCTCACTCCCGCAGCCCAAACGCGCCAGCGAGGCAGGCAATATGCTTGAGCGTCGCGTCAACTTCGAGGGACGGGCGGCAACTGCCGACGTGCCGCGGATCACCGTCGGCGGCCTTCGCATGGCCGCGATCGACCTGGAAGCGACCGCCGATTTCATGATCGAGGCGACCGATCCTGACAAGCGCATCGGCCGGCCGCTGTTCCTGACCTCGGCCAATGGCGAGGTGCTGGCGCGCTGCTCGACCGAGCCGCAGACCGAGCGCCTGTTCCGCGTCGCCGACCTGATCAACGCCGATGGCCAGCCGCTGGTCGCGGCTTCGAAGCTACAATCCTGGTTTCCGCTGCCGGAGCGCGTCGCAACCACGGACCTGTTCCATGTCGTCGCGCGCAAGGCGGAAGCGCTCGGCCGCACCTTCTACATGCTCGGCGCCAGCGAGGCCGAGAACATCGCAGCGGTCGAGAACGTCCAGAAGATGTATCCGAATCTTAGGATCGTCGGCCGCAGCCATGGCTATCTGCGCGGCGAAGCGCTGCGCGCGAAGGTCGAGGAAATCAACGCGCTTGCGCCGGATTATCTCTGGGTTGCGCTCGGCGTGCCCAACGAGCAGGCATTCGTGGAGGAATTCACGCCGCATCTCACCAATGTTGGCGTTATCAAGACATCCGGCGGCCTATTCAACTTTTTGTCGGGCAGCCGCTCCCGCGCGCCGCAATGGATGCAGAAGATCGGACTCGAGTGGGCCTGGCGCACCTGGCTCGAGCCACGCCGCCTGTTCTGGCGCTATTTGACCACCAACCCCCGCGCGCTCTATCTTCTCTTCAGCCGTAACCGACCCGTCCGTTAGGGAAGAGCTGAACACGACATGACCGACCGACCGACCGTCCTCGTCACCGGGGGCGCGGGCTATATTGGCTCGCATGCCTGCCGCGCACTGACCGCCGCCGGCTATCAGCCCGTCGTCTATGACAATCTCTCGACGGGCCATCGCAGTTTCGTGACCGGCCCGCTGGTGACGGGCGATCTGCTCGACGGCACAGCACTGGCGCGCGCCTTCGCCGATCACAAGATCACGGCAGTGATGCATTTCGCGGCGGCGAGCCTCGTCGGGGAGTCCATGATCGACCCGCAGAAATATTACATCAACAACGTGCAAGGCACGCTGTCGCTGTTGCAGGCGATGCGTAACGCGAACTGCCATCGCATCGTGTTCTCCTCGACCGGCGCCGTCTACGGCAACGCCGATTCCAAGGAACTGCCGGAAGACTTTCCCTGCGTGCCGATCAACCCCTACGGCGCATCGAAATGGATGATCGAGCGCATGCTCGCCGATTACCGCGCGGCCTATGGCTTCGGCGCGTTCTGCCTGCGCTATTTCAACGCCAGCGGCGCCGACCCAGCCGGCGGCATCGGAGAACTGCGCGACAACGAAACCCATCTCATTCCGCGCGCCATGATGGCGCTTCAGGGTCATGTCGACTTCGCAGTGTTCGGCGACGACTACGGCACGCCCGACGGCACCGCGATCCGCGACTACATCCATGTCACCGATCTCGCCGCGGCGCATGTGGCGGCACTGAAGCTTCTGGAAGAAGGGCATGCCGGCGGCAGCTTCAATCTCGGCACCGGCTCCGGCTTTTCCGTGCGCGAGATCCTCAACGCCATCAGGCAGGAGACCGGACGCGAGGTGCCACACACCGTCAAGCCGCGCCGCGCCGGCGATCCCACCTATCTGGTCGCGGATCCCTCTGCTGCGAAGAAGGTGCTGAACTTCGTGCCGCGTCATTCCGACCTGCCTACGATCATCCGCACGGCCTGGGCCTGGCACCAGAAGGCGCATCCCTTCAGGTCGCGTTAGGTAACCGTCCTGCACCTTGCCGGCAGGGGCCTTCAGCGGCTAAAGAGACTATGACGACCGGCGTCGACCGCTTTTCCGGCCGCCGCATGTTTCAGGCCTGGCCGCCGATGGGAGCGGCAGACGTGGCTGCGCGACGCGAGCCGTTCTTCAACGTAAAGACCACGACCGAGTGCGCACATCGGCCTGCTTTCAGGCGGACCCAAGGAGCACTGAGCGAATGCATCAGGCCGCAAGCCTGCAATTCGAGCGCGTGGTGGACGAGTTCGCCCGCTGGCTCGCTGTGCCCGAGGACGAACGTTCGCCGGCGCCGGCCTGGTGGTGGGGACCCGCGATCGCGGTGCTCGACGTGCGCCAGCCTATGCCAAGTGCGTGGTCGCGCACGCTCGGCCTCGGCGAAGGATCGGCCTTTGCCGATGGCGCGCGCCTGCTTCTCGCGCTGTTTGAGGATCAGACCTCACTGCCGTGGCCGGAAGATTTTCCGCGCAAGGCGGAAAGCAAGGATGATGACGTCCGCGAGCTGCACCCGCAGCCCTCAGACGACAGCGCGTTTCAGCCGTAACGCTGCGGCCTCGGTTGCGGCAAGGTCCGGCTCCGGCTGGAGCGGCGGCGCGACGGGCAGTTCTATCGGCCGCAGCAGTTCGGCCATCTGCCGCGCCGGCAGCGGCTTGGAGATCAGATAGCCCTGCATCTCGTCGCAGCCATGGGTGCGCAAGAATGCCTCCTGCTCGGCGTTCTCGACGCCTTCGGCGACGACGGTCATGCCGAGCGCCTTGCCCATGCTGATGATCGCCTGCGCGATGGCCTGGTCTTCCGAATCCTGCGGCAGGTCGCGGACGAAGGAGCGGTCGATTTTTATGGTGTCGATCGGGAAGTGCTTCATCAGCGACATCGATGAATATCCGGTGCCGAAATCGTCGATGGCGAGGCGAATGCCGCGGCTCTGGATGGCGTCGAGCACCTTGAGCGCGCGCCCGACATTGCGCATCATCATGCTCTCGGTGACCTCAAGCTGGAGCAGCACCGGCGACATGCCGCTGGCAGCCAGCGCCTCATCGACGTCCTGCAACAGATGCTCGTCGGCAAACTGCCGCGGCGACAGGTTGACCGCCATGGACAAGGGCAGCAGGCCGCGGCGCTGCCAAGCCATCGCTTGGGCACAGGCTTCATTCAGCACCCAGCGGCCGATCGGCACGATCAGCCCGGTCTCCTCGGCAAGGGGAATGAATTGCGCCGGCGAGACGTTGCCGAGATCGGGATGCGTCCAGCGCAGCAGCGCTTCCACTCCGGTGATCTGGCCGGTCTCCATATCCACCTTGGGCTGGTAATTCAGCGAAAATTGCTGGCGCTCCAGCGCCCGGCGCAGCGCGCTCTCCAGCGACAGACGTTCGATCGATTGCGTCTTCACTTCCTTCGAGAAGAAGCGATAGCCGTTCTTGCCGTCTTCCTTGGCGAGATACATCGCCATGTCGGCATTCTTGGTCAGTGTCTGCGCGTCGGAGCCGTTGGTCGGATACATCGCAATGCCGATCGAGGCCGTGGTGTGGCACTCGTGCCCGGCCAGCTCCATGGGCTCGCCAAGCACGGCGAGCAGCCCGCTGGCGATGCGCTGGACCTCGTCGATTTCGCCGCACCGGTCGAGGATCACCACGAATTCGTCGCCGCCGAGCCGTGCCACCACGTCGCTAGTCCGCAGCGCGCCCCGCAACCGACTCGCCACTTCGAGCAAGAGCAGGTCGCCGGCCTCGTGGCCGAGCGAATCGTTGATGACCTTGAAGCGGTCGAGATCGATGAACAGCACCGCAAAGCGGTGATCGCGACGCTGCGCCGCGCCGATCGCCTCGCGCAACAATCCGTTGAATGTCTCGCGGTTCGGCAGGTCCGTCAGGCTGTCATGCGAGGCGAGGTATTCGATCCGCTCGTCGGCCTTCTTTTTCTCGTCGGCGCGATCGAAATTCTCCATCGCGAAGGCGACGTTGTCGGCGAGGCGCTGCAACAGCTCGACGAACTCGGCGGTGAACGTGTCCTTGTCGGTCGACATGTAGATCATGACGCCGACGGCCAGATCATGAACGATGAGCGGGATCGCCGCGCCCGACCGTGCGCCGTCGCCACGAACAATGTCGTGGAAGGCGCTCACGCGCTGGTCGTTGAGATAGTCGTTGCTGATGCAGGGCTGCCGGGTCCGGAACGCCGTGCCGGCCATGCCCCGACCTTCGGGGCGCTCGGGGTCGACCGAGAGGCGGACATTGCGCGTGGTGTCGGACGACGGTCCTGCGCTTGAAACGATCTTGAGCTGGTCGCTGTCGGCGCCGGCGAGCGCAATGGTCGTCGAGGTGAACTTGGCGCCGTTCGATGCGGCGAGACATACGAGGTCGAACAATTCGGCGCGCGATTTCGCCCGCATGATCGCCTCGTTGGTCGCGCTCAGCGCCGCGAACATGCGAGTCAGGCGCTCCTTCTGCGCCTCGGTGCGCGCCTTTTCCTCGGCGCGGTCGAAATTGTCGAGCGCGAACGAGACGTTCTCTGCGAGACGGGCCAGCAGTTCGACCAGATCGGGCGTGAATGTATCCTCCTCCGGAGCAAGGAACAGCAGGATGCCGATCGGCTCCTGACCGGAGCGTAGAAGCGGGAAACTGGCAGCGGCCCGGGTTCCGTCCTCAACCGCCTTGGAGTGCCAGTGTGCCGAGCGCGGATCGTGCATATAGTCGTTAACGACACTGGGCCGGCGCGTCCGCAGCGAGGTTCCAATGATGCCCTGGCCCTCGGGATGATCCGGGGTAATCGCGCAGGTGCGCCCGACCATTCGCTGCTGGAGCCGTCCCTTCACGGCGACGACCCGGACCAACTCACGTTTCTCGTCGATGATTCCAATCGTCGCAGAGGCGAACATGCCGCCCAGCACGGCCGCCTGACATGCGACTTCGAACAGCTCCTCACGGGTCTCGGCGCGCATGATGGCTTCGTTGGTGGCGCTCAACGCCGCGAACATGCCGCTCAGCCGGTCTCGCTGCTTGTCGGCCTTCGCCTTCTCCTCGGCGCGGTCGAGATTTGCGATCGCAAATGACACGTTGCGTGCGAGTCGTTCCAGCAGTTCAACCAATTCCGGCGTAAAGGTGCCGATCTCGAGCGAATTGAACAGGAATACGCCCTCCTTGCGGTCGCCGTTCAGCAACGGCAACACGGCGGAGGACTTGACGCCGGTGCGGCGGGCACTCTCGTGCCAGGGCTTGAGGCGCTCGTCGGCGAGCAGGTGATTGGAGATGCACGGCTGCCCGGTGCGGAAGCACGTGCCGGTCAGGCCTCTTCCCTCCGGCACCTTGTCGGTCGTGGCGAATTTGAGTCTGCGTACTTCATCGGAGTACGGCCCTGCGGAGGCGACGACCCGCAGCAACCCGGAGGCAGGCTCGGCAAGCGCGATCGTCGCCGAGCCGAACTTTCCACCCTGCACGGACGCCTCGCATACGAGATCGAACAGCTCGGCACGCGACGTGGCCCGGATGATCGCTTCATTGGTCGCGCTCAGCGCGGCGTACATGCGCGCGAGCCGCTCCTCCTCCCGCGCGATCTGCGCTTTCTCCTCGTCGCGATCGAAATTCTGGAGCGCAAAGCACACGTTCTCGGTCATCCGCAGCAACAGCGCGACGATGCCATGGTCCTTCGCCCACGACTTGCTGACGAAGAAGAACATCACGCCGACGCTGGTTCCGCGCTTGATCAATGGTGCGGCGACGCAGGCGACCGCGCCGGCATTGATGCTGGCCCGCTCCCAGGTCGTTCCCTTGGTACGACCGACGAGGTCGTCTTCGACCATCGCCTTCTGCGTCCGGAAGACCTGGCCGGAGATGCCCCGACCGTGAGGATTGTCGGGATTGATCGAGTAGCGTGCTTGTCTGATTAGATCGAGATTTTGTCCGGTCGCGGCCACCGGCGTCAGCCAGTGCGAGTTCTCCTCGCGCAACAGCACGAAAGTCGCCAGCGATTTGCCGCCGTGCACTGCTGCGTCGCAGACCCGCTGATACAAGTCCAACTCGGTACTGGCTTTGAGGATTGCTTCGTTGGTCGCGCTAAGCGCGCCAAACATGCGATTCAGCCGCCGCATTGCCGCCTCGCTGTCCCGGCGCGCTCCTTCTCGCTCGAAATTCTCGAGCGCGTAGGAGATATTGGCCGACATGCGCTCGAACAGCGACACCATCTGCTCGTTCAGCGATCCGGCTTCGCGGCGGGTCACGTAGAGCACGCCGACGCCCTTGCCGTTACAGAGGAGCGGGACTGCCGCAGCCGCGCCGATTTGGGGCTTCGCCGCACCCTCGCGCCACGCCGGCGAACGCGGATCGTTCAGATAGTCATTGCTGATGCACAGCTTCTGATCGCGGAACGCCTCGCCACCGACGCCAGATCCTTCCGGCGTGCCTGCTTCCGTCGTGATCACGATCGAGCGCAGGCGCGCAACGTCATCGCCGCAGCCGGCCGCAAAGTGCAGCCGCCGGCCGTCCGGTCCCACCAGAAACACTGCGACGGCCAAAAAATCTCCGCTCGAAAACCCGGCGTCGCAGACCTTCTGGTACAGCTCGTCCGGCGATTTCGCGTAGAGAATCGCTTCGTTAATGGCGCTCAACGCCGCAAAGGTGCGTGCGAGGGTCGTCGGCACGTTCTCAGCTCCCGGGCATTTCTGCCTATTTTTCCCGGGTGACTTTATGGGTGGCGATCGCCTAAGTGGACGTTATTGCGCGCTGCAAACCCTCGATCAAAGTGAATGAGCGGCGAACGGCCGGCGCCAAACTGTCGAAAATACCGCCGCATGGCATGAACTTTCGACCGAAGGCGCGTTCTCTTTACGAAAATGCAGCCCTGTATTGGTTTACGGGAGATTGATATCGCACCGGCGCTTTGAGACCATGCACCGAACAAACTCCCTGTTAAGGGCACCAAGCCGGGGAAACGCCATGCCGATCGTCGGGGCCGAACGTCTCACGTGCATCAGCGCAGCGCTGCTCCGCGCCGCCGGAGCGTCCGAGGAAGAAGCGGACGCGGTGGCGTTCGGCTGCGTCAACGCCAATCTCGCCGGCCATGACTCGCACGGCGTGATCGCCGTTCCGACCTATATCGACCGCATCAAGGCCGGACACATCGTTCCCGGCGCCAAATGGACCATTGTCCAGGAATCGCCGACCACGACCGTGATCGACGGCCATTGGGGGTTCGGCTACCACGTCAACGCCAAGGCCATGGCACTGACCATCGAGAAGGCGAAGACGGCGAACGTCGCCGCCTGCACCGTGTTCCGGCAGAGCCATGTCGGCCGCCTTGCCGCTTATCCGTTGATGGCGATGCGGGAAGGTATGATCGGAATCGCGACCGCGGACTCCGGCCGCTCGCCGAAGCACGTCGCCCCGTTTGGCGGCAAGGAGGCGCGGCTCGGCACCAACCCGATCTCGATCGCGGTGCCGTCCGACCTCGATGCGCCGTTCTATCTGGACATGGCAACCTCGGCGGTGGCGGCCGGCAAGATCCAGCTCGCGCTCGCCCGCGGCGAGGAGATTCCGGCGGGGTGGATCATCGATGCCGAGGGGCGGCACACCACCGATCCGTCCCAATATCGCAACGGCGGCGCGCTGCTGCCGCTCGGCGGCACCGAGGGCTACAAGGGCAGCGGTCTTGCTGCCATGGTCGAGGTGCTGTGCGGCCTGCTCACCGGTCTCGGCTTCGGCGTCGAGCCGACCGGGCGGCACAATGACGGATGCTTCATGGCGGTGTTCAACGTCGCGGCCTTCCGTCCGCTGAAGGAGTTCAAGCGTGAAGTCGCCGAGTTTGCGCATTACCTCAAATCGACGCCGCCGTCCGAAGGCAGCACGGGCGTGTTCTATCCCGGCGAGATCGAGGGCCTGCGCGAGCGGCAACGCCTGCGCGACGGCATCGAGATCGAGGATACTACCTGGGGGAAGCTGCGCGCGCTGGCGCGCGAGTACCGGCTCGACACCGTCCTCGATCTGGCTTGACGGCATCAGGAGAACAGCAGCATGACGCGGCAGATGGTACTGGTCGGCTTCCTCCAGGCGCAGAACTGCACGAACTTGCCGAGCTCCTGGCGGCATCCGGACTCGCGCAACGATTCGATGTCGGCGGATTATTATCAGGAGATCGCGAGAATCCTCGAAGCCGGCAAATTCCACATGGCCTTCTTCGACGATCGCCTTGCGATGCCGGACCGCTACGGCAACGATCACGCCCACACCGTCGAATACGGCATCCGCTGCGTGAAGATGGACCCGCTGATCGTGCTGACCACGATGGGCATGGTCACCGAGAAGCTCGGACTTGGCGCGACCTGCTCGACCACCTATTACGAGCCGTTCGACGTCGCCCGACGCTTCGCAACGCTCGACCTGATGTCCGGCGGGCGCGCCGGCTGGAACGTTGTCACCTCGCTGAACGACGGCGAGGCGCTCAACATGGGGCGCGACTCGCACCCCGAGCATGATTCCCGCTACGACCGCGCCGACGAGTTCATGGAGGTCGTGCTCGGCCATTGGGACACCTGGGAGGACGGCGCGCTCATCATGGACAAGAAGAGCGGCCGCTTTGCCGATCCCACCAAGGTCAAGCGACTCGATCACAATGGACCGGCCTTCAAGTCGCGCGGACCGTTCACCGTGCCGCGCTCGGACCAGGGCCATCCCGTGATCATCCAGGCCGGCGCGTCCGGTCGCGGCCAGCGCTTTGCCGGGCGATGGGGTGAGGTGATCTTCACCGCCGCGCGCAACCTCGCGGGCGCCAAGGAAGGCTATGCTTCCGTGCGCAACGAAGCCGCCAAGGCTGGCCGCGATCCCGACCAGATGCTCCTCTGCAACCTGACGACGCCGGTCTGCGCGGCGACCAAGGCGGAGGCCGAGGACAAGATGGCGCTGATCAACAAACTTCCGCTCGAGATCGACGCGTTGTCGCTGCTCGCCGAAGCGCTCAACTACGATTTCGCCTCCAAGGATCTCGACGAGCCGCTGACGACGGCAGAGCTGAAGAGCATGCAGGGCATCTTAGGCATTCGCGACGGCGTGCTGAAGAATTCGGGCAAGAACAATCCGAGCGCGCGTGACTTCGTCACCTACTCCGGCCGCGGCCAGGTTCAGGATGCGATGGTCGGCGGTCCCAAGGAGATCGCGGACAAGCTGGAAGAGATGTTCGCCGAGCGCGGCTGCGACGGTTTTGTCATCGCCGCGACTTACGTACCCGGCTCCTACGCGGATTTCGTGCAACACGTCGTGCCGGAATTGCAGCGGCGCGGCCTGTTCCAGAAAGAATACCGCGGCAAGACGTTGCGGGAAAATCTCGGGCTCAAGCGGCCGGCACCCGGTGCCTGGAAGACGCAGCCCGCGATGCCGCGGAATGACAATGAGGGCATAACATGCGCTGGCTGAAATTCACTGCCAGGGACAGGACGTCCTGGGGGATCGTTGAAGACGACCAGGTGATCGCCGTCGACGGCGACCCCTTCAGTGAATGGCGGCGCAGCTCGCGCACGCATCCGCTGTCACAAGTTACCATCGAGCTGCCGCTGATTCCCCGCACCTTCTATTGCGTCGGCCTGAACTACCTGAAGCACCTGAAGGAGGCCGCCGACAAGCGCGGCGAGGTGCCGGCAGTGCCAGACCGTCCCGAGATCGGCTATCGCGCCCAAAACGCGCTGATCGCACATGACCAGGATGTCGTGATCCCTTCCTTTGCAACGGACAAGATCCACTATGAAGGCGAGCTCGTCGTCGTCATCGGCAAAAAAGTGAAGCATCTCACCGAAGCGAACGCGATGGATTGCGTGTTCGGCTACACCATCGGCAACGACGTCAGCGAGCGCAGCTGGCAGAAGGCTGATCGCAGCCTGTGGCGCTCCAAGAACGCCGACACGTTCAAGCCGATGGGTCCGTGGATCGAGACCGAGGCGGACCTCGCCGGGATGCAGACGATCGTCCGGGTCAACGGCAAGGAGACCAATCGCTTCCAAACCAACGACATGATCTTCGGCGTGGTGCCGTTCCTGGTCGAGCTGACGAAGTATTTCACGCTGTGGCCCGGCGACGTGATCTGGATGGGGACGGACGGAGCCTCGCCGGATATCAAGCACGGCGATGTCGTGGAGATCGAGATCAGCGGCATCGGGACGTTGCGGAATAGGTTTGTCAGGGAGAAGGTATAGCGCACGCTGCACCCACAGTGTCGTCTCGGCGAAAGCCGGGAGCCATACCGCCGCAGCCGATGTCATGATCGGGACTCGTTGTTACAGCTTCGCAAACAATTGGCATTCGTGATCATGGGTCCCGGCTCCCTGCGCAATGGCGCAGCAGGGCCGGGACGACCACGGATAATCCGTGCACACCTGCGTCAAAACGGCAGTGCCACGCTCGTCTTGATCTCCTTCAGCACCACATTGCTGCGGACGTAGCGGATGCCGGGGATGCGGAACATGAATTCGTCCAAGAATCTGTTGTAGGCGGCCATGTCCTGCACGACGACGCGCAAGTGATAATCGGCATCGCCCGTGGTCGCAAAGCACTCCAGCACCTCGCGGCGCGTGGTGACCCGCGCGACAAATTCATCGACGAACTTGGCGTCATGCCGCTCCAGCGAGACGTGGAGGATGGCGGACATCGCAAAGCCCGCCCGCTCGCGATCGATCAGCGCTGCATAGCCACGGATGACGCGGCTTTCCTCAAGCGCGCGCACCCGGCGCCAGCAGGCCGAGGTGGACATGCCGACCTCGTCGGCAAGCTGCTGGTTGGTGGCGCGGCCGTCCTTCTGGAGGTGCGCAAGAATCCGCGCATCCTGCTCTTCGATCATGGAATCCTCATAAACCGGATAACTTGACCGAATGATAGGCCAAATCGGGTTATATCTACCAGAATAACCGCGCCTACCGGGAAAGATAGGTAAGACCTACCAGCCGTCCGAGCCTAACCTCTGCTGATCCGGCAGGAAATGCCGCGGGAGGTCCGCATGGACGCCATTCCGTCCCTCGACATCTACGAACTCTCCGACCGCTATGACCGCGAGCAAGGCCGTGTCTTCCTCACGGGCACACAGGCGATCGTCCGTATCGCACTCGACCAGGTCAGGCGCGATCGCGCCCGCGGCCTCAATACCGCGGGCTTCATCTCCGGCTATCGCGGCTCGCCGCTTGGCGGCGTCGATCTCGAGCTCTGGCGCATCCAGGAGCGATTAAAGCGCGACCGCATCGAATTCCTCCCCGCAGTCAACGAAGACCTTGCGGCAACCGCCGTGCTCGGATCGCAGCAAGTCGAGACGCAAGGGGACCGCGAGGTCGATGGCGTGTTCGGGCTCTGGTACGGCAAGGGCCCCGGCGTCGATCGCTCGGGCGATGCGCTCAAGCACGGTAATGCCTATGGCTCCTCGCCGCATGGCGGCGTGCTGGTGGTCGCCGGCGACGATCATGGCTGCGTCTCATCCTCGATGCCGCACCAGTCCGACGTCGCCTTCATGAGCTGGTTCATGCCGACGCTGCACCCGGCAAGCGTCGGCGAATATCTCGAGTTCGGCGAATATGGTTACGCACTGAGCCGCTTCTCCGGCATGTGGGTCGGCTTCAAGGCGATTTCGGAGATCGTGGAGTCTGGCGCGTCCGTGGCGCTAAGCCCGCCCCGCGACTTCCGCACGCCCGACTTCGCGCCACCACCGGGAGGCCTGCACTATCGCTGGCCAGACCTGCCGGGTCCGCAGATCGAGGAACGGCTGGAAGCGAAGAAGCACGCCGTCTACGCCTTTGCGAAGGCCAATCCGATCGACAGGCACATCTACGACATTCCGGGTGCCACCTACGGCATCGTCACCACGGGCAAGGCGCATCTCGACCTTATGGAAGCGCTGCGGCTGATGGACCTCGATGAAACGGCCTGCCGCAGCATCGGCATCGACATCTACAAGGTCGGCATGGTCTGGCCCCTGGCGCTCCATGACGCCATGGAGTTCGTGAAGGGCAAGCGCGAGATCCTCGTCGTCGAGGAGAAGCGCGGCATCATCGAGAGCCAGTTCAAGGAATATTTCTACGATTATCCGGGCGCGAAGCCCGAGCGCATGGTCGGCAAGCATGACGAGCGGGGGGCGCGGCTGATCTCGTGGATCGGCGAATTGTCGCCGCGCGCGCTGGCTGCCGTGCTGGCGCGCCGGCTCGACCCGATGTTTCCAGGCCTCAATCTCGCCGCGCGGGCAGCTGCCTTGATGCCGGAGGCCGCGCGCACGATCAACGTCCCAGGCGCGACGCGCACACCCTATTTCTGCTCGGGATGTCCGCACAACACGTCGACCAAGGTGCCGGAGGGCTCCAAGGCACTGGCCGGCATCGGCTGCCACTTCATGGCGAGCTGGATGGACCGTGAGACCTCCTCGCTGATCCAGATGGGCGGCGAGGGCGTGAACTGGGCGGCTTCATCGAAATTCACCGGCCACAAGCACGTGTTCCAAAATCTCGGCGAAGGCACCTATTATCACTCCGGCTCGATGGCGATCCGGCAGGCGATCGCGGCCAATGCCAACATCACCTACAAGATCCTGTTCAACGATGCCGTAGCGATGACCGGCGGCCAGCCAGTCGACGGGCCGGTCAGCGTGCATGCCATCGCCCACAGCGTCCGCGCCGAAGGTGTTGAGCGTATCGCGCTGGTGTCGGACAATCCCGCGCAATTTTCTCCGCCCGACCTGCCAACCGGCGTCACCATCCATCCACGCGAGGAGATGGACGCGGTGCAGCGCGAGCTGCGCGAGGTGCCAGGCGTCTCCGTGCTGATCTACCAGCAGACCTGCGCCACCGAGAAGCGCCGGCGGCGCAAGCGCGGCCAGATGAACGACCCGAAGCGCTATGTCTACATCAATGATCTCGTCTGCGAAGGCTGCGGCGATTGCTCGGTCGAGTCCAACTGTCTCAGCGTCGAGCCGAAGGAAACGCCGTTCGGCCGCAAACGCCAGATCAATCTCTCGGCCTGCAACAAGGATTTTTCCTGTCTCAACGGCTTCTGTCCGAGTTTTGTTACCGTCGAAGGCGCCACGCGTCGCCAGAAAACCGCGAGCCGGGTCGACGCGATCGGCCGTGCCGCGACGCTGCCTCTGCCCGCCTTCGCGACGCTCGACCGGCCCTACGACCTGCTGGTGACCGGCGTCGGCGGCACCGGCGTAATTACGGTCGGCGCGCTGATCGGCATGGCCGCGCATCTCGAACGAAGCGGCGTCTCGGTGCTGGATTTTACCGGCTTTGCGCAGAAATTCGGCCCCGTGCTGAGCTACATCCGGCTTGCCGCTTCCCCCGGGGCGCTGCATCAGGTTCGTATCGACCAAGGCGCGGCCGATGCGGTGATCGGCTGCGATCTCGTCGTGAGCTCCTCGTCGAAGGCCTCCGGCACCTATCGCCGCGGCACGCGCGCCGCGGTCAATACCGCGGAGATGCCGACCGGCGACGTCGTCCGCTTCCGCGATGCCGACCTCGCCTCCACTGCCCGCCTGCGCGCCATCGGCCGCGTGATCGGCGACGGCAATCTCGATACGATCAACGCGAATGCGCTGGCCGAACGGCTGCTCGGCGACGCCGTCTATGCCAACATCATCATGCTGGGTTTTGCCTGGCAGCACGGACTGGTGCCGGTCTCGCTGCAAGCGCTGCTGCGCGCGATCGAGCTCAACGGCATCGCCATCGAACGCAACAAGCAGGCGTTCGCCTGGGGCCGCATCGCCGCTGCCGCTCCGGATTTTCTGCCGAAGACGGACGGCGTGCCCACGGCCGAGACACTCGACCAACTCATCGAACGCCGCGCCGATTTCCTCACCGCCTATCAGGACGAAGCCTATGCGGCGGGCTACCGGGCGCTCGTCGCGAGGGTCCGCCGCGCCGAGGCTGTCCTGAACAGCGAAGCTCTGACCGGCGCGGTTGCCCGCGCCCTGTTCAAGCTGATGGCCTACAAGGACGAGTACGAGGTGGCGCGGCTGCATATGCAGAGCGGCTTCCTCGACGAGCTAAAAGGCGAGTTCGAGGATGGCTTCCGCATCCAGTATCACCTTGCCCCGCCTTTCCTGCCGTCAAGCCGCGATGCACGTGGGCGTCCGCGCAAGCGCGCCTTCGGGTCGTGGATCCAGGCACCGCTCCTCATGCTGGCGCGGTTGAAGGGGCTGCGCGGAACACCGTTCGATCCATTCGGCTACACGGCCGAACGGCGTGCCGAGCGGGAGCTGATCGCCTGGTACGAAGGCCTGATCGAGCGGATGCTCGGCGAGCTCGACGCGGCACGCCTGCCGAATCTCACGGCCATCGCTAGGGCTCCCATGGACATTCGCGGTTATGGCCCGGTGAAGGAGGCTGCGATCGCGAAGGTGAAGACCGACGTCGAATCCTTGCTGGCGCGGCCGGTCGCGGCCAAGGCAGCCTGACCGCATTCGTCCTCATGAATAAGGGTTGATCAGCTTCTGCTGCTCGGCGCTGTGATGCACGAGCATGTCGATGAAGGTCCTGACCTTCGCCGTCAGATGGTGGCGATGCGGATAGACCGCGTTCATAGACAGCTCGACGGTCCGATATTCCGGCAACAGACGGACCAGCCGACCCGATTCGAGATCGTCTTGAACGAGAAACCCGGCCATTAGGCAGATGGCTGCGCCCTCCAGCGCCACCTTCCGCAATGCTTCTCCGCTGTTGGTGACGAAGCTGCCTGAGATGCGCACCGATGCCGGCGCACCCTTGCGATCGAGGAAGCGCCACTCGTCACCGAAAGGATAATTCAGGTGCCGGCCGCAATTATGCGCCGAGAGCTCATCGAGCTTCTGCACGCGGCCGTGCTTCTCGAGATAGTCGTGCGAACAGCACAGCACATGGCGCCACGTGGCGAGACTCCGCACGATCAGGCTGGAATCCCGCGGCTGGGTCATGCGCAAGGCGACGTCATAACCTTCCTCGATGAGATCGACGTCGGCCTCGCCCATGCGCAGGTCGATCTTGAGCTCCGGATAAGTCGACAGGAGCTGCGCGACTACCGGCGCGGCGAACGGCACCATGTGCGTGGCGACGTGGATGCGCAGCGTGCCGCGGGGGACCGACTGCAATTCGCTCGCGATGTCGTCGGCCTGTTCGAGATCGGCGAGGATCTGCGTGGCACGGTCGTAATAGGCCTTGCCGATTTCGGTGAGGCTGACTTTCCGCGTGGTCCGATTGAGCAGCCGCACCCCCAGCCGCTCTTCGAGCGCCTGGACATGATTGCTCACCATTGTCGTCGACATGTCGAGCCGGCGGGCCGCGGCGGAAAAGCCGCCACTATCGACCACCCGGACGAACGCCGTGAGGCTGCTGAAGCGGTCCATGTCTCGGAGCTCCGATTATCCATCTGGACTGGATAATTCTTCCACTAATACCACGATTATCACAGCTATGAGGACAACGCATCTTAGAGCCAGCGGTGCCCCTTAGGAGGCGCCCGGGAATGTCGAGGATGTCATGTCAAACGCTTCGTATGTTACTGAAACAAATGAGAAAATCTGGCTTCGCCCGTCTCGCCAGGCGCTCCAGCGGGGCGCGGTCGGCCTGGCGCTGGCCCTCGGCGTCGTGGTCGCTGCCGATTATGGCTACGATTACCTGAAGACCGGCCGCTATCTCGAATCCACCGACGACGCCTATGTGAAGGCCGATTCCACGATCATCGCGCCTAAGGTCTCGGGCTACATCGCGAAGGTGCTGGTCGGCGACAACGAGAAAGTCAAAGCGGGCCAGCTGCTGGCCAAGATCGACGATCGTGACTTCAAGACAGCCCTCGACCAGGCCCGCGCCGATGTCGAGGCCGGCGAAGCCTCGGTGCGCAACATCGATGCCCAGCTCGAATTGCAACAGCCGATCATCGCGCAGAGCACCGCCGATGTCATCGCTGCTGAGGCCAACCTGAAATTCGCCCAGGAGGAACGCGCCCGCTACGACGACCTGATGAAGTCGGGCTCCGGCACCATCCAGCGCGCGCAGCAGACCGATTCAGCGCTGCGCGCCAGCACCGCGCAATTGCAGCACGCCAAATCCGGCCTCTTGGCGGCGCAGCGCAAGGTCGACGTGCTCACCACCCAGCGGGCCCAGGCGACGGCCCAACTCGAGCGCGCCCGCGCGGTGGCGCAGCAGGCGGCGCTGAACCTGTCCTATACCGAGATCACCGCGCCGGTCGACGGCACGGTTGGCGCACGGAGCCTACGCGTCGGCCAGTACGTACAAGCCGGCACACAATTGATGGCCGTGGTGCCGCTGGATGCCGTCTATGTCGTCGCGAACTTCAAGGAGACGCAGCTCACGCATATGCGCCCCGGCCAGCCAGTCGAGCTACGCGTCGACAGCTTCCGCAGCCAGACCCTGCGCGGCCATGTCGACAGTCTGTCGCCGGCAAGCGGGCTCGAATTCGCCCTGCTGCCGCCGGACAACGCCACCGGCAATTTCACCAAGATCGTGCAACGCGTGCCGGTCAAGATCGTGCTCGACGACCACAGCCTGACCGGCCTGCTGCGCCCCGGCATGTCCGCGGTGCCGACCGTCGACACCAAGCAGGCGGTGCTGGCCGAGCGCGAGACGGCCAGGCATCTCGCCGACAACACATCCCGTCCGAATGGCGGCTGAGCTGACGAGGCTTCCATGAGCACGCTCCAACCCACCCTCAACGCCGCAGCCGGCCTCCCCGCCCCGGCTGCGCCTGCCACCCCGGCGGTTTCCGCAAGAACATGGATCGCGGTGATCGGCGCGACCCTGGGCGCCTTCATGGCGGTGCTGAACATCCAGATCGTCAACGCTTCGTTGGCCGATATCCAGGGTGCGATCGGCGCCGGCATCGACGACGGCGGCTGGATCTCGACCTCTTATCTGATCGCCGAGATCGTGGTGATCCCGCTCTCAGGTTGGCTCGCGCAGGTGTTCTCGATCCGCCTCTATCTGCTCACCAACGCGATCCTGTTCCTGGCTCTGTCGGCGGCCTGCGCGCTGGCGCAGGATCTGTCGCAGATGATCGTGCTGCGCGCGGTGCAAGGCTTCACCGGCGGCGTGCTGATTCCGATGGCCTTCACGCTGATCATCACGTTATTGCCGCGCGGAAAACAGCCCGTGGGCCTTGCGCTGTTCGCGCTATCGGCGACGTTCGCACCCGCGATCGGCCCGACCATCGGCGGCTATCTCACCGAGAATTTCGGCTGGCAGTACATCTTCTACGTCAACCTCGTGCCCGGCGCGATCATGGTCGGTATGCTCTGGTACGCGCTCGACGCAACGCCCATGAAGCTGTCGCTGTTGCGGGAAGGCGACTGGGCCGGCATCATCACCATGGCGATCGGGCTGTCCACGCTGCAGACCGTGCTGGAGGAAGGCAACAAGGACGACTGGTTCGGCTCGCCGTTCATCGTGAAACTGTCGTTAATCGCTGGCGTTGCGCTCACCGCCTTCCTCGTCATCGAGCTCACAGTGAAGAAGCCGCTCTTGAACCTGCGCCTGCTGGTGCGGCGCAATTTCGGCTTCGGCATGCTCGCGAACTTCCTGCTTGGTATCGCACTCTACGGCTCGGTGTTCATCCTGCCGCAATATCTGGCTCGCATCCAAGGTTACAATGCCGAGCAGATCGGTTTCGTGCTGGCCTGGACCGGGTTGCCGCAGCTCGTTCTGATCCCGCTCGTCCCTCGCCTGATGCAGAGGTTCGACGCACGGCTGGTGATCGGCGTCGGTTTCGTATTGTTCGCGGCCTCCAACTTCATGAACATCACCATGACCAGCAACTATGCCGCCGATCAGCTGTTCTGGCCCAACGTCGTCCGTGCGATTGGCCAGGCGCTGGTGATGGCGCCGCTGTCCGCGGTGGCAACATCAGGCATCGAGCCGGAAAACGCAGGCTCGGCGTCAGGCCTGTTCAACATGATGCGCAATCTCGGCGGCGCCGTCGGCATCGCGCTGCTCCAGACCGTGCTGACCAAGCGCGAGCAGTATCACTCCAACGTGCTGATGCAGTCGGTCTCGGTGTTCGAGCAGGCGACGCGCACACGGCTGGAGCAGCTCACCCAGTATTTCATCAATCACGGCATCCTCGACCATGCGGATGCGTCGCATCGAGCCTATGTCGCGATCGGCCGTATCGTGCAGAAGCAGGCCTATATCCTCGCCTTCAGCGACACCTTCTATCTGCTTGGCGCGGCGCTGATCGTGGCCCTGGTCGCAGCCCTGTTCCTGAAGAAGCCCGGCCAGACTTCCCCCGGCGGAGCCCACTGACCTCTATCCAAGCAAGGAGAACGACCATGAAGCCGCGCATGAACTACTACCAGGCCGCGCCCGACACGATCAAAGCACTGATGGCGCTGGAGACGCAGATCCAGTCGACAGGCCTGGAGAAGTCACTGATCGAGCTCGTCAAGATCCGGGCCTCGCAGATCAACGGCTGCGCCTATTGCATCAACATGCATACCGAGGACGCGCGCAAGCGCGGCGAGACCGAGCAGCGCATCTATCTGCTCGACGCCTGGCGCGAATCTCCGCTCTATTCCGACCGCGAGCGCGCCGCGCTGGCCTGGACCGAAGCAGTGACCTTGATCTCGCAGACGCACGCGCCGGACGACGTCTACGAGCAGGTCCGCGCACAGTTCTCCGAGGAGGAAACGGTCAACCTGACCATGCTGATCGCGACCATCAACGCCTGGAACAGGATCGCGATCTCGTTCCGCGCAGTTCACCCGGTGAAGGTCAAGGCGTCGGTGGGGTGAGGAGTGGCGTCATGGACGCAACGTCGCCTCCACCCCCACAACTGTCGTCGCCCGGGTCAAGCCGGGCGATGACAGCAATGGGTGTGGCTTAAACCGCCGTCGCCTTGGCGAACTCCACGTAGATCTCGCGCAGCCGCGTTGCCAACGGGCCGGGCTTGCCGTCGCCGATCTTTTTCCCATCGATCGCGACCACCGGCTGCACGAACAGTGAGGCCGACGTCGCAAAAGCCTCCTTTGCAGCCAGCGCCTCGGCCACCGTGAAAGAACGCTCCTCAACGCGGAGCTGGCGCTCTTCGGCGAGCGCCACCACGGCCTTGCGGGTGCAGCCCGGCAGGATCGCATTGGAGTTCTTGCGGGTCACGATGACATCGTCCTGCGTCAGGATGAATGCCGAGGACGAGCCGCCTTCGGTGACATAGCCGTCTTCCAGCATCCAGGCTTCGCCGGCGCCGGCTTCGGCCGCGGCCTGCTTCGCCAGCACCTGCGCCAGCAGTGCCACGCTCTTGATATCGCGCCGTTCCCAGCGGATGTCGGGCACGGTGATCACGCTGATGCCGGTCTTCGCCGACGCGGCGTTGATGATATCCTTCTCCGAGGTGAACATCACCAGGCTCGACTTGACGTCACCCTTGGGAAACGCAAAGTCGCGGCCCTTGTCGGCACCGCGCGTGACCTGGAGGTAGACGAGGCCGTTCTCGAGCTTGTTGCGTGCGATCAGTTCCTTCTGGAACTCGGTGATGCGCTCGAGCGTCTCCGGTAGCGTCAGCTTGATCTCGCCGACCGAGCGCTCCAGCCGCGCCAGATGCGAGGCATTGTCGACCAGCTTGCCATCGAGAACGGCCGAGACCTCGTAGATGCCGTCGGCGAACAGAAAGCCGCGGTCGAGGATCGAGACTTTCGCGTCCGAGAGCGGGACGAATGAGCCGTTGACGTAGGCAATCGAGTCCAAGGCAGGTCTCCTGGCGGAAAGGGGATTTGCCCACCGGTATAGGAGATTTGGCGCGGACGATAAACCCTCGATGCGTCATTCCGGGGCATTCGCAAAGCGAATGAGCCAGGAATCGATCTCATCTCGCGTACTGCCGCACAATGGATTCCGGGCTCGCGAAGTCGTCGCGCCGGAATGACAGCGGTGATTAATGCGACAGGATCTTCGACAGGAATTTCTGCGCGCGGTCGCTGCGGGGCTTGCCGAAGAAATCGTCCTTCGCTGCGTCCTCGACGATCTCGCCGCGGTCCATGAAGATGACGCGGTTGGCGACCTTGCGGGCAAAACCCATCTCGTGGGTGACGACCATCATGGTCATGCCTTCGCGGGCGAGATCGACCATGACGTCGAGCACTTCACTGACCATTTCGGGGTCCAGCGCCGAGGTCGGCTCGTCGAACAGCATGACGATCGGATCCATCGCCAGCGCGCGAGCGATGGCGACGCGCTGCTGCTGCCCGCCGGAGAGCTGCGCCGGGAATTTCTGCGCCTGCTCGATCAACCCGACGCGCTCCAGAAGCTGCATGCCTTTGGTCTGCGCCTTGTCACGCGGGCGCCCCAGCACCTTCTCCTGGGCGAGGCAGAGATTGTCGATGATCTTGAGATGCGGAAACAGCTCGAAGTGCTGGAAAACCATGCCAACGCGCGAACGCAGCTTCGGCAGATTGGTCTTGGGATCGTTGACCTTGGTGCCGTCGACCAGGATGTCGCCGCTCTGGAACGGCTCCAGCGCATTGACGCATTTGATCAGCGTGGACTTGCCCGAGCCCGAGGGACCGCAGACCACGACGACCTCGCCCTTGGTGACGCTGGTGGTGCAATCCGTCAGCACCTGGAAACTCGGCGTGTACCATTTGTTGACGTGGCTGATTTCGATCATGACGGACACGCTCTATCGGATGATGGCGATGCGCGCCTGGAGGCGGCGAACGCCGTAGGACGCGATACAGGAAATGGTGAAGTAGACGATTGCTGCGAACAGATACATTTCGACCAGGCGCCCGTCGCGCTGCGCCACCTTGCTGGCGGCGCCGAGGAAGTCGGTGATCGACAGCACGTAGACCAGCGAGGTGTCCTGGAACAACACGATGGTCTGCGTGATCAGGACCGGCAGCATGTTGCGGAAGGCCTGCGGCAGCACGACATAGCGCATGGTCTGGGCGTAAGTCAGCCCCAGCGCGCTGGCGGCAGCCGGCTGCCCGCGCGAGATCGACTGGATGCCGGCGCGCATGATTTCGGAGAAGTACGCCGCCTCGAACATGATGAAGGTGATGAGCGACGATGCGAACGCGCCGACGCTGATGGGGCGCGAGGCGCCGGTCAGCCACTGCCCGATATAGGGCACCAGGAAATAGAACCAGAAGATGACCAGCACCAGCGGCAGCGAGCGCATGAAGTCGACATAAACGCCGGCGATCCGGCCAAGGATCTTGAAGCCGGAGAGCCGCATCAGCGCGAGTGCCGTGCCGAAGACCAACCCGCCGAGTGCTGCGAGCCCCGTTAGCGTCAGCGTGAACGTCATGCCCTCATAGAACAAATAGGGCAGCGCGCGGCGGATGACGTCGAAATCGAGATTGCCGAACATCGCTATTTCCCCGTGATGTAGCCGGGGATCGCAACCCAGCGCTCGAGGAAGCGCATCGCGGTCACGACGACGGCGTTGACGAGGAGATAGAGGATAGTCGCAGCGGTGAAGGCCTCGAACACCTGGAACGAGAATTCCTGCATGGAGCGCGCCTGTCCGGTCAACTCGAGCAGGCCGATGGTGATCGCAACCGCCGTGTTCTTGATGGTGTTGAGAAACTCAGAGGTCAAGGGTGGCAGGATGATGCGGAACGCCATCGGCAGCAGCACGTAGCGATAGCCCTGCACCGTGGTCAGACCCAGGGCGGTTGCGGCCATCTTCTGCCCGCGCGGCAGCGAACCGATGCCGGCCTGCAATTGCACGGCGACGCGGGCCGACATGAAGAAGCCGACACCGATCGCGGCCGTCCAGAACGGCGCGTTCGGCAGCTGCTTCAGCCAAGTGCCGGCGCCTCTTGGCAGCAGTTCCGGCAGCACAAAGAACCACAGGAAGAGCTGCACGAGCAGCGGCATGTTACGGAAGAATTCGACATAGGCAAAGCCGAACCAATTCGCTCCCCTCGACGGCAGCGTGCGCATCACGCCGACGATGGAGCCGGTGATCAGCGCGATGACCCACGCCAGCGCCGCGGTCTTGAGGGTCAGCACCAGCCCCGACAGCAGCATGTCGAGATAGGTGCCGGTCCCCATCGGGTTCGGCTGGAAAAAGATTCCCCAGTTCCAGTTGTAGTTCACGTGTCCCCCGCGCGAACGCGCCGATCATGGATGTCCCGGCGTCTATGCAAATGTCCGGCCATTCTCCCTCCAGAATGTCCGAAATGTACCGCCTCTCCCGCAAGCGGGGAGAGGCGAACAGCTCGATCTTACTTGTAATCGTCCGGATTCGGCGAGTCCGTCGGCTTGGCGAACTCGTTCTTCAGCTCTGGCGAGATCGGCGTGTTGAGGTTCAGTCCCTTCGGCGGGATCTTCTGGGTGAACCACTTATCGTAGATCTTCTGGGCTTCGCCGGACGTATAGAGCGCCGCCGTCGCCGCATCGACCACCTTCTTGAAGGCGGGGTCGTCCTTGCGCAGCATGATGCCATAAGGCTCGGGCTTGGAGAACGCATCCTTGGAGATGGCATAGTCGTCCGGGTTCTTCGAGCCGGCCACCAGGCTCGCCAGCAGGATGTCGTCCATCACGAAGGCGACCGCGCGGTCGGTCTCGACCATCAGGAAGGCCTCGGCGTGGTCCTTGGCCGGAATGATGTTAGCGCCGAGGCCCTTGGCAACGTTGGCCTCGGTGAGCTGCTTGATGTTGGTGGTGCCGGCGGTCGAGACCACGGTCTTGCCCTTGAGATCGTCGATCGACTTCAGGCCGCTCGACTTCTTGAACACGTAGCGGCTGGCCGTCAGATAGTGGGTGTTGGTAAAAGCGACCTGCTTCTGGCGCTCGGCATTGTTGGTGGTCGAGCCGCATTCGAGATCGATGGTGCCGTTCGCCATCAGCGGGATGCGGGTCGCCGAGGTCACCGGATTGAGCTTGACCTCGAGCTTGTCCAGCTTGAGCTCCTTCTTCACGGCGTCGACGATCTTGTAGCAGATGTCCATCGCGAACCCGATGGGCTTCTGGTTGTCATCGAGATAGGAGAACGGGATCGAGGAGTCGCGGAAGCCCAGCGTGATCGCGCCAGTGTCCTTGATGTTCTTCAGCGTGCCGGTCAGCTCCTGGGCCCCGGCCTGGCTGACGGCGAAGGTGGCGGCAAGCGCGAGCCCGATGTAACGGAAATGTTTCACTTTTTATTCCCCTTTCAGATGATGCGGCCCGGATGCAAGCACAAATCGAGCCGGATTAGAATGTAACTTTCGGCTGGATCAAAGGCTCAGGTTAACGGCGCCGGCAACTCGCCGAGATCCCAGAACAGCCCGGCCATCACCGTCAAGGCCTCTTCGGTCAATGGCAGCAGGATGTGCTCATTGGGCGCATGCTGGGAGCAACCGGGATAGGAGTGCGGCACCCAGATCGTCGGCAGGCCCAGGATTTCGGAGAACACGTCGTTGGGCAGCGAGCCGCCGAAATTCGGCAGCACGGCCGGCGCCTTGCCGGTCGTCTCCTGCACTGAATTGGCCGCCCAATTGATCCAGGGGCTGTCGAAATCGGTCCGCGATGCGGCAAAACTCTGGGCCGCCCGCACCTCGACCATCGGAAAACCCTTTGCGACCAGATGCGCGCGGATGGCCTCGATCAGACCCTCGATCTTCGTCCCGACCACGAAACGCAGTTGCAGCACGGCATTGGCATGTCCGGGAATGGCGTTCGCCGGCTTCTCGATATTGCCCGATGCCATCGCCAGCACTTCCAGCGTGTTCCAGGCGTAGAGCCGTTCGGCCGCCGACAGGCTCTCCTCGCCCCAATTCTCCGCCAGCGCCGGCTCATCCGCGGTCGGCACCACCTGCACGTCGGCGAGATAGCTGCGGATCTGGTTGGTGAGCCGCGGCGGCTTCAGCGCGTCAAGCTGGAGACGGCCGTGGCCGTCAACCAGCGTGGAGATCGCGTTGACCAGGATGGTCGCGGGGTTGGCGAGCACGCCGCCCCAATTGCCGGAATGGTGACCGCCGTCGCGCAAGTTCACATCGAGATGGATGCGGATGCCGCCGCGGCAGCCCAGAAACAGCGTCGGACGGTCGGCGGACAGACGCGGCCCGTCCGAGGCCATGAACAGATCGGCCTTGAGCGCATCGCGATTGAGGTCGCAGACCTTGCCGAGATCGGGCGAGCCGATCTCCTCGCCCATCTCGACGATGAATTTGGCGTTGAAGCCGAGCTTGCCGCCTCTCGCCTCGCGCACGGCGCGCAGCGCCGCCATGTTGATGCTGTGCTGGCCCTTGTTGTCGGCAGTGCCGCGGCCATAGAGGCGCGTGCCCGCAACCGTCGTGCGCCAGGGATCGCGGCCGTCGCGCCACTCGCCCTCCATGCCGTCGACGACGTCGCCATGGCCGTAGATCAGCACGGTCGGCGCTGAGGCACTCTCGTGGTGCTCGGCAAACAGGAACGGCGCCTTGCCGCTCGGGGATTCGACGATGCGGCTGGTGAAATCAAGCGCGGCAAAGGCCGGTTGCATTTCCTGTTCCAGATAGGTGCGCAGCTCAGTGCCGCGCGAGGGATTCTGGCTCTCGGTCCGATAAGCGACGCGGCGGTCGAGCTCGGTGAGGAACGCACCGGATTTGAAATCCTCGCGGGCGCGGGCGATGGCGTCGGCTCTGGTCATGACTTGCTTTTCGAGATTTTGAGACGAAGGACATTACCCGAGACGGGCGGCTCTTCGAAAGTGGCGGGACTTCGATGGTTGTTGGAGTTCTCTTGGAATTTGGTTCTTGCTCTCTTGAGACTGGCTTGCCAAGTGCGGCAGCGCTGCGGATTTTGGCCTTGCCAAGGCCGAGACATCCAAGTCTAGGATATGCAAGAACTTCGCCAAGTTCGGGCGCACGTCTACCATTCGAAGAGCGCTCAGTACAGAGTGCCGAGGGACCGTCATGGCCAAAGAGATCAGGCTCAACGCTTTTGCGATGAATTGCGTCGCACACCAGTCACCGGGCCTGTGGACCCATCCGCGTGATCGCACCGCCAACTATAACCGCCTGCCCTATTGGATTGATCTCGCCAAGACGCTGGAGCGCGGCCGATTCGACGGGCTGTTCCTCGCCGACGTGCTCGGGGTTTATGACGTCTACGGCAACAGCCCTGACGCAGCCTTGCGCAACGCAGCACAGACGCCGTCGAACGAGCCGCTGCTGCTGCTCTCGGCGATGGCGGCAGTAACGCAAGATCTCGGGTTCGGCGTCACCAGCAACCTGTCCTTCGAGCCGCCCTACCCGTTCGCGCGACGGATGTCGACGCTCGATCACCTCACCGAGGGACGGATCGGATGGAACGTCGTCACCGGCTATCTCGACAGCGCCGCGCGCGGCGCCGGCAAGGACAAGCAGACCGGGCACGACGACCGCTACGACATCGCCGACGAATATATGGAGATCGTTTACAAGCTCTGGGAAGGAAGCTGGGAGGACGATGCCGTGCTGCGAGACCGGACGCGCGGCATCTTCACCGATCCCGCGAAAGTTCATCGCGTCAACCATGAGGGCGCGAACTACCGCATCAACAACACCATTCATCTCAGCGAACCGTCGCCGCAGCGCACGCCCGTGCTGTACCAGGCCGGCACCTCGCCGCGCGGCCGGCAATTCGCGGCGAAGCATGCCGAATGCGTGTTCATGTCGGGACCGTCGGCCAAGGTGATCGCGCCGCGCGTGGCAGCAATCCGGCAAGAGGCCGCCGCGCTCGGCCGCAACCCGGCCGAAATCCTGATGTTCTCGATGATGACGATCATCCTCGGACGGACGGAAGCCGAGGCGAAAGAGAAATACGCCGACTATCGCCGCCATATCAGCCCCGAAGGCGCGCTGGCGCTGATGTCGGGCTGGACCGGCGTCGACTTCTCCGGATACGACCTCGACCAGCAGGTCCGGCACGTCCAGAACGACGCTGGCCGCAGCGCCATGGACAACGTCACCCGGGCCGATCCGGACCGGGTCTGGACCGTGCGCGACGTCATCGAGCATGTCGGCATCGGCGGCGCCGGCCCGGTCGTGATCGGCACGCCGGAGATGGTTGCGGACAAGATCGAGCAATGGTTCGAGGCGACCGATGTCGACGGCCTCAACGTCGCCTTCGCGATCTCGCCCGGCGATTTCGAGGACATCGCCGACATGCTGGTGCCGGAGCTGACCCGGCGCGGACGGTACAAGCCGGGCTATGCCAAGGGCACGCTGCGGGAGAAGCTGTTCGGCCAAGGACGTGCCCGGTTAGGCGCGCCGCATCCGGCAGCGGGGTATCGGGTGGGGAAGACGGGGTAGGAGCCACATCCTCACTGTCATGCCCCGGCTTGCCCTCTTCGCTGAAGCTTAGCCGGCCGAGTGAGTTTGCAGGCCCGGCGTAGCCTAGCGCAGCCGGGACCGGGGCAGCCAGTACGCCGCGGCCTATCGAGGAATCACAGCCGTCTCTGGAATACTGGATCGCCCGCCTTCGCGGACGATGACAGCTGAGAACTTGGAGGCAGCGCTGCCACTTACACCCTCCCGTCCACCAGCACCTCGATCAGCTTCGTCCCCGGCCGGCCAAGCGCCGACGACAGCGTCGCCTTCAGCTCGCGGGGATCGCTGACCTTGATCGCCTCGCAGCCGAGCGCCTTGGCGACGCCCGCAAAATCCACCGGCGGATCGACGAAATCCATGCCGACGTAATTGTCATCGCCATGGAATGCGAGCAGGCGCTGCTTGATGATGCGGTAGCCGCCATTATTGGCGATGACGACGTTGAGCGGCAGCTTGTGATGCGCCGCCGTCCACAACGCCTGGATCGAATACATCGCGCTGCCATCGCCAGAGAAACAGACGACGGGGCGATCCGGATTGGCGATGCTGACGCCGACCGAGGCAGGCAGGCCCCAGCCGATGCCGCCGGAGGCGAGACCGTGATAGCCGTAGCGTTCACGATGCGGGCGCAGGTTGGTGATCTGGCGGCTGGAGGTGAGCCCTTCGTCCACGAGAATGGCATGGTCGGGCATGGCCTGGATCATTTGCAGCACCAGAAAGTCCGGGTCGATCGGTGTGCGGCCGGCGCTCTTGTTGATCTGCTCGATCAGCGCGGCGCGGCGCGCAGTCCAATTCTTCGGCACGAGCTCGGCGAGGCGCTGCTTGGCGCGGCTCGCGAGTGTTACGCCGCCCATCTCTTTCAGCACCGGGATCAGCGCGCGCAGCGTTTCCTTCAAATCCGCCTTCAGCGCGATCTCGGCGCCGTAATTTTTGGCGATCTCCCAATCGAC
This sequence comes from Bradyrhizobium sp. 179, assembly GCF_023073535.1. NCBI lineage: Bacteria > Pseudomonadati > Pseudomonadota > Alphaproteobacteria > Hyphomicrobiales > Nitrobacteraceae > Bradyrhizobium > Bradyrhizobium sp. 179. The sequence goes on along the minus strand of NZ_JADPJR010000053.1, from coordinate 216,016 downwards.
GAGACCGATCTGCACGATGCCGAGACCATCCGGCAGCGCATCGAGCTCGCTATGGACCGACATCCGCAGCGGATCGCCGCCAAGCGCAATCAGGAGATCGTAGGGCGCGAGCGTATCGCGCGCCGCTTTCTGAACCCGCGCCAGCGTGCCGACGAAGCTCGGGCTCTCCGAGAGGAAGTGCGCACCATAAGCTGTCGAGGATTGAAACGCGGCGGCGCCGAGCAACTCCGCCAATTCAGCCGCCTCCTTCAGCGCGTCACTCTTGACCACTTCGTCCATGGTGACGATCACAGGACGCTCGGCTTTCAGCAGCCGGGCAGCAAAGGCCCTGAGCGCGCCATCTGATGGTCTGGTACGCGCGTCGATGCGGGTGGAACGGCCGAGATCGATGCCCGCCTCGCTATTGAGAATGTCGCCAGGCAGCGAGATGAACACGGGGCCGGTCGGCGGCGTGGTCGCGACCTTTGCCGCGCGGCGCACGATGCGCGGCAGGTCCTCGAGCCGCGTCACCTCGACCGCCCATTTCACCAGCGGCTCGGCCATGCGTACCAAGGGACCGTACAGCACCGGCTCCATCAAGCCGTGGCCCTGCTCCTGCTGGCCGGCGGTGAGGATCATCGGCGTGCCCGTGAACTGGGCGTTGTAGAGCGAGCCCATCGCGTTGCCGAGGCCGGGCGCGACATGGACGTTGCAAGCGACGAGCTTTCCGGAGGCGCGGCTGTAACCATCGGCGATCGCGACGACCAGGCTCTCTTGCATCGCCATCACATAGGTGAGATCAGGGTGATCCTTCAGCGCATGCATGATCGGCAACTCGGTCGTGCCGGGATTGCCGAACAGATGAGTGATGCCTTCGTCCTTGAGCAGCGCGAGAAAGGCGGAGCGGCCGGTGATCTTGTTCTTCATGTTTCCTCCAGGAGCGGACGTTGCCGCAAGGACGGGCGTATGATGGCCGAAGTCGGAGGAAGCGTGCAAGGAAGCGCGGTCATGGCTGCGTTGCGCGAGCGCCACTCCGTGTCTCGGACGCGGCGCAAACGTGTAACGTTGCGACGCAGAGCCGGGACCCAGAACTCGCACGACGATGGTTGGTAGCATGGGCCGCGGCTCAGCAGCGCACCGCCGAAGGGGCGCTGCGCTGCGTCCAGGGCACGAGAGCTGTGTGCGCGGTGCGCTACAGCTCCTCCCGGCCCAATTCGAACGGATCCTCGCCCCTCGCCCGCTTCTTCCTTTTCGAGCGCTGCCAGACCACGCCCGGAAAGCCTTTCAGCGGGACCAGCGGCTCGCCGGCATAGGCCCATTCCTGCAGCTCTTCGATCGCGATGTGATAGAGCGGCTGACGGCCGGTGCGCTCGTTGAACAGCGCGCGGGGGATGTTGACCATGTGCGGCCCGCGCGGGCGCTCATAGGCGATCGGCGTGCCGCAATGCGAGCAGAAGCTGCGGGTGGTGTTCGTGGCCTTGTCCTCGTACCGCGTGAGCGCAGTCTTGCCAGCGGTGATGCGAAAGCGCTTCTTCCAGCTCCCGACGTAGGTCGCGTAGGCCGCGCCATGGGCGCGGCGGCTGGCGGCGGAATGATCATGCCAGGCCCAGCGCGCAGGCACGTCGATCTCGAAGCTGACCTTGCCGCAGAGACATTGCCCGGTGGCAATTCCTGCGGCGGCGGCGGCTTTGGCCATGGGGATTCTCTCCGTCGTCATTGCGAGGACGAGAATACACGATTGTCATTCCGGGGCGCGGCGAAGTCGCGAGCCCGAATCCATCAGGCGCACGCCAGGATGCGACATGGATTCCCGGCTCGAGGCGTTGCGTCGCCCCGGAATGACGGAAACAGTTCAGGCCGGCGTCAGTTCGTCATACGCCGGATAATCCGTGTACCCCTTCTCCTCCCCACCGTAGAACGTCGCACGATTGTACGGCGTGATCGGGAAGCCGTGCCGAAGACGCCGCGGCAGGTCGGGGTTGGAGATGAAGATGCGACCGAAGGCGATGATGTCGGCATATCCGTCGGCGATCGCGGCATTCGCGCTCCCGCCGGTGAAGCCGCCGGCGGTCATCAGCACGCCGCTGTAGAGCGGGCGGAACAGCACCATCGCGGAGGGCTCGGCGCGGCCCGCGCCGCTGGAACGCGGCTCGATGAAGTGCAAATAGGCAAGACCGAGCTTGTCGAGCGCCGTCACGATATGGGTATAGAGCGGCATCGGATCGGGCTCGCCGGAATCATTGGCGATGCCGTGAGGCGACAGCCGGACGGCGACGCGGTTCGCTCCCCAGACATCGATCGCGGCCTGCGTCACTTCGAACAGCAGCCGCGCACGGTTCTCGACCGATCCGCCATACTGATCAGTGCGCTGGTTGCTGCGCGATTGCAGGAACTGCTCGAGCAGATAGCCGTTGGCGCCGTGGATCTCGACTCCGTCGAAGCCGGCGGCGAGCGCATTCTTGGCACCCTGCCGGAATGCCTCGACGATGTCCTTGACCTCTTCGGTCTCCAGCGCGCGCGGTGTCTCGTAGTCCGAAATCTTGCCGTCGGCGGTCATCGCCTTCATGCCTTCGGCCTTGATCGGGATCGCCGAGGCCGACACCGGCAGCGCGCCACCGTGGAAGGAGGAATGCGAGACGCGGCCGACATGCCAAAGCTGGAGGAAGATGATGCCGCCTTTGGCGTGCACCGCGTCGACCACCTTGCGCCAGCCCGCAACTTGCGCCTCCGAATAGATACCCGGCGTCGCCGGATTGCCGCGGCCGTGCGAGAGCACAGGGGAGGCTTCCGCGATGATCAAGCCGCCCGGCGTCGCGCGCTGGCCGTAATATTCGGCGTTGAGCGGCCGCGGCGCGAAAGTTTCGCGCTCCGCCCGCATGCGCGTCAGCGGCGCCATCGCGACGCGGTGCGCGAGCTTGTACGGACCGACCTGCAACGGTCGAAACAACGCCTCGAATTTCATGCTGGCCTCAAATGGCTACGAATGGCTGACGATCATATAGCGGGGCGGCTACCGGAAGGGCGCCGCCCCACGAAGGCAATATTCCTCCTTGCGAAACGGAGGAGGGAAACTACGCCGTCTTGATCCAGACGGCCTTCACGTTGAGATATTCCTCGACGTGCTGCTTGCCCGACTCGCGGCCGTAGCCGCTCATCTTGTAGCCGCCGAAGGGCACAGCCGGGTCCATCGCCTGGTAGCAGTTCACCCACACCGACCCGGCGCGCAGACTCTTCGCTACCGCATGGGCCTTGCTGACGTCGCGGGTCCATAGGCCCGAGCCGAGGCCGAAAGTGGTGTTGTTGGCGCGCTTGACCAACTCATCCATGTCCTTGAACGCGATCGCGGAGATGACGGGACCGAAGATCTCCTCCTGCGCGATGCGCATGTTGTCCTGGACGCCCGCGAACACCGTGGGTGAGACGAAGAAGCCTTTCGACAGAGCGCCTTCGGTGACACGTCCGCCGCCGGCAAGCGCCTTGGCGCCTTCCTTCTGGCCGATATCGAGATAGCCGGTGACGCGCTCCAATTGCTGCTCGGATACCAGTGGGCCGATCTGGGTGTTGGGATCGAGGCCGTTTCCGACTTGCAGCTTCTTGCCGAACTCCGCAACGCGGCCGACGAACTCCTCGTAGATCGACTGCTCGACGAACAGGCGCGTTCCGGCGCTGCAGATCTGCCCCGAATTGGCGAACACCGCCATCGCGGCGCCCGGTACCGCAGCATCGAGATCGGCATCGGCGAACACGATGTCCGGCGACTTGCCGCCGAGCTCGAGCGAGACGCGCTTGAGGTTGCCGGCCGACGCACGGATGATCGACTGGCCCGTGACATGCGAGCCGGTGAAGGCGACCTTGTCGACGTCGTGATGGGAGGCGAGCGCCGCGCCCGCGGTCTCGCCATAGCCGGGAACGACGTTGATGACGCCGGGCGGCACGCCCGCTTCCATCGCAAGCTCGGCGATGCGCAGCGAGGTCAGCGGCGCTTCTTCGGCAGGCTTGAGCACCACCGTGCAGCCGGTCGCGATCGCCGGACCGATCTTCCAGATGGTCGCCGTCAGCGGCCCGTTCCAGGGGATGATGGCACCGACGACACCGACCGGCTCCTTCAGCGTGTAGGAGAAGATCTCGCCAGGCAGCGAGTTCTCGATGGTCTCGCCATGGATCGCGGTGGTTTGGCCGGCGTAGTAACGCAGCATGCCGATGGCGCGCAGGCGATAGGCGCGGGTCCGGCTGACGGGGGCCCCCATGTCGAGCGTGTCGAGTTGCGACAATTCGTCGAAATTCTTCTCGACGAGATCGGCGAGCTTGAGCAGCAGGTTCTGCCGCTCGAACGGCTTGACCTTGCTCCAGGGTCCTTCGAAGGCGCGGCGGGCCGCGGCGACTGCACGGTCGATGTCTTCCTTGTCTCCCTCGGCGACGGTTGCGAGCAGCTCGCCGGTGGCGGGATTGCGGGTTTCGAAACGCTTGCCTGAGGCAGCGTCGACCCACTTCCCGTCGACCAGCATCTGCTTGTAGGACCCATTGGCGAATGGATGGCGCGTGATCGGAATAGCCTGCGACACAGCCATGGCTGCACTCCCTGTCAGGTGATTGATTGGTTCGATCTGGGCGGGATCGTTCGTCCCACAAAATACAGCGGCGCCGGAGAGGCGTAAAGGCGGCGCGGAGCGAAGACCTCCCATGCCGACTTGTGCAGGGTGGCACGAGACACGTGCTATAACGCGGCGGAACGCAACGTAGCTTCGCCGGAGGCCGCCATGTCACATCCCGCCATCGTCAAAGACAACGTTGCCGTGATCACAGGAGGCGCGTCCGGGATCGGATTTGCCGCCGCCACGGCGTTCGCGCGCATCGGCATGAAGCTGTGCATCGCCGATCTCGATCAGGTGCGGCTGGCCGAGGCCGCAACAAAACTGTCATCCGTCGCAGGTGCTGCGAATGTGATGACGTTTACCGCCGATGTCAGCAAGGCCGAGAGCGTGACGGAACTCGAAGGCGCCGTAGGCGAACGCTTCGGGGGCACCGACATTCTGATGAACAATGCCGGCATCCAGCCCGGCAGCACATTGTTCGCCGGGCCGGACAATTGGCAGCGCATCATCGGCGTCAACATGTGGGGCGTCATCAACGGCTCGCGCATCTTCGCGCCGGGCATGATCGCGCGCGGCAAACCAGGCCTCATCATCAACACCGGATCGAAGCAAGGCATCACCACCCCGCCGGGCGATCCCGCCTACAATGTCTCCAAGGCCGGCGTGAAAGCTTTTACGGAAGCGCTCCAGCACGAGCTGCGCAACACGAAGGGCTGCCACATCACCGCGCATCTGCTCATCCCCGGTTTCGTCTTCACCGGCCTTACCGCGAAGGGCCGCACCGAGAAGCCCGCAGGCGCCTGGACGCCGGAGCAGACCGTCGACTTCATGCTGGCGCGGATCGAGGCCGGCGACTTCTACATCCTGTGCCCGGACAACGACGTGCCGCGCGCACTCGACGAGAAGCGCATGCTGTGGGCCGACATCATCGAGAACCGCCCTCCGCTGTCGCGGTGGCACTCGGATTACGCGGATGCGTTCAAGACGTTTGTGGAGGGCGACTGACTATCAGACCCTCATGCTGAGGAGCTGGAGCACGACAGCACCGTGAGATCAGCCCGCCTACAGCGTCTCTTGCTTGTGCCCGCAATCCTTGCAGGCGTACTTGACGCGGGTCTGGCCCTTTTCCGCCTGCATCCGGTTCGGCGCGCCGCACTTGCCGCAGACGGCCTCGATGCGGGTGGTGCCCTGCTTGACGACGATGGATCTCTTTTCCATCGATTCGCGGATCAGGCGCTCGGCCTCCTCACGCAACGATTGTTTCGACAATGCTCGTCTCCGCCTCTGGAAAGCGCGAGAGCCATATCGCACCTGCGTTCAAATCACAATCGGCAAAGCCTGCTCTGACCTGGACAACCAGGTAGCAAGCCTCAGCATGTAAAGGATCTCGGCAACATATGAGCGCAACACCCCGCCATCATGGTTCGACTGCATTTTGCAGGCGATGCCACGATTGTTGCAAATGACCGGAGATACGGCGGGGGCGATGCTCAGCATCAGCCGCCCGCCATAGAGCGCTCCTCTTCCGCGCCCCTCTCCTCAAGCCGCCTTGGACACCTCCATCAGCAGCCGCTCGGCCTTGGCGTCCTCGATGCGGTTCACGAGGCGGCTGCTCTCGTGATTGTCGCGCACGGTCTTGGTCAGCGTGATGCAGGTCTGGATCAGCATGACGATGCCCATGGTGAGATAGCCCTTCACCCAGAGGTCGATCGGCAGGAAGAAGATGCCGATGGCGACGAGGAAAGCGGAGGCTGCGAAGGACGCGTAAGTGAAGCTCACCCAAGCACTGCTGTGCGGCTGGCCGTTCTTGTTCATGGTGGTCTCCTGTCGTTCGAATGATGATTGGTTCGGGAGATTGGGGTTGAGATCAGGCAGTCGGCATGCGCTTGGACTTCAGCCGCGCCAGCACATCGTCTGCGGTCGTCTTGAGCCGGGGACCAAAGCCCTGTTCGGCGAGTCTCTCGGCAGTGGCGAGCGGACCGGTGGTCGCGTCGAGCTCCACCAGGGCATCGTCGGCGGCCTGGGCCTCCATCTGCCGCTCGCGCAAACGCCTCAACGTGCCCTCCACCTCCGGCAGCGTGGATTCGTAGGGACGCGCAGCCTCGATGCCACTGCGACGAAGCGAGCGCACCGCTTCCGATGCGCGGGCAATGCGGCGGCCGCGATCGAGGTCGGTGATGCGGGCCTGCGCGCTCGCGACATGGCGCTTCAACCGCGCGATCTCGGTCGCGAACAGCGCGCGTGCCGTCATCGACGCATCGCGATCGGCCTCGAGGCTCGCGATGGCTTCCGCCGCGTCCTTGGCGAGGTCCTCGCGGCCGCCGTCGAGCGCCGCAACGGCACGGGTCTCGAGATCGGCGATGCGGGCATTCGTCGCTTCGAGCTTGCGGCCCTCCTGCTGGTCCTGCGCGATCGCCAGCGCCAGCGTGCGCTTGCTGCGCTCGACGGCCGCGGCCGCATCACGCATCTGCTGATCGAGGATGAGAAGGGCGGTCCGGTCTTCCAGCTCCTCGCCCGCAGCGGCTACGCTGCCGCGGAAAAGGGTCACCACGGTCTTGAACATTTGTTGCTCCCTGTTATGAGCGTTGCTCACACGTGCTTTGTAGCATATCTTGAGCATTGCTCAAGATATTTATGAGCGGCGCTCACGAATTTGGTAAACAAATGTCTAAAACCTCGGAACGTCGAGAGAAACTGCGATCAGACCTAATTCTGGCGGCGGAACGAATGATCGCCGAACGGGGATTGGCTGGCCTGAAGACCCGGGATCTTGCCCGCGAGATCGGCTGCGCCAATGGCGCGATCTACAATCTCGTCGCCGACGTCGACGAATTGATCCTGCGGGTCGGCTCGCGCACATTGCTTCGGCTCGACAAGGCGCTCAGCGCCGCCGAAAGCGCGAGCGAGCCATCGCCACAAGAAGCCCTGGTCCGCATCGCGATCGCCTATTGTGATTTTGCCGCGGAAAATCTCCAGCTCTGGCGCGCGCTGTTCGAGCACCGCATGGAGGCCGACAAGATCGTCCCCGACTGGTCGATCGAGGACCAGATGCAGCTGTTCCGCCACATCTACCAGCCGCTGTCCGCGCTGCTTCCAACACGCAGCCCGGAAGAACTGAGCATCACCGCGCGCAGCCTGTTCTCGGCGGTCCATGGCATGGTGGCGCTGGGGTTGGAACAGAAGCTGGTCGCCGTGCCCCTGCCGGCGCTGCGCAAGGAAATCGCAGGCCTCGTACGCGCAATGCTGGTTGGGCTAGTCGCCCTCGCAGAGTAGAGCCAGCGCGGCGAAAACCGTTGGCGGTGGCTGACTAAAATTTCGCCTGTCGCATCGCGATTGCCGCGCTTAGCCTTCACGCAGCCCTATCCCCTCGCCCCACCCCGGAGTTCTCTATGCCCCTCCTCGTCCGCGGCGGCACCGTCGTCAATCACGATTATTCGCGCCGTGCTGACGTGCTGATCGACGGCGAGACCATCGTCGCGGTCGGAGCCTCACTCGATGCACCCGCGGGCGCTGAAGTGATTGACGCCGGCGGCGCCTACGTCCTCCCGGGCGGCATCGACCCGCATACCCATCTCGAAATGCCGTTCATGGGCACCGTCACCGCCGACGATTTCGAATCGGGAACCAAAGCGGCGCTCGCCGGCGGCACCACGATGGTGGTGGATTTCTGCCTGCCCGATCCCGGCCAGTCGATGCTCGCGGCGTATCAGGACTGGCGCCGCAAATCCGAGAAGGCGGCTGCCGACTATGGTTTCCACATGGCGGTGACATCGTGGTCGAAGCAAATCCATGACGAGATGGAGACCGTGGTCAAAACCTACGGCATCAACACGTTCAAGCATTTCATGGCTTACAAGGGCGCGCTGATGGTGAACGATGACGAGCTCTACAACTCGTTCGCGCGCTGCGCTCATCTGGGCGCCATGCCGGTGGTCCATGCCGAGAACGGCGACGTCGTCGCCCTGATGCAGGAGGCGCTTATCGCACGCGGCGTCACCGGCCCCGAAGGCCACGCTTACTCGCGACCGCCGGAGGTCGAGGGCGAAGCCACCAACCGCGCCATCATGATCGCGGACATGACGGGCACGCCGGTCTACATCGTGCACACCAGCTGCCGCGAAGCGCATGAGGTGATTGCGCGGGCGCGCGCGGCCGGCAAGCGCGTCTATGGCGAACCGCTGATCCAGCACCTGTTGCTCGATGCCGGCGAGTACCAGAACAAGGACTGGGATCACTCCGCCCAGCGCGTGATGTCACCGCCGTTCCGCGACAGATCGCATCAGGACAGCCTGTGGGCCGGCCTGCAAGCCGGCTCGCTCCAGGTCGTCGCGACGGACCATTGCGCCTTCACCACCGCGCAGAAACGGTTCGGCCTCGGCGACTTCAGGAAGATTCCGAACGGCACCGGCGGGCTCGAAGACCGCCTCGCGCTGCTGTGGACCGCGGGCGTCGCCACCGGGCGGCTGACCAAAGAAGAATTCGTCGCGGTGACTTCGGCGAACATCGCCCGCATTCTCAACATCTATCCGCGGAAAGGCGCCGTCGCCGCCGGATCGGACGCCGACATCGTGGTGTGGGATCCCAAGGCAACCAGGACCATCAGTGCCAAGCGGCAGATGAGTCGGATCGATTACAACGTGTTCGAGGGCTTTTCCTGCACCGGCGGGCCGGCCGCGACGTTGTCCCGTGGCCGCATCGTCTGGAAAGATGGCGATCTGCGCGCCAAGGCAGGCGACGGCCGTTATGTCGAGCGGCCGCCATTCTCGCCGGTACATCTGGCCAATTCGACCTGGAAGAAGCTCACCGCCCCCCGCGCGGTCGAACGCGGCGCGGTGACGCCGTAATACTCCTCGCCGCGAGATCAGAGCGATCGCTTCTGCGGCAATGCCTCGGGCAACTACAGCTTGAATCTTGGAGAGGGCTTAGGAACGAACGTCCGGACGCCTCGTTGTCGCGTATCTTTCCTTCCAGAGCGCGAGCCCCCCATGTATCACCACGTCAAAAAGCTGATGTTCACCGTGCGCGTCGACGAACCCGATCCGCGCTTCGGCAATATGCTCCTCGAGCAGTTCGGCGGCGCCAATGGCGAACTCGCGGCCGCGATGCAATATTCGATTCAGGGGCTGAATTGCGAGGACCCCGACCGCAAAGACCTGTTGATGGATATCGGCACCGAAGAGCTCAGTCATCTCGAGGTCGTCGGCTGCCTGGCGCGGATGCATCTTGCGCCTTCAAAGAACGACCGTCAGGCGGCGGAAGCCGATCCGCTCATTGCCATTGCCGGCGGCGGTGGCATCAATCTGTTCAATTCGCAGGGGAATCCCTGGACCGCCGACTATCTCAAGATCACCGGGGAGCTCGACGTCGACCTGCGCAGCAACATCGCCGCCGAAGCGCGAGCCAAGATCGTCTACGAGCGTCTGATCAATTTCTGCGACGACGCCGGCAGCAAAGACGCACTACAATTCCTGATGACGCGCGAGATTACGCATATGAAGGCCTTCGCGCGCGCACTCGAAAGCCTGTCCAAACCGGCCTTCAGTGTCGGCCGGATCGCTCCGACTCCTGGCCTCGTGAACCAGTACTTCAACGACTCCACCGGCAGCGGTGACCACGGCGAAATCGACACCCGCGGTCCGTGGAACGAAGGCGAAGACTGGGTGTTCACCGAGTCCCCGGCACTGCAGTCCGCGGAGCCCGGCGCTACCACAACGATCGTCACGGAGAGCTCGCCGCCCGTCGACGAAGCCGGCCTGACCGATCTTCTGCTTCACGAGCTACGTGACATTCTCCATGCCGAGAAGCAGTTGACCAAGGCGCTTCCGAAGATGGCGCAGGCCGCGCGTTTCGACCAGTTGCGGGAACTGTTCGAGCAGCATCTCGCCGAGACCGAGAACCAGGTCGAACGCATCAACGAATGCTTCGAGCTCCTCGGCGAGAACGCTCGGGCCAAGCCTTGCAAAGGCATGATGGGCCTGATCGAGGAAGGCCAGGAGGTCATGAAGGAAGGCGAAGAGAAGGAAGACGCAGCCGCCGACCTCGCGCTGATCTCAGCGGCTCAACGCGTCGAGCATTACGAGATGTCCGGCTATACCACGGCACGCAATCTGGCCCAGCAGCTCCGTCACAGCGCGGTCGTCGCCTTGCTCTCGAAGTCGCTCGCCGAAGAAGAGAATGCCGATCTCCTGCTCAATCAAGTGGCGCGGTCGCTGATGTCGGTGGCGAAGATGCCCGCCGCACTGGAGCAGGCCGAATAGGAATCTGGCGAACGCGTGCGCACTGAGTTCAACCGCCCCCCTCTACGGGGCGGTACGCGCTGCTCCTCGCACTGCGCTGGCCGCGCTGGCTGACTGGCCGTTCTCGCTCTTGACGATCGCGAACTGCTTAGGTGCCGGTGCTGTTCAATTATGCCGCACTCGACCTGCGGCGAGCCGATCTTCTTGCGCAACCGCGGCCGGATTTTCGACGCCTTCTGCACCAGCCGCCCGCAACAGGGCGGCACCGGGATGGGGTTGGCGATGGCACAGACGGTAATGGCGAGCCATGGCAATCCGGCTCGAGCCGGCCGACCAGGGCGCGGCTTTCGAACTTCAATTCCCTGTCGCCTATTCCCTGTAGCCTAGATGGCGAACACCCAGGCGGCGACGATGGTGCCGATGGTGACCAGACCGGCGATGGTCCAGCCGGCGGCATATTCCAGCTCCGGATGGCCGGTCGCCCGCATGATCTCTGCCGGATCGGCGGAATGCTTCTCTGCCATGACAGCCTCGCACATTACTCCCCGCGTCCTATGTAAGTCGCATCAGCCGCCATAAGGTTCCATCACGGACGTGCGAGGAATGACGCAGCTAGGCTTGTTCGCAGAACCACAAGTAGGGCCCGCTGGGCTTCGCTATACGGACAATTTTATCGAGGCGGCCGTTGAGCAGGCCTTGATCGGCCGCATCGCGGCATTGCCGCTCCAGCGCTTCCAGTTCGGCGCCTTCGAGGGCAATCGCCGGGTGGCCTCGTTCGGCTATCGCTACGACTACTCCCTGCAACGTCTGGCCGAGGCGGAGCCAATCCCGGACTGGGTGGCGCCCGTCGCGCGCCAGGTCGAGGCATGGGCGGGACTGCCGTCGGGCGACATCCGGCAGGTGCTCTGCACCGAATATGAGGTTGGCGTCGGCATCGGCTGGCACCGCGACAAGCCGCATTTCGACAAGGTCCTCGGCCTGTCGCTCGGCGCGCCCTGCAAATTCCGCTTTCGCCGCCGCAACGGCGACCGATGGGAGCGCCACGCGCTCGAAGCCATGCCGCGCTCGCTCTACATGATGGACGGCGAGGCACGGTCGCAATGGGAGCACAGCATTCCGCCGGTCGAGGCGCGCCGCTATTCGATCACCTTCCGAACCATGAAGCGGGCCTGACAGGCCGTCCAAAACAAAAACTGCGAAAACAACCCCATGCACAGTAGAAAGCCGTTTCCGGCTCGAGGCTTTGCGGCGCTGGGCAACGGCTTGACGGATCGAGATAAAACGGCTGCGCCGCGCAAATCGTCCTGCGGCCCGTCAACTTGCGTTCCAAGAGCGGCTGCAGGCCGGGCGGGATGTCCGTCCCGTGCCGACCGAGGTGCCGTGAAATCGCCTCAAGCCGAGCCAACTAATGCGGCGAATTGAATAGACAGGCCAAACCGGCAAGCCAATATGAGGCACGCAAAGCCGGCATCACCATGAAGAATTATCTGGCATTTTTCCTAACTCTGACCATGACCTCGGCCTCCGCGCACGGACCCTTGCCGGCGCGGCCGTCGCCGCCCTCCGATCTCGTCCAAGTGGGCCTCACCGATTCCGACACGACCGCCGGCGGCACCGCGCGGCTGTGCGAGCAGGTTACCTTCTCGCGCGGCCTGCGCTATGGCGAGAGCGAGGCCAATGTGCTCGACGTCGCGACCAGCGCGACGAAGGCGGATACCCCGCGGCCGGTGCTGCTGTTCGTGGCCGGCGACACCTTCACCGGCGACCGCGCCGCGCCGGAGCTGGCCCGCCAGATCCAGGACCAGGCGATGTGCTTTGCCGCGCGCAACGATATGATCGGGGTGCGCGTGGGCTATCGTCTGGCGCCCGGCGCGACCTGGCCCGCCGGCGCGAGCGACGTGGCGGCGGCACTGTCCTGGGTCCACGGCAATATCGACCTGTTCAACGGCGATGCCCGCGAGATCGTCGCGGTCGGCTACGGCGCCGGCGCCTTCCATGTCGCCACCCTGCTGGCGCATCCCGAGCTTCAGGCCGACCGCGCCGACGTCGCCGCCGTGATCCTGGTGTCCGGCATCTACCGTGCGGGCAAGGACGCCAGCGACAGCGAGAAGGCCTATCTCGGCAGCGACGCCAGCCAATATAACAAGCGCTCGGTCTTCCCCGGCATCCTCAATGTCGACGTGCCGATCGTGCTGGCCTGGGCCGCGGACGATTCCGCCGGTGTTGTGGCGCAGGGCGAGACCCTGAAGAAGACGCTCTGCGGCGCCGGCCATTGCCCGCGCAGTGCGCTACTGCGCAGCCGCGACGGCATCGCGAGCGCCTTCGGCCTCGACGGCTCCGGCGACAGCCTCGCCGAGCCGACGCTGCTGCTGGTGCATCAGCTCGAGGCGCGGGGACTGCCATAGCGGGCGTGACAGCAGGCCTGCCATTTCATTCGGTCCCTAAGTTGCGTTGATGCGGACGATCAAGCCATACGATCGTCAAACGCTTGACCTACACCAACCAGCCTTGGTGGGGATCGAGCCGACCTCTCCGGGGCCAACGTTGAGGTGCCGACCATGCGCATCACCGGCAGACTATCGTTCGTTTTGATCCTCGCCTACGCCTCCCTCGGGGCGATGTCGCAGCAACATGCGGAGCAACCCACGACCGACAAGGAAATCCGCATCGGCAATGTCATGCCGTATTCGGGACCGCTGTCGGAGTTCGGCGCCATCGGCCAGGCGGAGGCCGCCTATTTCGACATGATCAACGCGCGTGGCGGCATCAACGGCCGCAAGATCCGCTTCATCTCGCGCGACGACAATTCCGATCCGGCGACGGCGCTGGAGCTGACGCGCAACCTGGTCGAGACCGGCGACGTGCACCTGATGTTTGGGTCGTTCGGTACGCCCGGCAATCTCGCCACGCGCTGGTATCTCAACGAGAAGAAGATCCCGCAACTGTTCGTCGCCTCCGGCGACGAGGAGCTGAGCCAGCCAAGCGCGTTTCCCTGGACCATGGGCTGGCAGCCGTCGTTCCGGTCCGAGGGACGCATCTACGCCAACTACATCCAAACCTATTATCCCCGGAAGAAGATCGTGGTGCTCTTGCAAAACGACCAGTTCGGGCGCATGCTCTACAAGGGCGTCCAGGAAGGCCTTGGCGATTTGAACCGTCATGTCCTCGTCGACATCGCCTTCGACATTGCCGACGAGCATCTCGACGGGCACGTCTCGATTCTTAAGCGCGCGGGCGCCGACATCTTCATCTTTCTCGGCGTGCCGTCGACGGCCTCCAAGGTGATCAAGCTGGCGGCCTCATTTAATTGGCATCCGGTGTTCATCGTGAACGATGCCGCCGCCTCGATCGCCAATGCAATGGCGCCAGCGGGCCTCGAGAACTCCGCCGGCGTGATCTCCGCGGTCTTTCTGAAGGATCCGAGCGATCCCGCATGGAAGGACGATTCCGCCATGAAGGAATGGTTCGCCTTCATGGACAAATACCATCAAGTCGAAAGCACGAACAACAGCGCGGCCGTCTTTGGCTACGCCGCGGCCGAGGCGCTGACGCTCGTGCTGAAGCAATGCGGCGACGACTTCTCGCGCGAGAACATCATGCGTCAGGCGGCGTCGATTAGGGGTCATCACCCCTCCGTTGCGCTGCCCGACATCAGGATGAATACCTCGCCCAATAGCTATCTGCCGATCAAGCAGATGCGGCTCGTCCAGTTCGACGGCCGTTCCTGGCAGCCTTTTGGCGACGTGATCGAGACCGCCTTCACCGAAGGCGCGGCGCGGTGAGGCGCCTCAGGCGTGAGTGAGGTACATATGGCCCCCCGGGCTAAAACCTCTCCCGCTTGCGGGAGAGGTCGGCGCGAAGCGCCGGGTGAGGGCTCTCTCCGCTTGGGGATTGTCCCGTTGAGGAGACACCCTCTCCCCAACCCTCTCCCGCAAGCGAGCTACCGTATTCACGCATCTCTGTCGGAGCCATTCGCCGATTAAGCCCAAAAAGTGAGTCATCCGAGTCACTTGTCTCGATTCTGCAGCGCGTGAGCGTCCAAAACCTGGCTTTTGCTAAGTCATTGAGGATGATTCCATTTTCGAGATGTGTGAATCTGGTAGCGCAAGCGGGAGAGGGGGCAGACCTTCCTCGCGGCCACAACGGGGCTCAATCAGACAAGCCTGATCGAACCTTCACGCCGGCTTCAGCGAAGCCAGCGCGCTTTCCAGCAGCGAGCGGACCCGCGCTGGATTACCGGACTTTACCACTGCGGTGGCGCAACCTCATTGCATGAGAGTCGCAGCAGGCACCTTTTCGTTTGATCGCGAATGCTTAAGATCGGCGCCTTCCTGCATCCGCTCCGCCGGGAGAGACCCATGACCGAGACTATCCGCATCAGGCGCTTCCATGCGCGGCCGGTCATCGTGCCGATGAACCTGCCGCTCCAGACCTCGACGGGGGCAATCGCAAAAGCGCCGCTGGTGCTGATCGACTGCGAGACCGACCAAGGCGTGCGCGGCCACGCCTATCTGTTCTCGATCACGCCGTCGGCCTTGAAGCCGTTGACGACCATGGTCACGGAGATGTCAGACCTCGTCGCCGGCGACGAACTGCTGCCGTTCGAGATCGAGCGCAAGCTGGCCCAGCGCTTCACGCTGCTGGGCCTCGCCGGCCTGCAACGGCTGGCGCAATCCGGCATCGACATGGCGGCCTGGGACGCTCTCGCGCGCATACGCGGCCTGCCCCTGGCCCGCCTGCTCGGCAGCGCGCCGAAGCCGGTCAAGGCCTACAATTCGAAGGGGCTCGGCCTCATGCCTACAGGCGCCGCGGTGGATGAAGCGCACAAGCTGCTGGCCGAGGGTTTTCGGGCGGCAAAGATCCGCGTCGGTCGGCCCGATGCGCGGGAGGATCTCGCCGTCGTGCGCGCGGTGCGCAAGGCCGTCGGCGATCAGGTGACGCTGATGTGCGACTACAATCAGGCGCTGACGGTCACGGAAGCCATCCGCCGCGGCGAGATGCTCGACGACGAGGGCTTGAGCTGGATCGAGGAGCCGATCCGCCACGACGACTATGCCGGCTGCGCCCGCATTGCCGACGCGCTGCACACCCCGGTCCAGATCGGCGAGAATTTTGACAGCGCGTTTTCGATGCAGGCGGCGCTCTCAGCGGAAGCCTGCGACTACGTGATGCCTGATGTCCAGCGCATCGGCGGCGTCACCGGCTGGCTGCGCGCTGCCTCGCTGGCGCACGCCGCCGGCATCGAGATGTCGACGCATCTGTTCTCGGAAGTCAGCGCGCACCTCTTGTGCGTGACGCCGACCGCACATTGGCTGGAATATGTCGACTGGGCGGACGCGGTGCTGTCGACGCGACTCGCGATCAAGGACGGTTTTGCGCTGCCGAGCGAGGAGCCCGGCAACGGGATTGCGTGGGACGAGGCGGCAGTGAGGAAGTATCTGGTCGGGTGATCGAAAGGCCAGCGTCGCTTGTTTCGCTTCTTCCACTCGCGCGGAGGGATGTAGGCAGGGCGAGGCCTTGGGTCCCCTTCGCCGAGGTTTGCTGTGTCGCCAACAGCGACGCGATTGGCGAACGTTACGCTTTGTCAGCCATGAGCCAAATCTGCCTTCTATCAAGCACCGTTTGATCCGATCGAGACTCAGCTTACGCCACCTCATGTAGCAGTTCTGTCGCGGCTGTTTCGACGTCGTACTCGTTGATCCATCTGCCCGCGGCCCTCCAACTCGCCAGTTGCTGCGCTCTGCGCGGGGCGTCCCCATCTTCGGAATGAAAGAATCGGCCCGCTTCGCGTGAAGCTGCCTGCACCTGGCTCGTATGTGCATGCCGTAGTCGCTCATAGGCCTTCAGCCGTTCCGGAATTTGAGCAGTGCCGGCATTCTCCAGTAAAACGGCAAGCGCAAAGCCATCCTCGATGGCCTGTCCGGCACCTTGTCCAAGGTGCGGGAGCATTGGATGAGCAGCGTCGCCAAGCAGCGACCTTCGTGCCGTTGACCAATAAGGCAGTGGATCCCGATCATAGATGCCCCAAAGAAATGTTTCATCAAGCGCGGCAATCATCTGCAAAACGTGAGCATCCCAGCCCACATATTCCGCCGCCAGACTCCCAAGATCACCGGGGGCCGACCAGGATTCGGTGCCATACCGATCCGCAGGCACAAAGGCTACGATGTTGATGAGGCGTCCGCGCGAGACTGGATAGCAGATGAAACTTCGGCCTGGTCCGATCCACATCCTTAATGAACGCAGGTCGCGCGCCCAGGGTAGGCATTCGACGGGAACCAAGCCCCGGTAGGCCATGGTCCCTCCGCTCGTCGGCTGCGTTTTGACACCGATCTCGCGCTGGCTAAAGGAGTGGATACCATCGGCCCCAATGAACAAGTCTGCCTCGACGCAGGCCCCGTTCGCAAATGTCAGTCGCACGCCGGCGCCCGTCTCATCTACCTCGACGCATCTATGGCCGAAATGGAGCGTTCCCGGCGGTTGTGCCTCTGCCAGCAGACTAACAAATTCCGCCCTTAGGACGGAGTAACTGTCGAACTCGCCTGGAAGCCGTGCCCTTGCAGGCAGTGGAGACATGCCGATGGGCGCCCCATGAGAGTTCAATAGCGTGAGACCCATATTTGCCGAACCGATGCGCTGGAGTTGGTCTTCCAGTCCGATCCTCCTAAGCAAGCGCACTGCATTGCGGCCCAACGTGAGGCCGGCCCCAACTTCCCGAATTGCGGGCGCCTGCTCAAAGACTTTCACTTTCAAGCCTCGGGCCCGCAACGCGAGGGCGGCCGTCAATCCGCCAATGCCCGCGCCAGTGATCGCAACTTCGAGCCGTCGGCTCATCGCTTTCCTCGACCGCTGGAATTTGGGGCGCTAGCCGACTGGTCTCCACGCACGAGGACACTTGCCCCCGCCGACGGCGGATGAGTGACCGCGGCCTCATCGGGCCAATCGGAAGACCCGGGCCTTACAAAGAGAAAACGTGACGTCACCGGGACTTGTGCATCCGGATTGCCATCCTGGCCAATGACGATGAGTCCCGCTCCACCGTTGGCTACTGTCAAGATGACAGGCTCACCCTTCCATGTCTGAATTGGCGCCATTCCGACGGTTAGAAATTCACCGACCGGCTGATCAAAATATTGAAGTCTCAGTTGTGGAGCAATCTCCGCCGTCGCAAGTCCAAAACCAAGCTGCTGAGCGCGTGCGTATATATTCGATAGCGACACAGTATCGGCCTGAAAGCCCAATTCGGTGACCGACACCGCAAATAGATCTACGCTGCGCTTCGTGACGCTAAGCGAAAAGGCTGGTCGCGCGAGAATTTCCCCAGCCGAGTCTCCGATGCCACAACCTACTGCATTCAACGCATTGGTGAGAGCAGACACATCTGCAAACGTCCCTATGGCGATCGTTTTCCACACAGGAACATCGACGGCGGATCGGATTGGAGCTCGTCGCGCGCTTGATAGCGGCGATTTCTTCAGCGTCAGTTGGTTGTGCAAGACATCTCGTGCCGTGCATTGAGATCTCGCGTCGCTCGCGAACAGGACGATGTAAGGGACGAGGAGGAGCGCCACAATGATGGGACGATGGGATCGTCTTGGCATGCGCCAGGCTCCGGCCTGCCGGCCGTCTCCTTCAGTGCTGCTCATTGCATACCTCAGTCGGTGGAAGTGGAGACGCCAACGATGTCGCCGAAGAACACCCAGCGGCTGCCGTCAAAGCGCGCCATTCGCGCTTGGCGCCACGGGATGCGGTCGCCAGGTGAGATGTTCACTCTCACGCCGGGCAGAAACATTGGAAGCTGAAGATCTCGGACGTTTGTCGCCTGCTTCAGCAGATTTTCACGCGAGAGGTCGTCACCGCAACGCCTCAGCACTTCCTCGATCATTTGCGCCGTCGAATAGGCCAGAATCGCGCTTGGATCGTCATTCGTCTCCCCGGGCATCCATTGCTTCAGGAAGGCGAGGTAATCCTTCACGGCAGGATCGTCGGCCCATGTGGGATCGTCGATCGACTTGATCCAGCGTGCCGTTACGGCACCGCGAGATGCTTCGAGCCCCGCAGGCCGAAGGACCGTCGGAATGTCGCTCACTCCCGAGAGCAGGATGTGCTCGACGCTCCAGCCAAGCTCGTGTGCCTTGCGGATCGATTGTGCCGCGAACTTTGGCGACGAGGCATGGAACAGGGTGTCTGCCCCTGATGCCTTGAGTGCGACGATTTGCGAGTCGACGGTCGGGTCCATCACGTCATAGGCGGCTTCTCTTACGATCATGCCGGATGCTTTGGCTCCAAGTGCCGTCCGAAACGCAGTGACGTTGCCTTTACCGAGGTCATCGTTCTGATAGAGCACTGCGACCTTTGCTGCTGGCTTCGAGTTCAACAGGTAGTCAGCATAAAACTTGGTCTCGACGGCCTGCGACATGAAGAATGTGGTGGTCCACGGCAGGTTCTCCGGATCATGAAGTTTCGGCGAGCTGGCCAGGATCAGGATTTGCGGAACCTTGTTGGTGTTGAGATATTTGACGGTCGCAAGATTGGTCGGAGTGCCGGTCGACCCCACAATCGCAAGAACGCGGTCGTCCTCCACCAGCTTCCGCGTTTGCTCGACCGTCTTTGGCGGCGAGAAAGCATCATCGAGTGAGATCAGTGTGACCTTGCGGCCGTTAATCCCGCCGGTCTCGTTGATCTTCCTGAAGTAAGCCACTTCGACGCGGCCAAATATGGCGAGCGCCGATAGAGGTCCCTTATAGGGCACAGTCTGCCCGATCTTGATCTCGGTATCAGTTACCCCGGGTCCGTAGCTCTTTTGGGAAAATGCCTGCGAATGCAGTGCCGTAACCAATAAGGCTGCAGCAACGAGAGAACGTTTCATGTACGCCTCCATGCTTTATCCGCGACGTAATAATGCGGTATGAGTAGTGCCAAGTCCCGAAAATGGGACGAAATTTTCCGAAACTGCCGGCGACAACTCGTGAAGCCATCTCCACAGACGGTTGTGATCGGTGACTACACCGTGGACTTATCACGCGAGCTGCTGCTCGACGTCCACGGCGAGCCTGTTCCGTTGCGACCGAGGGCCTGGCTCGTGCTCAAGCTCCTCTCACTCCGCGTCGGTTGTCTGGTCGGCAAGAGCGAATTGCTGGACGAGGTCTGGTCCGACTGCGAGGTTACCGAGGACTCGCTTGTTCAGGCCATCGGAGACGTTCGCCAGGCACTCGGGAAGTTCGGCCGCACGGCGCTGCGAACTCTCCCGCGCCGTGGATATATGCTGGTCACGGTTGAGCGCGGCACCGATGCCGCTACTCCGCAAGACCCCGCAGGTGCAAGCGTCATCAGCATGGGAGATCGCCTCCGTGGCGTAGCCTTGAGACGCTTCGTCGGGCGCGAGACCGAACTTGGCGCGCTTCGCGCATCCATTTCACCTAGCGCACCGAGCACGTCGCTGTATTTCATCCACGGGCCCGGCGGCATCGGAAAGACCACCTTGCTGGAGCGGCTGCGCGCCGAAGCGGTCACAAGCGACGTCGGCTTTTTCATGATTGATGCCGCGGGTATTCCACCGAGACCGGAGGCGCTCATTGGTGCCGCAAGAAGCGCAATTGAACCGGACAGTAAGGCCGACGGTATCGACGTGCTTGCTTCAGGCCGGCTGGTATCCGGTCGCAACGTGCTGGTGATCGATTCGTTTGAACACCTTGAGCCCGCCAGCGGCTGGGTGCGCGATACGTTGCTCCCAAGCTTGCCTTCGCAAACGACCGTGGTGTTGGCCGGACGTCAACCGCCTGACTCGCATTGGACCGCGCATCCCCTGTGGTGCACAGCAATGCAATGCATCGGCCTGGATTCTCTTTCCCGCACGGATTCGGCGCATCTGCTCACGGCTTACGGTGTCGGGGAGGACGCGCATGCCGCGATCCTCGATCTCTGCCACGGACATCCGCTAGCTTTGGTCATGCTCGCTGCCGAGGTTCGGCGCGCGGATCATGTCCCTCAAGGATTGGGTCCGGATATTGTCCGGGAGTTAACCCGCCGCTGCGTCGCCGAAGCCCCAACCCCGCAGCACCGGACAGCGCTTGAAGTCTGTGCACAGGCATTGACAACGACGGCCCCGTTGTTGTCCGACGTCGTGGATTCGGCAAGTGCGCCCATGCTGTTCGAGTGGCTCGCTATGCAGAATTATGTGCGAGTCAGCCCCCACGGCCTTCAGCCGCATGAACTGGTGCGGGCGGCGATTGATGAAGAACTGCGTTGGCGAGACCCTCAGGCCTTACGACGACTTCAACATTCGATCAGTCGGCATTTGATTCGGCGCCTCCGCGACGGCCGGGACATCTTGCGGACCGGAGTCGAATTACAGTTCCTTGGCCGCCATTCGCCGCTGATGCAGCGCTACTTCGACTATCCCACGATGGGTAGCATAACAGTGGGTCCAGCGACGGAAGCTGACTCGAGCGGCATCGCACGCTTGCGTGATGGTGCGCTGCCGCCCGCCGAACGCGTGTTGTTTGAACATTGGAGCCGACACAGCGCCACCCGCGCGCTCGTGGCGCGCCAACGCGATGGCATGGTTTGTGGGGTGACCTTGGTGCTGCGGCTCGACGGACTGGACGACCGCAGCGCCGCGATTGATCCGGTCGTGGATGCCGTGTGCGGGGTGCTGGGCGACGGACTTCATGATCCGGATGGGATAGCCGTATCGTTGATGTCCAGGTTTACGATACCGGAGGGCGAAAGACGCGGATTGAATCCGGCGATGAACGCCTTGCAGATTTGTCACTCCACCCTTTGGGCGACCGAGCGCAATCTAAGGTTCTATGTCGTGGTTTCCGTCCACCCCGATCATTTTGCGCCTCTCCTCGAAGGCACAGGCTTCCTGCGCATGCCCGCCTGCGATCTCGTCATCGACGGCCTGCCCATCGGCTGCTTCGTCCGGAACTGGCAAACGGAACCCTGGCTGGAGTGGCGCGATCGGATGCTCGCAATGGCGCCGTCCCCTTAAGAGGAGACAACCGCTTGTTGCCGACACCTAAGGAGCCGCCGCGTTTAGATCCAGCGGCCCCCGCAAGCTGCTCTGGCGCCAATCGATGAAGGCCCTCCTTGAGGCGGCTGATGATTGCGGTGTGCTCGCAACGACGAAGCGAAAGCAACACGGCGCGTTGCACAGAGGCCGGAGGCGGACTAACGGTGCCCCATGACCAGATGGCGTCCTCATGCCCATATCAGGGTCGTCGCGATCGGCCTGCATTGGCGGGACGGACGCCTGCTGGCGGCCGAGGTTCGTGACGATGCAGGCCGGATCAAGGGCGTGCGCCCGCTCGGCGGCGAGATCGAGTTCGGCGAAAGCTGGCGGGCTGCCCTGGCGCGCGAATTCAACGAAGAGCTCGGCATCGACGTCGTCCTCAAAGGCGAGCCCTTGATGCTGGAGAATATCTTCGCGCACGAGGGAGCAACCGGGCACGAGGTGATGTTCATCTCCGAGGTCGAGTTTCCCGATGCTGCATTCCGCGATCACGACCACATCGATTTCAGGGAGGACAACGGCGCGCACGTCGTCGCCCGCTGGTTCGATCTCGCCGATCTCGACGTGGAAGGTGCCCCGAGCCTGTTTCCGACCGGGCTGAAAGACCTGCTGCTGGGGCAAAAGACGCGTCGGCGTGAGAGGCGCTCCCTTCACCGGCGCTCGCCGGAGTCGCGTCGGTAGCGGAAGTCGCAATGATCGGCGCCTTGCATGATGGTCTGCGTGCGCGTGAGCGTGATGTCAGGGCCGAAGCCATCTGCTGTCGCAAAGTCGGCGGTGCAGATCAGGAGAAAGCCGAGCTCGGGCTCGCCGAGCGCCTTGTAGAACTCGGCATAAGCGCATCGTTTCACGTCGAAGGCGAAGACGTCTTTGGACTGCTCGATGACGTCATAGGCGAGCGCGTCGCCGCGGGCATAGGTCGTGAAGGCGGACCCGACCGCCTGGCCGAGGTCTGTCTCGTTCTTGTTCAGGTTCTTCGATTTCCAGAATTCCTCGCCGAAGCCGCGATAGAGATCGCCGAGCGCCTTGCGCACCAGCGCGTTGGCGCGCGCCTCGCCGAGCTCGGCCTGCAATGCCTTGACCAGCGGCACCAGCACCTGCGCCTGGATTTTTGCCTATTCGATGACGGACACGCTCATGGGCAGCCTCGCGTCTTGGATCAAGGCCGTAGATTTATGAGTGACGGTGACGACCATCACCGCAGAGGATCTACGACTGCGGCAAGAATAGCCGCGATAGCGACGATTGGCTAACTTTCCGCAGGATAAACCAAGCTGCCGTCAGCCATAACGCGCGCCGCCGGGTTCATCTCGGCCGGTTTGACCTGCCCTGGTCCCAGAATGTGAAACACGGTTTCGCCGGCGGCGAGCAGATAATCGGTGATGATGCGTCGGTGACATCGCCACCATAATGTTTCCGCGCACATGATGGCGCAGCGCTGCGTCTGCCCGAGATCGCGCAAATGAGCCAGACCATCGTGAAAGGCCGCGCTCATGGCGTGGTCGGCATAATTATGAAAGCTGCCGTTCTGCCAGAAAGCATTGGTCTCGCGCGGCACCTCGCCCTTGCGGCTGCGCAGGCCGCCGAGCGAGGCGATATGCTCGTAGCCGATCGAAACGGCCGCGAGCGACTCCGGCAGCGTGTCGCGATTATACTGCGGATTGGTGCGCGAGCGGGGAACGGTGCGAACGTCGGCCAGATATGTGATCGAGCTGCCTCGCAGCAACTCGACGAATTCCCCAATCGAACGCGTGGCATGACCGATGGTGAAGAAGGGATGAGCCATGGGGATGCCTTGCCCACCTCACGTTCGTCAGCTCTGCAACAATCGCAACGCCTTGCCCTTGTCCAGGGCGACGTGATCGGTCTTATCGCTCTTGATCTCGTATTGCGGATCGTCCGGCGTGGCGTGGTGGACGTAGCCCTTGTAGTCGACGTTCGCGGTGTGCACGCGCAGGATACGGCCGCGCACGCGGCCGGCCTCCGAATTCCAGCTGACGTGGTCGCCGCGCTTGAAGGTTTTCGGCATGGCGGACCAATACCGATGGCATCGGACTGTTCCAGGGACACCCCAGTCCGTCTACGCTTCGCGTTAGTATCCGTTGAATCGTGGCTTGCCGGCGATAAGCCCGCCTGCGCCCTTTGGGCTTCGGCGTGGCATCCTTCTCTCGCTTCGCGAGCGAAGGATGGTGGGCACGACAGGGATCGAACCTGTGACCCCTACCATGTCAAGGTAGTGCTCTCCCGCTGAGCTACGTGCCCTAGAGGTCGTCTAGATCGGGTGGGGTCCCTATAACGGCTCAGGGGAGCCTGTGCAAGGACGGAAGGGGCCGATTCAGGCCGCCAGCATCTTGTTCACTTCGCTGACCAATTCGCGCAGATGGACGGGTTTGGACAGTACCTTGGCATTCTTGGGGGCGTCCGAATCCGAGTTCAGGGCCACCGCGGCGAAGCCGGTGATGAACATGATTTTTATGTCGGGGTCGAGTTCCGAGGCGCGGCGGGCGAGCTCGATGCCGTCCATCTCCGGCATCACGATGTCGGTCAGCAGCATCTCGAACGGTTCTTCCCGTAACCGCTGATAGGCGGCCATGCCGTTGTCGTGGGACGAGACCTGAAAACCGGCGTTTTCCAGCGCCTTGACCAGGAAGCGGCGCATGTCGTTGTCGTCTTCGGCGAGCAGGATCTTTGGCATGGCAGGAAACGTCGAATCCCCAGAGGATATCAGCAGAGGTCACTAAGCCCGACAGAGGGTAAATTTGGGGTGAAAATCTTAACCCTGAGACAGCTGCCACTGCCGGTCCCTTGTGAACCAGAATGCAGATCGAATCAATCGAGCCGCCGACGCATCCCCACCTCCCTGCCCGCACGGTTAAGACGTGTTCCAACGGCCATCGCATCTTTTCGCTTGGCAGAATGGTTGCGATTCCGGACAATGACGACACATAAGAGCCGCTCGATCGGCCGAATCAATGCGATCTGGACCACGCCAGATCCCGGCGCGAAGGGACGAAGCCTGAGAAGATGACCCGGTTTGACGGCGCGACGTCGCCAGCCTTTGAGATCGTGGAGCCCGCGCAATGGCGTGCCCCGGTCATCTTCAACTCGCCCCATTCCGGCTCGACCTATCCGGACGAATTCCTCAGCGCCTCCAGAATCGATCTGCCGACGCTGCGGCGGTCCGAAGATTCCTTCATGGACGAGCTGATCGGCCATTTGAGCGATCGCGGCTTTCCCACCGTGCGGGTCAACTTTCCCCGCTCCTATGTCGACGTCAACCGCGAGCCCTATGAGCTCGACCCGCGCATGTTCACAGGCCGTCTGCCAAGCTTTGCCAATACCCGCTCGATGCGGGTCGCCGGGGGTCTCGGCACCATTCCGCGCGTGGTCGGTGACGGACAGGAGATCTACCGCGACCGCATCCTGGTCGACGACGCGCTGGGGCGGATCGAGACGCTGTATAAGCCCTACCATCGCGCGCTGCGCCGGCTGATTAACAAGGTACACCAGATGTTCGGCACCGTGGTGCTGGTCGACTGCCACTCGATGCCCTCGGTCGGCGTCTCCCGCGACGAGCCGCGCCGGCCCGATATCGTGATCGGCGACCGCTACGGCACGAGCTGCACGCCGCTGCTTCCCGACCGCGTCGAGGAGACCATGACGGGGCTCGGCTATTCGATCGGCCGCAACAAGCCCTATGCCGGCGGCTTCATCACCGAGCATTACGGCAACCCCGCAAGCGGCTTGCACGCCGTGCAGCTCGAGCTCAATCGCGCGATCTACATGGACGAACGGCGGCGCGAGCGCGGTCCGCGCTTTGCGCAAGTCGCAAGCGACTTCGCCATCCTCGCCGACGTGCTGGCGGCCACGATCCCGTTCGGCGATCTCGGCCCGTTCCAGGCCGCAGCGGAATAGCTTGGATTTTTCCGGAACGATCCGGGCCGTGAGCAACGGCGGGCGCGTTTCGCTTCGCATCGCCGGCGCGCTGAAAACGAAAACAGGCTCCGAAAGAAAAAAGGGCCGCTTCTGATGAAGAAGCGGCCCAAGTCTAGGGAGGAAACGCCCAAGGAGGGCAGCGGTAACGCAAAGCGCTACCGCACCGCAACAATATGCGACCGCGCCGCACAAAGTGCAAGGGCTTTTGAGCGATTTCCCATGCAAAACACACATGGCTCAGTTGCTTCTATGGAAACCCCGATTCACTTCCATTGATAAGGAAATTCAATGGGTTGATAGGTGTTTGCATACGAACGAGGCATCATTGGAACTAAGTTTTCAACGCTGTGATCGATATTTGGCCAAGAGATGACTGAGATGAGGCAGCCGGCTTGCGGCATTCAAAATACCAGGGAGCATTCAAAGACAGCGCTGCAAGATTGTGCCGATTTGAGCTAGGCAGAAGCGAGCTTCATTCGACTTTCGCTTTCGAGGATACGCCGTGACGGTGATCGACTTCTCAGCTTTCATCGGACGGCTCGCCACCGTCTCCGGCGAAACCATCCTGCCGTTCTTCCGCACCTCATTGTCGGTCGACGACAAGAGCAAGACCAAGGATTTCGATCCCGTGACGGAAGCCGACCGCGCCGCGGAGGCAGTGATGCGGCGGCTGATCAAGGCCAGCTTTCCCCAGCACGGCATCGTCGGCGAGGAGTTCGGCAATGAGCGCGACGACGCCGACTATGTCTGGGTGCTCGACCCCATCGACGGCACGAAATCCTTCATCGGCGGCTTTCCGATCTGGGGCACCCTGATCGCGCTGCTGCACAAGGGCGCGCCAGTGTTCGGCATGATGCACCAACCCTTCATCGGCGAACGCTTCTCCGGCGACAACGGCTTGGCCAATTACAAGGGGCCCTCCGGCGAGCGGCGGCTCCAGGTCCGGCGCTGCGCCTCGCTCTCGCAAGCCACGACCTACACCACCAGCCCGCTGCTGATGAACGAGCGCGACCGCGCCATCTTTGGCCGCATCGAGCAGGGCGCGCGGCTGTCGCGCTATGGCGGCGATTGCTATTCCTATTGCATGCTCGCGGCCGGCCATGTCGACCTCGTGGTCGAGACCGAGCTGAAGCCCTACGACATCGCGGCGCTGATCCCGATCGTGACCGGCGCCGGCGGCATCGTCACCACCTGGGAAGGCAAGCCGGCCCAGGGGGGCGGCCGCATCATCGCGGCTGGCGACCCCAGGGTCCACGAAGAAGCACTCAAGCTATTGAACCAATAACAACGCGAGCGGAGGGCTTGCATGACCGTCTCACGCAGGCTGCTCCTCGGATTGTTCCTGCTTCTACTGCCGACGCTCGCCTCCGCGCAGAATTTTCCGGCCAAGCCGATCAAGCTGATCGTGCCGTTCCCGGCCGGCGGTCCCAACGATATCATCGCCCGGGTGATCGGCCAGCGCATGTCGAAACTGTCGGGACAGCCGGTGCTGATCGACAATCGCGGCGGCCAGGGCGGCGTGCTCGGCACTGACGCCGTCTCCAAGGCCGCGCCCGACGGCTACACCGTCGCGATCTCCTCAGCCGGCGCGCTGGCGATCAGCCCGAGTATGGAGAAGGTCGCCTACGACACGCTCAACGATCTCACGCCGGTGACGCTGGTTGCGACCGTGCCGGAAATGCTGGTGGTCGCGACCAACGTGCCCGCCAAGGACATCGGCGAGTTGATTGCGCTCGCCAGGGCGCAGCCGGGAAAGCTCAACTTCGCCTCCTCCGGCCCCGGCAGCCTACCGCATCTCGCCGGCGAATTGTTCAAGCTGACGGCGAAGATCGACATCGTGCACGTGCCGTATCGCGGCGCCGCGCCGGCGGTGAACGATCTTCTGGGACAGCAGGTGCAGATGACGTTCCTCGACCTGCCGGTGCTGCTGCCGCAGGTCAAGGCCGGCGCCTTGCGCCCCATTGCGGTCGGCTCGGCCGAGCGCGCACCGACCGCGCCCGACGTGCCGACCACCGCGGAAGCGGGATTTCCCGCGCTACGTATCGAGAACTGGTACGGCATGGTCGCCCCCAAGGGCACACCGAACGAGATCGTCGCCGCGCTGCATGCTCTTGCGACGAAGGCGATGGCCGATCCGGCGGTGAAGGAGAAGCTCGCAGCCCAAGGCGCGACGCTGATCGGCGATGAGCCGGAGCATTTTCGCAGCTTCATCGCGGATGAGACCAAGAAGTGGGCGAAGGTGATCAAGGACGCCGGCGTGGAGACGGCAAAGTAAAGCCCACAGACGCCGGAAATAGTTTGTCGAGCCGGTCGAAATACGGAATTGCGTGGAGGTATGCCTTGGCCTCTATCAGCTTCTCGCTGCCTCGACGCAGCAAATCCGATATGGGGATCGACGCGCGCGGCGACCTCGCTGTCGAGCGCGAGCACGAGCCGCAGCACGCTATTGGTCGCGGATGCTGAGGACCAAATTGATGCTGAAGTTCTGAGGCTCGAAGACTGTTCGGGTATCCTGCTTCCGATCGAGACGTTGCAGCGATTACCCTAGCCGCGATCCACTGCGAGCGGCTTCATACAGGTTAATCGCACGCTTGAATCCCTGGGACGCGCGTGCTGCGCGCCCTTTTGGAACGCAGCCTCACCGGCCGCGTTCATTGTCGAAATTGGAGATTTCAATGAAACATCGTTTGCTGATGATTGCCGCCGTCCTGTCGTTTGTGACGAGCTTCGGCCCTGCGACGGCGGTCGCACAGGATCGCTACTGCCTCCAGGGCCGGATTTGGGGCTATCCGGGCAATTGCCAGTTCGCCAGCTACGCTCAGTGCATGGCGACCGCATCGGGCACGCAGGCCTATTGCGGCATCAACCCTCGACATGCCTACGCACGCCGCCACAGGGGATACCGGTGATCAGCCTGAATCAGACCGACAACCGGGGCCCGCCTTGACTGACCGCGCCGCTGAGCCGAGCGGCGCCGAGACAGCAGAGCGCCAGCTCACCGCCGTAACGGATCGAAATGGATCACATTCTGGCCAGTTGCGGCTTCCTCCCTGAGTTCGCGCCAGTGCAGATTGCCGGCCGGTGGCTCGGCGATGAAGCTGCAGCCGAGCGCAAAAGCGACCTGACCTACGGCAACCAGACATTTCAGCGCCTGGGCCATGCCCTGGAAGCCCGCCAGCTTCGCGCGGAGCTGCAGGACCTTGTTTGCGACGACCTCGTCGATCTCCAGGGCTACCGCCAGGGTCGCGAAGAGGCCGGACCTGAAAAATCCTTTGATCTTTCGGAAGCGGTGGCGCAGCGGTGGCGGGCGGGCCTTCTGGATATGCAATATGCAGCAAGCGTCGCTCCGATCCGGAACGGGATCTGCACCGTGCGCCGGCGATAGCGATCGCTCTAGGAGCTTCGATCGATACGCTGACGCACGTCGAGGAGAAATCGGGTCAGACCATCGTCGGCGGCCATTCCCTCAGGCGGCGCAATGGTCGTGATGCCCCAGTTCGCCAATACGGCTTCCTGCACCGGATTGCGCTGGGCGACGAACACGAAGGATTTCGGCCGGTCCTGTCGGTGCCCGGATTCATCCCAAATCTGCCAAATCCGGTGCAGCAGCAGCCGTATGTTTGGATCGGACATGCTGTAGCCGACGAAGAGCAGCGTGCTTCCCAAAGCATCGGCGCGAAAACGGATATCGAGCGGGGAATTGAATGCGAGCCGGTTGAGAAAGTCGGTCTCGGTCAGAACGAGCGAGGCATCATCGTCGAAGTCGCCGTGGAATTTGATGATGTGCGTGACGCCGGCGCCAGCGCTCGCGATCTCCTTCGCGTTGCTGATCTTCGCGTATGGCTTTTTCAGAACATCGAAGGCAGTCTCGAGATTGCGATCGTAGTTCGTTGTGTAGATGACCGGAAAATCGAGCTCGACGATGATCCGGTGGAGCTCCGAGGTGGCGATTCTCTCTGGATCGACGCGCCAATTGCGATCGAGCCAGCTGCGGAGCGGGCCGATGCCCCCACGCTTCAGCCGGTAATACTCCGCAAGCATCTGATAGCCGCCGTGCATTCCCTCGAGGACGTCCCGTTCGAGGCCGAGATCGTCGAGCAGATGCTCGATCAGGGACTGCCAGGATGGCAATCCGACGGCCATCGAGACGCCGGCGCCGACGAACAGCACCGCGCGACGTCGTTCTATGGCCGCAGCCAGAACTTCGTGAGGCGGCCGCTCCTCAGATGCAAGCCTTGTCGGTCTTTGCTTCATCTAGCTTGAATGATTGCGCGGGACGCTGGTTCCTGGACAAGAAAGCCCGCCTGCCGCTCAGCAGCGAGGACGCACCCTTTTCCGTTCGCGCCGCGAAGCGGGCAATCAACCGCCGGAGCTCCGCTTTGTGCACCAGACGCGCCGCCGTTTCCGGGGAGACCCAGATCGCTTCCCGCTCCCCTTTTTCGGGCCACCAACGCTCCTGACCATGGACCTTCATGGGGAAGACGGCAACGTCCATGGTCCGCTTGCGGTCGCCCTTCCGTTTGCGATGCTTGAAGCTGCCCATCGCGCGTGTCGCAATGATGCCGACCAGACCCGCCTCCTCGTAGGCCTCCAGCGCAGCCGTGAGATGCGGCTCCTTGTTGCGCATCGGCGATCCCTTGGGGACACTCCATCTGCGCTTGCGCCTGGTCGTGATCAGCATCACGCGCAGTTCGGAATTATCCAGACGAAACGGCAAAGCGGCGAACTGCTTCTTTCCCATCAAACTCCTCCGTTCGGAGATTGATAAGCAAGCGCCGCAGGCATGGTTCCTGTCTGCGGAGTGGCGTCTGCAGCGATCAGAACTTCCGCTCGACCATCTTGAGGCGCAGGGCGGCGATGGCTTCTCCCGGGTTGAGACCTTTCGGACATGCCTTGGCGCAATTGAGGATGGTGTGGCAGCGATAGATCCTGAAAGGGTGCTCGAGCATGTCGAGGCGCTCGCCTGTGGCTTCGTCCCGGCTGTCGTTGATCCATCGCGCGGCCTGAATCAGGGCCGCCGGGCCCAGGAAGCGCTCGGAATTCCACCAGTAGCTCGGGCACGACGTCGAGCAGCAGGCACAGAGAATGCACTCGTACAGGCCATCGAGCTTTGCCCGATCCTCGAGGCTTTGCCGCCATTCCCTCTGAGGCATGGGCGAACTGGTCTGCAGCCACGGCTCGATGAGGGCGAGTTGCGCATAGAAGTTCGTCAGGTCCGGCACCAGATCCTTCACCACGGGCTGATGCGGCAAGGGCAGCACGCGGAGCGGCTCACCATCCCGGATATCCTCGCTCATGGATTTGGTGCAGGCCAGCGTGTTCTGGCCGGCGATGTTCATCGAGCATGAGCCGCACACGCCCTCGCGGCAGGATCGCCTGAACGTCAAGGTCGAGTCGACGTTGTTTTTGATCCAGATCAGGCCGTCCAGCACCATCGGCCCGCAATCCGTCGTGTCGACAAAGTAGGTGTCGAGCCGGGGATTGCGGCCATCGTCGGGATTCCAGCGATAGATGTGAAACTCGCGCAAGCTTTTGCTGCGCGGCTTTGGCCAGACCGTTCCTTGCCCGATGCGGGAGTTTCTTGGAAGCCTGAACTCCACCATGGTCACCTCCTCCGTCAGATCGGCACAGAGCAACGCAACTGCAGAAGATCATCCAGCAAGAGACCGAATAAGATGACCCTGAATGCCGGCGCTGTCGCGAGCAGCATCTGATGCCTTGCATTGATGACCCGTGCGCGAACCGGCACTTTTGCCGCGAGAAACAAGCCATCTCTCGCGCAAGCGTTCCTATGACGATCGCGCCTCCGCGGCGCGAGGCTTGCGCATCGAAGCAGCCAATCCATCGAGACCAACCTGCGTTAAACGGCCAAGACGCTGGTTGGCACCAACGCCTGCTCCATGTCGATCTTCTCGACGAAGTAGGAACGTTCGACGCGGCGATGCGTCTGTCGTCCACGCACTGGAGATGCAATCTGCTGCAAGGATCGTTTTTGCCCGCTCTTGGCAGGCTCGGCTTGTCGACTACGCGGCAAGCGCCAGAACCATTTCGCAGAGAGACTTCCGGACGGCCACCTCATAGGTGGCGCGGGCGCGATGCAGACAACTCAGCTCGCCTTGTCGCGCACCGCAATTCCGCGGCAACACCCGACTCATGCCGCCGTGGCCCGCAAATGCTCCACCAGCATCTTCGCCGGTCTTGGCAGCGTCTTGAAGCTACGCGCGCAGATCACGAGCTTCCGGTTGGCGAAAGCATCGCGCAGGCGGACCATGGAGAGCGGCATGGTCTTGGCGCAGCGGCGGGCGGCGGCTTCGGGCACAAGCGCCACGCCGACATCGGCGGCGACCATCTGGCAGATCGCATCGAAGTCGCGCAGCCGCGCGCGGAAATGCGGGCGCATGCCGAGCCGCGCCGCATGTTTCGAAATATGCATCTGAAGCGCAGTGGCGCTGGTCAACCCGACGAAGTCACAGGCGCCCGCTTCCTGAAAGTCGATCTGGCGGCGGCCCGCGAACGGGCCGCGGCGCGACGTCACCAGCGTCAGCCGATCCTCGCTGAAGGGGAAGCGCTCGATATGCTCTGGCAGCGCGTGCTCGGCGGCAAAGCCGAGGTCGGCGGCCCCCGCGGTAATCGCCGCCGCGATATCGGTGCTCTCGCGCTCCTCGATGTCGATGGCGACGTCGGGATGTTCGCGCAGGAAGCCGGCCAGCGCCTTCGGCAGGTGCTCCGAGAGCCCTGAGGTATTGGCGAGGAAATGCACGCTGGCGCGCACGCCGCTGGCAAAGCCGGCGAGATCGCCACGCATGGCGTCGATCTGGTGGATGACGAGGCGCGCGTGATCAAGCAGGCTCTCGCCCGCCGCGGTCAGCTCGACGCCGCGGCGCCCGCGCTTGAGCAGCGCGACGCCGAGTGCATCTTCGAGGCCCTTGATGCGCGCGCTGGCCGAGGCAAGCGCCAGGTGCGACCGCTCCGCGCCGCGGGTGATGCTGCGCTGATCGGCGACCGCGATGAAGAGCTGGAGGTCGACAAGGTCGAAGCGCATGACGGTTTCTCCTCAGCCTTCGTATTCAGCGAAGGCTGTCTCCGTAACCTCCAGATTGTGCCGGCGCAAGGCTTAGGTCAATGTGCGGATATGTTCGACCCCCTTCTCATTGCCGTCGCCGCCGTGTTCCTGATCGCCGGATTCGTTAAGGGCGTCGTCGGGCTCGGCCTGCCGACGGTGTCCATGGGCCTGCTCGCGGTGAGCATGGCGCCGAGCCGCGCGATCGCCATCGTCATCGTGCCCGCGATTATCACCAACATCTGGCAGACCTTCGTCGGCCCTCATTTGCGCGACATCCTGAGGCGGCTCTGGCCGCTGATGATCGGCACCGTGATTGGATGCTGGCTCAATGCGGGCGCGCTGACCGGCCCGCATGCGCGCTACGGCACGATCGTGCTCGGCGCCCTGCTCGTCGTCTACGCGGTGATCGGCCTGAACAAATTCCAGTTCCGCGTCGCGCCTAAGAACGAGAAATGGGTCGGCGGCGTGGTCGGTGTCGTCACCGGCGTGATCTCGGCCTCGACCGGCGTGCAGGTGATCCCCTCGATGCCGTTCATGCAGGCGATCGGCATGGAGAAGGACGAACTGGTGCAGGCGCTCGGCGTGTTCTTCACAACGGCGACGCTGGCGCTCGCCTTCAACCTGACCGCCGTCGGATTGCTGACGCCCGCCAACGCCGTGCCTGGCGCCGTGGGACTCGCCATGGCCTTTGCCGGCATGTTCATCGGCCAGTCGGTACGGGCGCGGATGCCAGCGGAGGCGTTCCGCCGCTGGTTCCTGATCGCAATGATCCTGCTCGGCCTTTATCTTGCCGGCAGCGCGCTGGCGAAGGAATTTGCCTGACGGAAGTCACCGCGTCTCCAGCATGGCGACGCGGATGCCGAGATAGATGAAGAGGCCGCCGAGCGCGCGGTTGACCCAGGCGATCGCGCCCTCGGAGCTCCGCAAGCGATGGGCCGCCCTTGCCGCAAAGGCGGCCAGCACCAGGCACCACAGCGTCCCCGTGCAGATGAAGACCAACCCGAGGGTCAGGAAGGCGAGCGGCTTGTGCGGTGAATCGGCTGCGACGAATTGCGGCAGGAAGGCGAGGAAGAACAGCGCGACCTTGGGATTGAGCGCGTTGGTTAAGACGCCCTGGAGGAAGACGCGCCGCAGCGAACTCCGTTCGCCCTCGTCCCTGACCGCCGCCAGCGCCGGGCGCGACCACAGCA
Organism: Bradyrhizobium sp. 179; assembly: GCF_023073535.1. Classification (NCBI taxonomy): domain Bacteria; kingdom Pseudomonadati; phylum Pseudomonadota; class Alphaproteobacteria; order Hyphomicrobiales; family Nitrobacteraceae; genus Bradyrhizobium; species Bradyrhizobium sp. 179. Next base: position 182,006 of record NZ_JADPJR010000053.1, on the reverse strand, counting down.
TCTGAAGTCCTGTGACGACCAGATAGGCCGCGCCGACCAGCTTCAGGATCGAGAACGCAGTCGATGAGGCCATCAGCAGGGCCGAAAGGCCGATCGCGGCGCCCGCGACATGGAAAAAGCAGCCGCAACTGATGCCCAGCGCGGCGGCGGCGCCGCCCCGCCAGCCCATCTGCATGCTGCGGCCGATGACATAGACGGTATCAGGGCCCGGCGTGATGTTGAGCAGCACGCCCGACAGGATGAAGAGCCAGATCTCGTGAATGCCCAGCATGTGATGCCCCCCGTCGGCCTTGAAGCGGCTTAGTCGGTTCGCCCCTCCCCGTCCACTGCCGCAATTGCGTGGAATTAACTCGAATTTGCAATGCGGATCATACTTTCGCGCGGCCCCATCTGCTTTATAAAGGCAGGGTTCTTGAAATGCGGGATTCGGGGCGACTGCCACGCCGTGGCCGATCGCAGGTCCCTTGGAGCTCCTGGGATATGGAAAGACGTCTGGCCGCCATTGTCTGCGCCGATGTCGCCGGCTATTCGCGCATGATGGGCAGCGACGAGGCCGGCACCCATGCTGCCTTCAAGGCCCATCGCAGCGCGATCCACCCCATCATCCTCAATCACGGCGGCCGTGTCGTGAAGAACACCGGCGACGGCTTCCTGCTCGAGTTTCCCTCGATCGTCGGCGCCACCGAGGCGGCGATCGCGATGCAGACGCTGATGGCGGAGCGAAACCATCATCTGCCCGCCGACCGCGCCATGCAGTTCCGGCTCGGCATCCACATGGGCGACGTCATCGCCGATGAGGACGAAGTGTTCGGTGACGACGTCAACATTGCCGTCCGCCTGGAATCGGTGGCGAGCCCGGGCGGCTTCGCCATCTCGGCGAAGGCCTATCGCGAGGCGAGCAAGCATCTCACCGTGCCGCTCACCGACGCCGGCAACCATCGCTTCAAGAACATCAAGGATGCGGTCGGAGTTTGGACCTGGACGCCCGAGGGCGCGCCGCCGCTCGCGCCCGAGCTGAGGGAGGCGTCCGCCCTTTCGCAGCAGTACCGCACCGCGATCGTCGGCGTACTGCCCTTCGCCAATCTCAGCGATGCCCAGGACGAATATTTCTCCGACGGACTCACTGAGGATTTGATCCACGCGCTGTCGCTGCAATCCTTCTACCGCGTGCTGAGCCGCAACTCGACTTTCGCCTTCAAGGGCAAGAACACGAGCACCCGGCTGATCGCGCGCGAGATCGATGCCACCTATCTGATCCAGGGCTCGGTGCGGCGCGCCGGTGCCAAGATCCGCGTCACCGCCGAGCTGATCGCTCCGGAGAGCGGCGAGCAGCTCTGGACCGGCCGCTACGACCGCGACATTGGCGACCTGTTCGCGATGCAGGACGAGATCACCACCAACCTGTCCGCCGCCATCGCCACCGAGATCGTCCGCGCCGAAGCCTCGGCGCCGGCGCGGCTCTCGACCGACGTGAGCGCCTGGGACCGCTTCCTCAAGGGATTGTCGCACTACTATCGGCAGACCAAGGAGGATTTGGCCATCGCCGTCGAGCTGTTCCGCGAGGCCATCAGCCTCGACCCCAAACTGTCGATCGCGCATGCCTATCTCGGCACGATCCAGATCCAGAGCATCCAGTTCGGCTGGGTCAAGGGCACGCGCGAGATGTGGGCCGAGGCGATGGACCTCGCCGAGACCAGCGTCCGGCTCGACCCGCGCTCCTCCTTCGCGTTCTCGCTCCTGTCCTGGGCCCACGCCATGGAGGGGCATTACGACGCCGCGATGGACGCCGCCAAGCGCGCGGTCGCACTCAACCCCTACGACAACGGCGCGCGGGGCGTGCTTGGCATCTGCCATTTCGTTATCGGCGAACACCGTGAGGCGATCGAGCTGTTCTCGATGGCGGCGCAGCGCGACAACAGCGACCCGCGCTACCAATGGGCGGCGCTGAACGCCTTCAGTCACTATCTGTTGCGCCAATATGACGCGACCCTGTCATGGGCGCGCGAGCAGCTCTACATCAACCCGAACCACATGCAGGCGCTGGCGATCCGCGCCGCGGCATTGGCCCAAATGGGACGGAGCGGCGAGGCGAGCGAGGCCGTCGGCGTGCTGATGACAAACTATCCAACCCTGAATGTCGACAGGCACTTGCGCAACTTCCACTGGAAGCGGCCTGAGGACATCGCCCATTACCGCGAGGGTCTGCTGAAGGCTGGCGTGCCGCTCGGCAAGCTGACCCTGGTGCAGAGCGACGTCAAGCGCGCCGCCGAGTCCTGACAGGGCCACGGGTCCATTGTAGTCCATTGGCAGCCTCACGTCTGCTCTTGTTTCCAAGACAGTGAAATCCGCCACACTTCGTCACACGCTGAAGTCGTATATCGTGCTGTCGGTTTGTTAGAACTTTCGCGCTCTAACGGCGCGCCTGCTTTTTCACGATTCGGATTTGGGCCATGCATCACGCCGCTTCGAAGCCGCCCTTTGACCCTTCGATCCAGGTTTCGCCAAATAATCCCTGTCCGTTCCTTCGCGGCCTCGTCGGCGAAGGCTTCATCGACGGCAAGACCGTCCCGCTCAACACGCTATCGCAGACCATTGCGAATGCGAGCGGCGAGACGGGGGTGAAGAAGATCTCGGCCCGCATCCAGGTTCGCGGCGTTGCGCTCATTGCCAACGGTATCAGTCACGTCCTGAAGACCATCTGGTCGGGCGCGCAGCTCGACGCGTTGCGCGGCGGTCCGCTCGACAAGCGAGGGGCCGGCTCGCGCATCCTCGGCGTTGACGGCAAGGTCAACGAGGACGAGATCACGCGGCTCGCGAGCTTCGGCCGGACCTACACCGATCCCAACACCGGCATCGGCGAGGTTGGCCTCAACGCCGTCGAAATCAAGACCTTCATGCGCGACAACCTCCAGCGCGCCGGCAACGCCGCACGCTGGTACGACCCGCTGCTGATGAGGTTCGAATGGCCCATCCTCCTGAAGATCATGGGCAAGGGTAAGAAGGGCGAGGAGCATTATCTCAGCGTGGCCGACGTGCGCACACTGTTCGAGCAGCGCAAATTCCCGGACCGTATCAGCCAGCGGATCGTGTCGCAGCCGCTGCTGTCGGCCTGCCAGCTCGGCTTTCGCTGGGCCGTCGCGCTCGCAGCGGTCGTGATCGGTCTCGGTCTCCTCGCCCTCATCGCGGTCGCCGAATTCCCCAACCAGATCCGTGCCATGCTGCCGCAGAAGGGCATTCTCGTGAATCTTCTGCCGCCACCCTTGCCGGCGATCCACGAAACCAAGGCCGCTTACTGGCTTGAGCAGAACTGGTCGTTGAAGGACCGGCATTGGTTCCATCATGCCAGCCAGGGCACTGCCACCTTCCCGGTGCCCTATGAGTGGTTCGTGGCGCTGGAGCAACCGCGCCTTCATCTGTTCTCGAAGCCGGGCATGATGAAGGACAGCGCCTATCTCGAGCGCTTCGGCTTCATCCCGAGCCCGCAGTCGATCCTGACCGACACGGCGACGCTGCGCCGGTTCGGCTACGCCAATGTCTACGAAACGACGCAGGTGTCGGACTGGTCGACGAGATGGACGCCGGCGGAGAACGTCGACGGCCTGCCGGTTGGCTTCGCGCGGATGACCGGTGTCGTCGATCCCGCGACGGGCCGCCGCGAAGAGGATAAGATCGGGCTGACCTGCGCGGCCTGTCATACCGGCCAGATCCATTATCAGGGCGTCGACGTCCGCTTCGACGGCGGTCCGGCGATGACCGACCTGAAGAAGCTCGAGCTCGCGACGGGCCTGTCGATCGCCTACACGCTGCACGTTCCGTTCCGCTTTCAGCGCTTCGCCGATCGCGTGCTCGGCGCTGAGGCCAGCAAGACGGACCGCGCCGCGCTCAAGCAGAAGCTCAGCACGATCGGCACCTTCCTGATCGATTGGGCAAAAACCCAGCAACAAACGATCGAAGGCAAGACGACCTGGGACGGCAAGCAGCAGAAGGATACCGAGGAAGGGTTCGGCCGGCTCGATGCCCTCAACCGCATCGGCAATCAGGTCTTTTCGCAAGATCTCGCTCTGAGCGGCGTCAAGGGATTCGAGAAGAACCTGCACGCCCAGGACGCGCCGGTCAGCTATCCCGCGATCTGGACCGTGCCGTGGTTCAAGTTCGCCCAGTACGACGCCTCGATCGAGCAGCCGCTGATCCGCAACGCCGGCGAAGCCCTCGGCGTGACGGCCCTGCTTAACCTGTCCGATGCCTATCCAGAGGACAGGCTGTGGCGCTCCTCGGTGAACATCACGACACTCGGCTGGATCGAGGACATGCTGAGAGGCCCCGATCCGTTCAAGGCCGTCGATCCTTCCTCCGGTCCGAAGTTCGGCGGCCTGCTCGCGCCGAAATGGCCCTCGCAGATCCTCGGCGATGCCTGGAGGCTGAAGCCTGATCGCGTCGAACGTGGCCGTGCGATCTACACCGAAATGTGCTCCGGATGCCATCTGCCCGCCATCGACAGCCCGGCCTTCTGGTCATCGAAGCATTGGGAGCCGAGCGGCGACAGCAAGGTCCTGAACGCGGTGACGATCCCCCTCGACGAGATCAAGACGGATCCCGAACAGTCCCTTGTCCTCAGCAAGAGGACCGTCGATGTGCCCGGCTTCCTGAAGGTGATCACGGCCGATCTCCAGAAATGGTGGCAATGCGACATCCCGACCGCAAGCACCTCGCCCAACGAGATGGTCTATGCGCTCGGCCTCATGACGGTGGTCGATCTCGTCGCCCGCAAATGGATGGACGACGAGAAGATGCCGGAGCACGAGCGGGCGAAATTGTGGAATCTCGCGCGCAAGAACTGTCTCAATCCGGCGCCTGATCCGCGCTATCGCGCGCGGCCACTGAACGGCATCTGGGCCACCGCACCTTACCTGCACAACGGTTCGGTACCTTCACTGTATTGGTTGCTGAAGCCGGCGGGCGAGCGCCCGCAAAAATTCTGCATGGGCCGCCGCGACTATGATCCGGAGACCGTCGGTTTTGCAGTCACCGCCAACGAGCGTTGCAAGACCGGCGAAACGGAATTTTCTGCGACGGGATCGGACGGCAAGCCGATCCAGGGCAACAGCGTGCTCGGCCATTCCTTCGAGCGCAAGGAAGGCGATCCGAAACGCCCCGGCGTCATCGGCCGCGCGTTCAAGGACGATGCAGAGCGCTACGATTTGATCGAGTATTTGAAGACGCTGTGAGCACCGCCATTTGCTTCGTCGCAAGAGCTCCCCGCATGGCGGAGAATGAGGATTCTCTGCAGGTCCACACCTCGCACCACTCTTGCGGAAGCAGGGCTCTCACTTGAACAGCGGCGTGCCCGGCACGAAGGCGTCGAAGGCGGCCCAGAACTGGGAGCGGTAACGGTCCTGCTCCTGGAGTATCTCGTGCTTGGAGCCCGCGATGACGAGATGCGAGCCGGCGCGCAAATGATAGGCGAACTCCTCGATCGCAGCGGTGGAGACCACGGTGTCGCTGGAGGCCGCCAGCATCAGGATTGGCTGGCGGATCTCTGACGGATATTTCACGCGCTTGAAGGTTTGCATCGCGCTGAAGGCAGCGTCGGCCCAGGCCACCGTCGGGGACGCCAGTCCCAGCGTCGGATCCTCCTCCAGGATCGCGACATTGCGCGCATAGCGCACGGGATCGCTGGTCAAGGGATTGTTGATGAAGGGATCGAGCCCGGTGATGCGGCTGCTGCCGCCGGGGACATAACGGCTGCCCTGCCCGAACAGGCGCATCGTCTTTATGAGCGCGCGGGCCGGAAACGACGTGGTGCGGCCAGGCAGGTCGATCATCGGCGCCGACAGCACCATGCGGTCGAACCAGCGCTTGCCGGCATGCGCGACCCGCAGCAGCACCGTGCCGCCCATGGAATGGGCGAGCGCGAAGAACGGCGGCGGGCAATCCGGCAACACCACCTGCTGCACGAAGGTCTCGACGTCGACCTCGAAATCGGTGAAGTCGCGCACATAGCCCTTGCGCGGATCGCGCAGGCGGCGCGAGGAATGGCCCTGTCCGCGCCAGTCGATCATCGCCACCGCAAAGCCGCGGTCGCGCAAATCCCGGACCGTCTCGAAATATTTCTCGATCTGCTCGCTGCGCCCGGTGAAGATGCAGACCGTGCCCTTGCGGCCCGCCGGCGGCGCCCAGCGTGCAAAGCGCAACTCGGCACCATCGGGGGTCTTGATGGTGCCGCTGACGACGTTTTCGGGGACGGGATTGGACGGGATCGAGACCAGCGTCATAGGCGGGAAGTACTGCAAATCAAGGGGCTAAAGCGCCGAAAAGGCGCAAATGCCGCCCTCTTGAACGCCGTCTCGTTCCACCCATATCATTTTCGTGCAGGCCGCTACCAGTGTTTCGGAACCGGAACATCAGGCTGCACACAGACGAAAGCCCGGCCCGATTGGCGGGCGGGTTACCCAACAGTCGCTCTATGGAGGACTTGACCATGCGTAGCTATGATCTCACCCCGTTCTATCGTTCCACCGTCGGCTTCGACCGCCTCTTCAGCCTGCTCGACCAGGCAACATCGGACGGCAGCCCCGGTTATCCCCCCTACAACATCGAGCGCACCGGCGAGAACGCCTACCGCATCACCGTTGCGGTCTCGGGCTTCGCCAAGGATGAGCTCTCCATCCTCGCGAAGGAAAACACGCTGACGATCAAGGGCGAGAAAGTCGCCAACGAGAACTCGCAATCCGAAGTGCTCTACCGCGGCATCGCCGCGCGTGCCTTCGAGCGCGCCTTCCAGCTTGCCGATTTCGTGCAGGTGAAGGACGCCTCGCTCGAGAATGGCCTGCTTCACGTCGACCTCGTACGCGAGATTCCCGAGGCCAAGAAGCCGCGCCAGATCGCGATCAACACCAGCGCCCCGAAGGCGCAGGTGATCGAGAGCTCCGCGCAAGCCGCCGCGTAAAGGCACGTCACTTCCAAGTTACGAAAACGCCCCGGTGCCCCGGGGCGTTTTTTCGTTCGTGGTCACGCCTCCCGCCGTCGTTCTGGCGAAGGCGACGACCCACACCCCAGCGAGACGATTGGCGAAGACTCGCCGTCCGGCACGAACACCTCACCTCGGCCGATGACCTATGGGTTCTGGCCTTCGCCACGACACCGTTTTCTGTGCCGCTATTGCACCGCATCACAGAGCAGTGAAGTCGCGTAACGCGGCCACCCTTCCCTCCGTCCTATGATCATCGAAACCAAAACGAGACGGAAAACGATCATGACACTCTGGCGCAGCCTTTTCGTCGCCGCGAGCCTTTTGGCGGCCCCCATCAGCCTTGCCGACGCGCAGACACCGCAAACGGTGAAAGCCAACAACGTCGTGCTGGTGCACGGCGCCTGGGCCGACGGCTCGAGCTGGTCGGAGGTGATCCCGATCCTCCAGGCCGCAGGCCTGCACGTGACCGCCGTGCAGAATCCGCTGTCGTCGCTGGCGGACTCGGTCGAGGCGACCAAGCGCGTACTGGCTGAACAGGACGGACCGACTGTGCTGGTCGCGCATTCCTGGGGCGGCACCGTGATCAGCCAGGTCGGCACTGACCCGAAGGTCACCGGCCTCGTCTATGTCGCTGCACGTGCTCCCGACGCGAACGAAGATTTCGTCGCGCTGTCCAAGCAGTTTCCGGCGGGACCTGCCCGCGCAGGCATTGTCGAGCGCGACGGCTACACAAAACTCTCGGAAGACGCCTTCCTGAAATATTTCGCCAATGGCGTGAAGCCGGAGCAGGCCAAGGAGCTCTACGCGGTGCAATGGCCAACCGCCGCCTCAATCTTCGCCGGCCGCACCACGGAAGCTGCATGGCATAGCAAGCCGACCTGGTACGCGGTGTCGAAGAACGACTACACCATCAATCCCGATCTCGAACGTTTCCTCGCCAAGCGCATGAACGCCACCACGATCGAGCTCGATGCCGGCCACCTCTCGCTGGTGTCGCATCCGAGGGAAGTGGCGAAGCTGATCCTGAACGCGGCGGGGTATGGGCATAGCTGAGGAACGATGGCCTGATGCAAAGGCGCCCGAGATTGTCGGGCGCCTTTATTTTTTCCCACATCTCTCCGCAGCGTCCTGGTCAAGCCAGGACAACACCGAGGACACGGGCCGTCGCTCAAGCAGCAGCTCGCTAATCCAGACCCTGTGCGGCCGGCATCTCCTGGGTCGGCATGATCGCCGGCGCCGGCTTGGCCTGAGCGGCGGTTGGCGGGGCCGCCTGCGGAGCAGCCTCGGCAGGCTTTGCGGCCACGGCAGTGGTCTGCTGCGCGCGCTGTGCCTGTGCCGGCGGCGGCGCCTGAGCCTCCTGCCGCGCGGGTTCGGCCGGCTTCGCCGCGGCCACCGGGCTCGCCCCGAGCCGCGGGGCGGCCTTGGGCAGCGGCACGGTGCGGCTGGCGACATGCGGAATCGAAGCCGGCGGGCGCGGCGGGCCGCTGCGGATCACGATCGGCGGCGGCAGCGCGCTTTGCGGCCCGTAAGGCGCGACCGCGCGCTCGTCATAGGCGGGCGCCATGCCGTAGGCGTCACTGGCGGGCATGAAGCGGATGATCCGTCCGTCGCGGGCGTCGATCACCAGCCGGCCATCGTCGCCGCGAGGGTCGATCACTGCGATGGTGTAGACGCTGCCGCGCAGGCGCGGGATGCCGAGCGGCGAGAAGCCGTTTTCGCGCAGCACCGCATAGACCTCGCTCGACGGCAGCAGCACCGGGGCCGGACCGCGCCCCTCGGAGCCGTAGCCATAGCCGTAACGCGGCGGCGATGGCGGCGCGGCCTCCGGCGGCGCATAGGGTCCGTCGAAATCCGACACTGCGATAACGGCCCCTCTCGCGATACCGTTCGGTGGAACCTGCGCATGGCCCGCACTTGCGGCCAGAGCCAGGGCGGCAGCCACACATCCTGTGAAAAACTTCATGGTCGAGACGCTCCTGTCAGGCCCCCCGACGGCGGCCCTCTTTCGCTTCGCGCGGCGTGGCGCGCCTTCCGAAGGGTTGATCCGAAGCTTCATTTGGGATTTCGGCGGCCGCGGGGCCGGATCGGGGCACGTCTGCTTCAAAACCGGGGCTGCGGCCCTATGAAAGAGGGAAATGACACCTCGGGAATCGGGACTTGTGCGCGCTTGTGTGCTAGACAAAAATTTGGCAAGGTGATGGTTAGGACAGGAAAGCTGTCTCAATTTTGCTTGCGGTCCCGGCATGGGGATTGCAGCGAAAGCGGTGCTCTCGAGCGCCGGAAGGTAGCAGGCAAAGCCGTTCTCGGGGACGAAGAACGCCTAGGCCTGAATTTAAGAAAATGCGGCTCGCTAGCGGACGAGCGGTGACCCAGAGGCGGGTGCCGCGGAACGCCCAAGGTGCGCCGAAGATGGCGGTGAGGCAGCTTGCCGCATGGAGAGGACAGGACAATGAACGGGTCGCAATTCGGGCGCGCAAACATCGTGGCAGAACAGCTGTCGGCGACGGTCGCCTCGAAAACGACCGATCCGATTCAGGAACACAATTCGCGCCCCAAAGCCGAAGGCCTGTACGATCCGAGCCTGGAGAAGGACTCCTGCGGCGTCGGCTTCATTGCCAACATCAAGGGCAAGAAGTCGCACGAGATCGTCGCGGACGCGCTGAGCATCCTCTGCAACCTGGAGCATCGCGGCGCCGTCGGCGCCGATCCGCGCGCCGGTGACGGTGCCGGCATCCTCGTGCAGATCCCGCACGCCTTCTTCAGCCGCAAGGCGAAGGAGCTCGGCTTCGCGCTGCCGAACCCGGGCGAATATGCCATCGGCGCGCTGTTCATGCCGCGCGACACCGCCTGGCGCAACGTCATCAAGAGCATCATCGCCGACCAGATCAAGGAAGAGGGCCTGACGCTGCTCGGCTGGCGCGACGTGCCGACCGACAATTCCTCGCTCGGCATCACCGTGAAACCAACCGAGCCGGCCTGCATGCAGGTGTTCATCGGCCGCAACGGCACCGCCAAGACCGAGGACGAATTCGAGCGCCGGCTCTACATCCTGCGCAAGTCGATCTCGCAAGCGATCTACCAGCGCCGCGACCGCGGACTTGCGGGCTATTACCCCTGCTCGATGTCCTGCCGCACTGTGATCTACAAGGGCATGTTCCTCGCCGACCAGCTCGGCAAGTACTATCCCGATTTGCACGAGAAGGACTTCGAGAGCGCGCTGGCACTCGTTCACCAGCGCTTCTCGACCAACACCTTCCCGGCCTGGTCGCTGGCGCATCCCTACCGCATGATCGCGCATAACGGCGAGATCAACACGCTGCGCGGCAACGTCAACTGGATGGCGGCGCGCCAGGCCTCGGTGAGCTCCGAGCTCTACGGCAAGGACATCAACCGGCTCTGGCCGATCTCCTATGAGGGACAGTCGGACACCGCCTGCTTCGACAACGCGCTCGAATTCCTGGTGCAGGGCGGCTACTCACTGCCGCACGCCGTCATGATGATGATTCCGGAGGCGTGGGCCGGCAATCCCTTGATGGATGAGAAGCGCCGCGCCTTCTACGAATATCACGCCGCGCTGATGGAGCCGTGGGATGGCCCCGCCGCGATCGCCTTCACCGACGGCCGCCAGATCGGCGCCACGCTCGACCGCAACGGATTGCGGCCGGCGCGCTATCTGGTGACCAAGGATGACCGCATCGTGATGGCGTCCGAGATGGGCGTGCTGACGATCCCCGAGGACCAGATCATCACCAAGTGGCGCTTGCAGCCGGGCAAGATGCTGCTGGTCGACCTCGAACAAGGCCGCTTGATTCCCGACGACGAGATCAAGGCCGAGCTTGCCAAGAGCCATCCCTACAAGGAGTGGCTGGAGCGGACCCAGATCGTGCTGGAGGAGTTGCCGAAGGTGCCGACCACCGGCGTGCGCTCCAACCTGTCGCTGCTCGATCGCCAGCAGGCGTTCGGCTACAGCCAGGAAGACATCACCATCCTGATGACGCCGATGGCGGCCACCGGCGAGGAAGCCGCGGGATCGATGGGCAACGATACGCCGATCTCGGCGCTGTCGGACAAGGCCAAGCCGCTGTTCACCTACTTCAAGCAGAACTTTGCGCAGGTCACCAACCCGCCGATCGACCCGATCCGCGAAGAGCTGGTGATGAGCCTCGTCTCGATCATCGGGCCGCGGCCGAACCTGTTCGATCTGCAAGGCATGGCCACGACCAAGCGCCTCGAAGTGCGCCAGCCGATCCTGACCGACGCGGACCTGGAAAAGATCCGCTCGATCTCCGACGTCGCCGAGTCGCACTTCAAGTCGCGCACGCTCGACACCACCTTCCACGCTGGCCTCGGGGCGGCCGGCATGGACCAGGTGCTCGACGAGCTCTGCGCGCGCGCTGAGAGCGCCGTGCGCGAGGGCGTCAACATCATCATCCTGTCCGACCGCATGGTCGGCACCGACCGGGTGCCGATCCCGTCGCTGCTGGCCTGCGCCGCCGTGCATCACCACCTGATCCGCACCGGCTTGCGCACCTCGGTCGGCCTCGTCGTCGAATCCGGCGAGCCGCGCGAAGTGCATCACTTCGCCTGCCTTGCCGGCTACGGCGCCGAAGCGATCAATCCTTACCTCGCGTTCGAGACCATCATCGCGATGAAGGACCGCCTGCCCGGCTCGCTCGACGACTACGAGATCGTCAAGCGCTACATCAAGTCGATCGGCAAGGGCCTGCTCAAGGTGATGTCCAAGATGGGCATCTCGACCTACCAGTCCTATTGCGGCGCGCAGATTTTCGACGCAGTCGGCCTTAAGGCGGACTTCGTCGCAAAGTTCTTCGCCGGCACGCACACCCGCATCGAGGGCGTCGGTCTTTCCGAGATCGCCGAAGAAGCGGTGCGCCGCCATGCCGACGCGTTCGGCGAGGCGCAGGTCTACAAGACCGCGCTCGACGTCGGTGGCGAATACGCCTATCGCAGCCGCGGCGAGGACCACGCATGGACCGCCGAGTCAGTGTCGCTGCTCCAGCACGCCGCCCGCGGCAATTCGCAGGAGCGCTATCGCACCTTCGCAAAAATCCTCAACGAGCAGTCGGAGCGCCTTTTGACGCTGCGCGGCCTGTTCCGGATCAAGAACGCGGAGGAGGAGAAGCGCAAGCCGGTGCCGCTCGACCAGGTCGAGCCGGCCAAGGAGATCGTCAAGCGTTTCGCAACCGGTGCGATGAGCTTCGGCTCGATCTCGCGCGAGGCCCATACCACGCTCGCGATCGCGATGAACCGGATCGGCGGCAAGTCGAACACCGGTGAAGGCGGCGAGGAAGCCGACCGCTTCAAGCCGATGCCGAACGGCGATTCCATGCGCTCGGCGATCAAGCAGGTCGCCTCGGGCCGTTTCGGCGTCACCACGGAGTATCTCGTCAACTCCGACATGATGCAGATCAAGATGGCACAGGGCGCCAAGCCCGGCGAAGGCGGCCAGCTGCCCGGTCACAAGGTCGACGCGACCATCGCCAGGGTACGGCACTCGACGCCGGGCGTCGGCCTGATCTCGCCGCCGCCGCACCACGACATCTACTCGATCGAGGATCTGGCGCAGCTCATCTACGACCTCAAGAACGTCAACCCGGCGGGCGACGTCTCGGTCAAGCTCGTCTCCGAGATCGGCGTCGGCACGGTCGCCGCGGGCGTCGCCAAGGCGCGCGCCGACCATGTCACCATCGCGGGCTTCGAGGGCGGCACCGGCGCTTCGCCGCTGACCTCGATCAAGCACGCCGGCTCGCCCTGGGAGATCGGCCTCGCCGAGACCCATCAGACGCTGGTGCGCGAGCGGCTGCGCAGCCGCATCGTGGTCCAGGTCGACGGCGGCTTCCGCACCGGCCGTGACGTCGTGATCGGCGCGCTGCTGGGCGCCGACGAGTTCGGCTTCGCCACCGCGCCCTTGATCGCGGCCGGCTGCATCATGATGCGCAAGTGCCATCTCAACACCTGCCCGGTCGGAGTCGCGACGCAGGATCCGGTGCTGCGCAAGCGCTTCACCGGCCAGCCCGAGCACGTGATCAACTACTTCTTCTTCGTCGCGGAAGAAGTCCGCGAGATCATGGCTTCGCTCGGCTTCCGCACCTTCAACGAGATGGTCGGCCAGGTGCAGCTGCTCGACCAGACCAAGCTGGTCGCACACTGGAAGGCCAAGGGCCTCGACTTCTCAAAGCTGTTCGTCAAGCAGAAGGAAGAGAACGGCCAGAAGATCTATCATTCCGAGCGCCAGAACCATCATCTGGAGGCCGTGCTCGACCGCACGCTGATCGAGAAGGCGACGCCTGCGCTCGACCGCGGCGCGCCGGTGAAGATCGAGGCCGCGATCAACAGCACCAACCGTTCCGCCGGCGCCATGCTGTCGGGTGCGGTCGCCAAGATCTACGGCCATGCCGGCCTGCCGCACGACACCATCCATGTCAGCCTCAAGGGCACTGCCGGACAGGCCTTCGGCGCCTGGCTGGCCCACGGCGTCACCTTCGAGCTCGAGGGTGAGGCCAACGACTATGTCGGCAAGGGCCTCTCGGGCGGCAAGATCATCGTCAAGCCGCCGAGGAACTCTGCGATCGTGCCGGAAGAGAGCATCATCGTCGGCAATACCGTGATGTACGGCGCGATCGAGGGCGAATGCTACTTCCGCGGCATCGCCGGCGAGCGCTTTGCCGTGCGCAACTCGGGCGCGGTCGCGGTGGTCGAGGGCGCGGGCGATCATTGCTGCGAATACATGACCGGCGGCATCGTGGTCGTGCTCGGCAAGACCGGGCGCAACTTCGCGGCGGGCATGTCCGGCGGCATCGCCTACGTGCTGGACGAGGCCGGCGATTTCGACCGGCTGTGCAACCTGTCGATGGTCGAGCTCGAGCCGGTGCTGTCGGAAGAGCTGATCAATGCCGGCACCTATCACCATGCCGGTGACCTCGAGGCGCATGGCCGGGTCGACGTGTTCAAGAACTTGCTCGCCTCCGACGTCGAGCGGCTGCACGTGCTGATCTCTCGCCATGCCAAAGCGACCGGCTCCAAGCGCGCCGCCGACATCCTTGCCAATTGGAAGGAATGGCTGCCTAAATTCCGCAAGGTGATGCCGGTCGAGTACCGGCGCGCGCTGCGCGAAATGGCCGCCAATGCGGACGCCGAGCCGAAGATCGCAATCGGGGCGTAGAGAATAACCTCATGGTGAAGAGGCGCGGAGCGCCGTCTCGAACCATGAGGCCACCATCCGGGCCTTCATCCTTCGAGACGCGGCGCGAAAGGGCGCCGCCCCTCAGGATGAGGAGTGAGAGAGCAAACGACTAAGCGGCAGGGACTACGGGTTTAATGGGCAAGATCACCGGTTTTCTTGAAATCGAACGGCATGACCGCAAGTACATCCCGGTCGCCGAGCGCGTGAAGCATTTTCACGAGTTCGTCGTTCCCCTCTCCGAGAAGGAGGTGCGCGACCAGGCCGCGCGGTGCATGAACTGCGGCATTCCCTATTGTCACGGCACAGGCTCGGTCGCGCCCGGCACGCCGGGCTGCCCGGTCAACAACCAGATCCCTGATTGGAACGATCTTGTCTATCAGGGCAACTGGGAAGAAGCCTCGCGCAACCTGCACTCGACCAACAATTTCCCGGAGTTCACGGGGCGCATCTGTCCGGCGCCGTGTGAAGCCTCCTGCACGCTCAACATCGACGACAATCCCGTCACCATCAAGACCATCGAATGCGCAATCGTCGATCGCGCCTGGGACAATGGCTGGGTGACGCCGGAAGTGGCTACCGTCAAGACCGGAAAGAAGGTCGCCGTGATCGGCTCGGGTCCGGCCGGCATGGCCTGCGCGCAGCAGCTCGCCCGCGCCGGCCACGACGTGCATCTGTTCGAGAAGTACGCCAAGGCCGGCGGCCTGCTGCGCTACGGCATCCCCGACTTCAAGATGGAGAAGGGCATCATCGACCGCCGCGTCAAGCAGATGGAAGCCGAAGGCGTCACCTTCCACTACAACAGCCATGTCGGCGCCGACGGCAATGTCGATCCGCGCGAGATGCTCAACGAGTACGACGCTGTCGCACTGACCGGCGGCGCCGAAGCTCCGCGCGACCTGCCGATCCCCGGCCGCGATCTCGAAGGCATTCACTACGCGATGGACTTCCTGCCGCAGCAGAACCGCCGCGTCTCCGAGGAGCCGCTCGGCGGCGTCCAGGAGATCCTGGCCGGCGGCAAGCACGTCGTCGTCATCGGCGGCGGCGACACCGGATCTGACTGCATCGGCACCTCGCTGCGCCAGGGCGCGCTCTCGGTGACCCAGCTCGAGATCATGCCCGCCCCGCCCGAGCGCGAGAACAAGGGCCTGACCTGGCCGAACTGGCCGCTGAAGATGCGCACCTCTTCCAGCCAGGCCGAAGGCGCCATCCGCGAATTCGCCGTGCTGACGCAGAGGTTCTCGGGCGAGAACGGCAAGGTCAAGAAGCTGCACTGCGTGCGCGTCGACGACAAGTTCAAACCGATTGCCGGCACGGAGTTCGTGCTCGATGCCGAGCTCGTCCTGCTCGCGATGGGCTTTGTGCATCCCGTGCACGAGGGCCTCTTGAAGCTGCTCGCGGTCGAGCTCGACGCTCGCGGCAACGTCAAGGCCAACACACTGGACTACCAGACCTCGCGCCCGAACGTGTTCACCGCCGGCGACATGCGCCGCGGCCAATCGCTGGTGGTCTGGGCGATCCGCGAGGGGCGGCTGTGCGCACGGTCGATCGACACGTTCCTGATGGGGAAGACGGATCTGCCGCGCTAGTCGCCGGCTCGCGCTGCAGCCAGCTTCAAATGACGCTGTCATCGTCCGCGAAGGCGGACGATCCAGTATTTCCAGAGGCTCTCCTTAGAGAGCACGCACTCACCAGATCCGCCGCGGCGCACTGGATGCCCCCGCCTGCGCGGGGCATGACAGCGGAGTGGGGACGAGAGAGCGTGGCCTCGAGCGACGCGCCCCGTCTTACCTAGTTCTGCAGCCTCACCCCCAGCATCACTACCGTCCCCGACGAGCTCGCCCCCGCGACGTTCGAATCCAGAATGTCGTGGCGCAGCGTGCCCTTGATCCAGATGTTGCGGTTGAGCTTGTAGATCAGATTGCTTTCGAGCGAGTAAGTCTTATCGTTGCGATTCTGGTTCTGGTAGTCGAGCGTGCCGTAGGTGAACTTGCCCACGGCGGTGAGCCAGCGGCGGAAGTCGTGGTCGACTTCGGCCGAATAGGTGCGCACCAGGACGCCGGAAGAGCCCGGGATCGTGGTCTCGGCGATCTGCGTGTCGGTGAAGAACTTCACGGTTGTCAGGCCGCGCGCATTCCAGATCAGCGAGCCCGTGGTGAGGAAGCCCGCGAGCTGGCTGAGGCGCGGGTCGACATAGTTGCGCGCGGAATAGCCGATCGAGATCTCGCCGGTGAGGATGCGCGAGAACTCGAAGGAGGAGCCGACCTTGGCATAGCCGCCGTTTGAATCGCGGAAGTAGCCGTTGCGGTCGGCGGCCTGGTCGTGCACGCGGGTGTCGCCCTGGATTTCCAGGAAGGGCTTGAGGCCCGGCTTCAGATCGTAGGAGAACCGGCCCACGCCGCCATATTGGTTGAAGTCGCGGTCGGTATTGGCAAAGGTCGACCCGTCGATGAGCTTTGAATCGGTGTAGGCGGTGCGATCGACGGTGGCGCCGGCGGCGACCTGGAAACGGTTGAAGGTCTGGTCGAAGCCGACGGTCGCGCCATAGGCGGCGTAGACCGGAAATTTCTGAAGACCCGCCTGCACATTCGGGCTGCCGGGATTGTCGGTGGCGAGCCGCAGGCGGAGCTGCGAGGTCAACCTGAAATCGCGGGTGACGTCGAGGCGGCCGTCGACATGGCCGGTGAAATCGGGGCGATCGACCTCGACCGGCGACGGCGAGGCGAAGCCGTTGATGGTCGCCGGCATGTTGTTGGTGTAGCCCGAGAACGAGCCGCGCAGATCGGCGACCAGCGCGTGGCGCTCCCAGTCGGACACCACAAGCAGATCAGGCGCGACCACATAGGCCGGCGAACCGACAGGCTTGTTGAGACGCGCTGGATTTGTGTCGTAGCCGGCGGAGAGCTCGAGCCCGCCCTTGATCAGGAAGCTGCCGGCATAGTCCCCGACCGCGCCGAACGGATCCTCGTCCAGCTTGAGGCGGCGGCGCAGCGGCTGGCCGGGCACGTTGCCGGCCATCGCCGGCGGCACTGGCGTCCTGTGCGCGGTTTCGGAGGGTGGCGGCGCGATGCGCGGCGGGCCGAGCGTCCGCTCCAGCGTTGCCGGCGCGACCTTTGAGCCGGGGCCGACGGGGCGCTTCGGCTTCGGCTGTCCGGGATAGAGTTTTGGCTGCTGCCGCTTGCGGTTGAGCGAATCGTAGCCGGAGCCGCTCGCGCCGTTGGCCGCGGGCAGGCCATAGGTCGGGACCTGACCGGTCGGGCTTTGGCCGGCGCGCGAGATCGCTGGGGGCTGCTGGCGCCTGCGCGGATCGTTGGGATCGGGCAGCGTCGGCAGCGCGTCCGATGGCGCCTGCGGCACGCCGGCGGTGCGCCGTGTCGGCAGCGTCTCGGGCGCAGCGAAGCCGCCGCGGTTGGGATTGAACAGATCAGGCGTGAGGCTCTGGGCCAGAGCCGGTGCACGCTCGAGGGCCGTCAGCATCAGGCACGGCAATACGGCGCGCAGGAAATGCGCGCGTTTGCTCCGGCCGGTGCCTGGAGGCGACCCCACGATGGAAGAACTCCAACGAAATCAACTACTTTCACGACGAGCTCCCACCGCTTGGCGGGAACCATCGTTAATGGACTTAAAACAATTATGGTTAATGACCAGTTGAGGGATTTGGCCGGCGCGTCGCCTCGCCTGCCCGGGCGTGCTAAGCAGGTGCCAACGGGCGAACGCTCCTCCTCCCTGGACCTGAACATGCCGAGTTCGAAACCGCTGATGACCGCATCATCCGGCCCCATTGCTGATAGCGTCGAATCCGCGCTCCGCACGCTGGAGACGGAGAGCGGCGGCATCAACGCGCTCGCCGCCGCCCTGCGCGGCCCGCTGGGTGCGACATTTGCGAGAGCGGTGGACCTGATCCGCAACGCCAAGGGCCGCGTCATCGTCACCGGGCTCGGCAAATCAGGCCATATGGGCCGCAAGATCGCGGCGACGCTGGCCTCGACCGGCACCCCCGCCTTCTTCGTGCACGCGGCCGAGGCCGGCCATGGCGATCTCGGCATGATCACGTCCGACGACGTCATCATGGCGCTGTCCTGGTCAGGCGAGCAGCCGGAGATGAAGAACCTCGTGAATTATTCTGCGCGCTTTGCGATTCCCATGATCGCAGTGACGTCGAGCGCGGCGTCCTCGCTGGGCCAGTCCGCCGACATCGTGATCGAGCTGCCGAAGGCACGCGAAGCCTGCCCGCACAATCTGGCGCCGACCACCTCGACGCTGATGCAGGCCGCGATTGGCGATGCCATCGCGATCGCGCTGCTCGAAGGCCGCGGCTTCACCGCGCTGGAGTTCGCGCATTTCCACCCCGGCGGAAAGCTGGGGGCGATGCTGAAATTCGTCCGTGACTACATGCGCACCGGCACGGAAATTCCGGTCAAGCCGCTCGGCACCAAGATGTCGGAGGCCGTGGTCGAGATGTCAGCCAAGGGGCTTGGCTGCGTCTGTATCGTCAATGATGCGGATGAGGCCGTCGGCATCATCACCGACGGCGACCTGCGCCGCCACATGCGCCCCGACCTGCTGGCTGCGTCGGTCGATGAGATCATGACGACTGAACCGAAGACGGTGCCGCCGTCGATGCTCGCGACCGAGATGATCGAGGTGCTGAACACACGCAAGATCACAACCCTGGTCGTGACCGAAGCGGGCAAGGTGGTCGGCATCGTGCATCTGCACGATCTGTTGCGGGCGGGCGTGGCGTAAGGCGCACACACTCCAGGGAGTCATTCCGGGGCACGCCCGTTTGGGCGCGAACCCGGAATCCATTCATCTCCGAGATCGCTGCCCAATGGATTCCGGGTTCACGCTTCGCGTGCCCCGGAATGACACCGAGGGTGTGGCGCGCAATGACGGCGGAGAGACCTACGCCGGAAACCGCGCCGCGTTCTCCTCCAGCGGCAAGCGCAGCCCGTTCGCCAGATACGACACCGTGCGATAGAAGCCGCACAGCAGCATGATTTCCAGGATCTGCGCCTCGTCGTAATGCGCGGACAGCGCGGCGAACTCCTCGTCATCAAGCGTCGCACGATGATGCAGCGCGTCGACGGCCGCAATCAGCGCCTGCTCGGCCGGCGACCAGCACGGTGACATGGCGTCGCCCAGCACCGTCGCACGCACCTCATCCTCCGTGAGCTTTGCCGGCCCGGCAAAGATGGCGACATGCACGCCCCATTCATACTCGCATTCGTTCAGCGCGCAGGTGCGGTCGATGATGATCTCGCGCTGGCGCAGGGACAGCGGGCCGGGATCGAGCAGGCCGCCGGCGCGAAACTTGTCCCAAGCGCGGCTGTGGCTTGCCATCACCCTGAACAGCACCAGGGGCGGTGCGCCGCGCATGATGCGCTCGAACTGCGCCTGGATCTCCGGGGGATAAGGCGGATCGAGCGGCGCAATACGCGGCGAGGAGGGTGACATGGCAGAAGACATGGACTGCTTCCGTTGCTACAATTATCGTAGCAATACGCTACATTATCTGTAGCGCTACGCAACAGGCCGGTATGGCAAAGCAGCCAGCATCAGAACGCCGCGTCCGCGGCTCGCGCACCGGGCGGCCGATCATGGCGCTGCTGGACCTGCTCGGCCGGCGCTGGAGCCTGCGGATATTGTGGGAGTTGCGCGGCGAGCCCCTCACCTCGCGCGCGCTGCGCAGCGCCTGCGACGAAGCCTCGCCGACGGTGCTGCAGGCGCGGCTGACGGAGCTGCGCGCAGCGGGATTCGTCGAGCTTGGCGAAGGCGGAGGTTACGCATTGACGCCGCTCGGACGCGAGCTGTGCGAGACATTCATGCCATTGCACCGTTTTGCCGAGCGATGGAAAAGGTAGCGATCTTGTTTACCTCCCCTGGAGGGGTGGGCAAGGAAGCTACGCCGCGGCCACAGTAAGATTCGCGCCATCGACCTGCACGACTTTCACGCGCGTCCCGGCCGGAGTGTCAGGGCCAGCCACGCGCCACACCGTGTCGCCGATGCGGACGGTGCCTGCGCCGTCAATGATCGGCTTCTCCAGCGTGAACTCGCGCCCTAACAGCGCCTCGGTGCGCTTGTTGAGGAAGGGGCTGGCGCTGGCGTCCGGCTTCGGCCGCGCCAGGCGGCGCCACACCGGCACGGCGGCGGCAGCGAAGACTGCGAACATCACGAGCTGGATCTGCCAGGACACGGTGACAGTGAACGAGATCAGGCCGACCAGCAGCGCGGCGAGCCCGAGCCAGAACAGGAAGATGCCCGGCGCCAGCACCTCCAGCGCCATCAGGATGAAACCGAAGATCAGCCAATTCCAGGTGCCGAGCGATACCAACATGTCGGCCATGATACGACCTCTTTGATTATCCCTGCGGCGGCGCGGCCGGCGGCGTGCTGCCGGTCGGCGGCACCGAGCCGGGACGGCGAGCGAGCGCAGCGGACGCGGCGCTCTCGCCGAACGTCGCCTTGGCGATCTCGCCGATGCCGGCGAGCGAACCCAGCATGCTCATAGCTTCGACCGGAAGCATGATGACCTTCTGGTTTGGCGAGTCGGCCAATTGCCCGAACGCCTTGATATACTTGTCGGCGATGAAATAGTTCAGCGCGGCGACATCGCCCTTGGAAATCGCTTCGCTGACCATCTGGGTTGCCTTGGCCTCGGCCTCCGCCGACCGCTCGCGGGCCTCGGCGTCGCGGAACGCAGCTTCCTTGCGGCCTTCGGCCTGGAGGATTTGGCCCTGCTTGGCGCCCTCAGCGCGCAGGATTTCCGACTGGCGCTGGCCTTCGGCGGCGAGAATGTCGGCGCGCTTGACGCGCTCGGCCTTCATCTGCCGGCCCATGGCCTCGACGAGGTCGGCTGGCGGCACGATGTCCTTGATCTCGATGCGGTTGACCTTGAGACCCCAGGGCGAGACCGCGGCATCGACGACGCGGAGCAGGCGCTCGTTGATCTCGTCGCGGTGCGAAAGCACCTGATCGAGATCCATAGCCCCCATCACCGAGCGGATGTTGGTCATGGTCAAGACGGTAATGGACTGGGTGAGGTTGGAAACCTCGTAGCTCGCTTTCGCGGCGTCGAACACCTGATAGAAGGCGACGCCGTCCACCGTCACCGTGGCGTTGTCCTTGGTGATCACCTCCTGCTCGGGAATGTCGATCACCTGCTCCATCATGTTGATCTTGCGCCCGACGCGATCGAAATACGGCACGATCAGATTGAGCCCGGGGCTCAGCGTCTGCGTGTATTTGCCGAAACGTTCGATAGTCCAATCATAGCCCTGCGGCACCGTCTTCACGCCCGCCACCAGCGTAACGATGACGAGCAACACCAGAACAATCGCGAAAATGTCGAAACCGCTCATATCTCCTCCAAACGGGAAAAGGCCCTTTCCCGCGCTGTCATTGGTCGGGATCGCAACCCTACCGGTTCAGCGGTCGCGACTAACGTCGGTACCGGCGCGATTCTGCACAAGACGTACAGAACGGGAATGGCAACGATTATGTATTTGCGAGGGCGCTCTTGAAAGGATGCGGCGCGGACCTAGCGCCAAAGGTTGGATTTGCCGCCCCATCGTAAACGTCAAATCCAGCCCTGAAGCTCGCGCAGCACCAGGGAGCGGATCACGTCCATGCCGGGTTCGCTGTCGTTGAGACAGGGGATCGCGGAAAACTGCTCGCCGCCATTATGTTTGAAGATCTCGGCATTCTCCTGCGCGATTTCCTCCAGCGTCTCCAGGCAATCGGCGGCAAAGCCCGGGGTCACCACCGCGATGCGGCGCACGCCGTCTTTCGCCAGACGCTCCATGGTCTTGTCCGTATACGGCTGAAGCCACTCGTCATTGCCGAAGCGCGACTGGAAGGTCAGCAGCAGCGTTGTCTCGTCCATGCCGAGCCGGCGGCGCAGCGCCTCCGTCGTGGCGATGCAGTGGTTCTGGTATGGATCACCCTTGTCGACGTAGGACTTCGGCATGCCGTGGAAGGACGCCACAATCAGCTCCGGCTTGAACGGCAGGCTCGCCAGATGCGTCTGGACCGAGGTTGCGAGCGCCTCGATATAGGCCGCGTCCGCGTAGTAAGGCGGCGTCACCCGCAGCGTCGGCTGCGCCCGCAGGCGGGCGAGCACGCGGAACACCTCGTCGCAGACGGTCGCCGAGGTCGAGGCGGAATATTGCGGATAGAGCGGGACGGCGAGGATGCGCTCGCAGCCTTTTGCGATCAGCGCGTCGATGCCCGCCTGGATCGACGGGTTGCCGTAGCGCATCGCCCAGTCCACGACGACATGACTGCGATCCGACAGCGCGATCGCGAGCTTGTCGGCTTGCGAGCGCGTGATGGTCTTCAGCGGCGACTCGTCCCGCTCGTTGTTCCAGATCTTGCGGTAGTCCAGCGCCTTGGTGCGGGGGCGGCTGCGCAGGATGATCCCGTTCAACACCAGCTTCCAGACCAGGCCCTGGTCCTCGATGACGCGGGCATCCGAGAGGAACTCCTTCAGATAGACCCGCACGCCGGACGCGTCAGCAGTATCGGGCGTTCCAAGGTTGATCAGAAGCACGCCAACGCGGGGCAGAGCGGATTGAGCTGCCGGTTTCGCGCTTTCGATGGGAACGACGCTGGTCATGGCTCCGTGGGTCGCGCGTTGCTCCGAACTTGTCAAGATGAGGCCGATTTCGCTAGGGTCGCACCCAAGCGGGAGGGAAGATGACACTCGCGGAATGGTGCGTCCTGGGAGCGCTGCTGCTTTACCTTGCAACGATCGTCTCGATCAAATGGGCCAGGTTTCGCACGTTCGACAATTCCCAGCCGCGCGACCCCGCCTTCTTCGAGGACGCCCTCGCGCAGCGCGCGCTCGGCGCGCACCTGAACGGCATCGAGACCTTCCCGTTCTTCGCCTTCGCGGTGCTGCTCGCCGAATTCCGGGATTCGCCGCAGCGGCTGATCGATGAGCTCGCGGCACTGTTCCTGATCGTGCGGATCGCCTATGTGCTGACCTATCTCGGCAACCGCCCGACGCTGCGCTCGATCCTCTGGAGCATCGGCTTTGCCATCAATCTCGGGATCTTCTTCATGCCGGCCTTAAAGCGGTTTCTGCCGGTTTAAGGTGCCGTGCCCGCACGCGGTCCGGCGCCCTATGCGCTGCTCCGCAGAGCCGGGGCACGCGAGCGCGGCTCAAAAACACGTTGTCCGTTCAGCGGCGATGTAGCCGAACAACAGGCCGACGCCGAATAGCAATACCAGGCCGGCGGCGCCGAACTCGATGCCGCGCATGACGAGGGCGCCGCCCCCGTCGCGGCCGGCGCTGAGGCGCGCGGCAATGTTCTTAGCCGAGACCGCGACGACCGCGATGGCAGCGACCGTGATCGCGGTGCCGAGCCCCATCAGGAAGGTCGCGGCGATGCCGGCCCAGAACAGGCCCTGCGCCAGCGCGAACACCAGGACCAGGATCGCGCCCGAGCAGGGGCGGATGCCGACGGTCAGGATCGCGGCAAAGCCGCGCTGCCAGCCGCCGGGGCCGGCGAGTTCGCTCGGAGCGGGCCCATGGGAATGACCGCAGTGCTCGTCATGGACGTGGCCATGCCCATGCTCATGGCGAGCGTGGCTGCGATCGTGATGGTGATGATGATCGTGGCCATGATGATCATCCGCATCATGGCCGTGGCCATGGTCATGCGGCACGCCTGCCATCGCTGGCACCGGCTGGGCTACCTGAAGCGCGCGGATGAAGGCGCCGCCTTTGACCCAGACAAGGCGCAGGCCGAACAGCGCAATCAGGCCATAGCTCGCGATCTCGATCGCGCCTTCCGCCTTGCACATGGTCTTGGCGGTCGCATTCAGGATCCAGGCGGAGATCCCGACAATCAGGATCGCCACCAGCGACTGCATCAGCGCGGAGGCGAACGACAGCGCGATGCCGCGCCGCGCGGTCTCGCGATTGGCGACGAGATAAGAGGCAATCACCGCCTTGCCGTGGCCGGGGCCGGCGGCGTGAAAGATGCCATAGGCAAACGAGATAAAGAGCAGCGTCCACACCGCCGAGCCGTCGGACTTCGCGGCGCGGATGGTCGCCGACATCTGGCGATAGAACTCCGACTGTTTTGCCAACAGCCAGCCGATGAGGCCGCTGGCTTCAGGCTCCGCCGCCTGCGTGGGCCGCGGCGCGCCGAACGGATTTTGCGCAAGAAGATCGTGGAGCGCGGCGTCGGCAGCTGCCACCACGAACCAAACCGCGGCGCTGGCGAGCAGCCCGCGCGCGAACGGGGAGAGATACGGCTTCAAGGGCAATCCACGGTGATCTTGTTGGCGAACATCATGCCGAAATTCGAGTTCTCGCCATTCAGGAAGGTCTGCTCGTTGAGCTTCTGCGCACTCGCGGTGCCGTCGTTCGGTCGCTCCAGCTTCATCTGGCAGCCGGCGGGCGCGCCGACCAGCTTGACCGGATTGTCCTTGGCCATCTGGAAGTCGATGAAGAAGGAGCGGTCGAACACTTCGAGCATCAGCTGCCTGGGCTTGACGGGGTTCTTCAGCGGCAAAGTGAAGTGCAGGGTCAGCACCGTATCCTTGTAGTCGAGGAAGTAGTCGACCGGCTCCTGGAACCGCTCCTTCTTGCCGTCGGCCTTCGCGAAGGTGAAGTAGGCGTATTCCTTCAGCGACTCGACATTGGTCTGCGCCAGCGGCGTTAGCTCCTCGCGCGTATAGGCGCCCTTGGTCTTGCTCTCGAGCCCCTGCACCGCATAGGCCGAGAACATGTCGTCGAAGGTCCAGGCGTGGCGCACGCCGGTGATGGTGCCGTCGGCCGCGAAGAGCAACTCGCTGGTCGCGGTGATCCAGACATGCGGATGCGCGCGCGCCGGCCCCGCTGCGAGCGACAGGCCGGCGGCGAGCAGCAGGCCGAGAAGGACGCGCATGCCCATCACGCCGCCTTCGCGGCGTCGAGCAGGCCGCGCCGGCGCAGCAGCGCGTCCGGCTCCGGCGGGCGGCCGCGGAAGGCCTCATAGGCGGCTTCCGGATCAACCGATCCGCCCGAGGCGTAGATGTCGTCGTGCAGGCGCTTGGCAACGGCAGGGTCGAAGATGTCGCCGGCCTCCTCAAACGCGCCGAAAGCGTCGGCGTCCATCACCTCCGACCACATGTAGCTGTAATAGCCGGCGGCATAATGATCGCCGGTGAAGATGTGGCCGAATTGCGTGGGCCGGTGACGCAGCGCGATCTCCTCGGGCATGCCGATCTTCTCCAGCTCGCGTCTCTCGAAGGCGCGCACGTCCTGCGCGGCGCAAGCCGGCTGAGTGTGGAATTCGAGGTCGATCAGCGCCGAGGAGACGAACTCGACAGTGGCAAAACCCTGGTTGAATTTTCGCGCGGCAAGGAAGCGCTGCAGGAGGTCGTCCGGCAGCGGCTCGCCGGTCTGGTAGTGGCGCGCGAACTTTTGCAGCACCTCGGGCCGCTCCTGCCAGTGCTCGTAGAGCTGAGACGGCAGCTCGACGAAGTCGGTGAACACGGAAGTGCCCGACAGCGAAGGATAGGTGACGTTGGAGAGCATGCCGTGCAGGCCGTGGCCGAACTCGTGGAACAGGGTGCGGGCGTCGTCCGGCGACAGCAGCGAAGGCTCGCCCCCGGCTCCCTTGGCAAAATTGCAGATATTGAGAACCAGCGGCGCGACCTCGCCGTCGAGCTTCTGCTGATCGCGCAGCGAAGTCATCCAGGCGCCCGAGCGCTTCGAGGGCCGGGCAAAGTAGTCGCCATAGAACAGCGCCTTGTGCTTGCCGTCCCTGCCCTTCACCTCCCAAACCCGAACGTCCGGGTGCCAGACCGGAACGTCGCTGCGCTCCTCGAAGGTGATGCCGAACAGGCGCGTGGCGCAGTCGAAGGCGGCGGCGATCATGTTGTCGAGCGAAAGATACGGCTTGATCGCAGCGTCATCGAAATTGGCACGCTGAAGACGCAGCTTCTCGGCGTAGAAGCGCCAGTCCCAGGGGGCGAGCTTGAAGTTGCCGCCTTCGGCCGTGATCAATGCCTGCATGTCGTCGCGGTCGGCGAGCGCGCGCGCCCTCGCCGGCGTCCAGACCCGCTCCAAGAGGCTCCGCACCGCTTCCGGCGTCTTGGCCATCGAGTCTTCGAGACGATAGGCGGCGAAGGTCGGGTAGCCCAACAGCTTGGCGCTCTCTTCGCGCAGCTTCAGGATCTCGACGATGGTTGCGTTGTTGTCATTGGAATTGCCGTTGTCGCCACGCGCGATGAAGGCCTTGTAGACCTTCTCGCGCAGGTCGCGCCGCGCCGAGCTCTTCAGGAACGATTCGACCGAGGAGCGTGACAGCGTGACGATGGCCTTGCCTTCCATGCCGCGCTCTTCTGCCGCAGCCTTGGCGCCGGCGACGAAGCTCTCCGGCAGGCCCTCGCGGTCCGCCTCCCCGAGCTCCAGGAACCAGTCCTGCTCGTCGCCGAGCAGGTGATGGCTGAAGCTGGTGCCGAGCTGGGCGAGCCGCTCGTTGATCTCCGCCATCCGCGTCTTGGCCTCGTCGGAGAGGCCGGCGCCGGAGCGGTGGAAGCGGGTGTAGGTGCGCTCCAGGAGGCGCAGCTGCTCGGGCGTGAGACCGAGATTGGCGCGGTTCTCGTGCAGCTGGGCGATGCGGCCAAACAGCACGGCGTTCATCATGATCGGATTCCAGTGCCGCGCCATCCGCAAGGAGACCTCCTTGTCGATCTCCAGGATGGCCGGGTTGGAATGCGCCGAGACGAGGTCGTACAAAACCGCCGCGACCTTGTTCAAGAGCTTGCCCGAGCGCTCCAGCGCCGTGATGGTGTTGGCGAAGTCGGGCGCGGCCGGATCGTTGGTGATCGCCGCGATCTCGGCGGCATGGTCGGCGAAGGCCTGCTCGAAGGCGGGCAGGAAGTGCTCCGGCTTGATCTCGTCGAAAGGCGGGGTCGCGAACGGCGTCACCCAGGCCTTCAGCAGCGGGTTGGTCTCGGCGTCCGTAATTTGGCGGAGTTCTGACATCACAAGTCCCGGTTTTTGAGCCGATTTGTTGTGGCCAGCTATAGCACGCGATGGGGCTTTTTTGGGCCGTTTGCCCTTGCTCCCGACCGCCTTTTCGGGGAGATTGCGGCCCTCGAAGACACGGGGTCCCTGAACTCATGAACGCGCCTGCCTCCTCTTCCCGCCAGATCGCCTGGCCGAGCGTCATCACCGTCATCAGCGCCGCCATCCTGATCGGCGCGGAGGTGTTCGGCGCGGCGTTTGCCGGCGGCTGGGCGCTCGCAATCCTGTTCGGGCTCGGCGACCAGGGCGCGCACATCCTCCAGGCCGTGCTGTTCGCACTCGGC
This sequence comes from Bradyrhizobium sp. 179, assembly GCF_023073535.1. Taxonomy (NCBI): domain Bacteria; kingdom Pseudomonadati; phylum Pseudomonadota; class Alphaproteobacteria; order Hyphomicrobiales; family Nitrobacteraceae; genus Bradyrhizobium; species Bradyrhizobium sp. 179. The sequence continues at coordinate 154,520 of NZ_JADPJR010000053.1, read as the reverse complement.
GTGCTGGTGATGACCGCGTTCATCCGCACAGCTCAGCGCATCGAGCCGTTCACGAAGCGCCGCTGACGCGTCTTCGCGCGCGAGATACGCGCGCTGCACGAAAAAACTTAACGCTCGTTCATCTTCCGCCTCGCTCGCTCAACACTGCGCAAGCAGGTGTTAGGCAATTCTGTTCTCAGCCTAAAAAAATTCTTGCGAAGCCGATTCAAAACGCTTATGTGCGGACTTGCCCAATTTCGCACGTGCCTGTGGTCGTGTGTCAGTCGGTAGGTATCCGGACAAGAGGCCGGACAGCCGCCAAGGGGTGAAGAAGCCGAGGGGCTCTTCGGACGTGCAGAAGCCGGAAGACTTGAAAGTCGAAAGACTGAAAAGTCGACGGACTGAAAGCAAACCCGGAGCGCCCAGCATCTCTCTCAAGGGATGCCTTGTCGAAGGTGACTTCACTCTTTGCAACCGTGACTGGCAGCCGGAGGCGAACCGGCGCACCCCGCTCTCAACGGGGGACGCGACTTAAAGCAACGACGGATCGGGCTTTTTTGGTCTCTACCGGCAGTCCAACGCCGGCGCGGGCTACTGAAAAGGCTTGTCCTTCATTGCCAGGTGTGCGGGCGGGAACACTCCCAACCAATCCACGGCAGCACAGTCTGGTTTGAGTTTTTTGGCTTCGTCGCGCCTCCATCGCGCGATTTGGCCAGAGCGCTCTTATCCGACGTCATGTTTTGAACGGGCCCGTCGCTGGGCCGTTTGGGAGAGTGCCATGACCGAACGTATCCAGGAATTCCTGCGCAACCGCCGCAAGGATGGCCTCGACACCGAGCCGTGCCTCGTCGTCGACCTCGAGGTCGTGCGCGACAATTACCAGAGCTTCGCCAGGGCGCTGCCCGACAGCCGCGTGTTCTACGCCGTCAAGGCGAACCCGGCGCCGGAAGTGCTGGCCCTGCTCGCCTCCATGGGCTCCTGCTTCGATACCGCGACCGTCGCCGAGATCGAGATGGCGCTGGCCGCTGGAGCGACGCCCGACCGCATCTCCTTCGGCAACACGATCAAGAAGGAGCGCGATATCGCGCGCGCCTTCGCGCTGGGCATTCGGCTTTTCGCTGTGGACTGCGCCGCGGAGGTCGAGAAGGTCGCCCGTGCCGCCCCCGGCGCGAAGGTGTTCTGCCGCATCCTCTATGACTGCGCCGGCGCCGAATGGCCGCTGTCGCGCAAGTTCGGCTGCGACCCGGAGATGGCGGTCGAGGTGCTCGACCTCGCCAAGCGCCTTGGTTTGGAGCCGTGCGGCATCTCTTTCCATGTCGGCTCGCAGCAGCGCAAGGTGAAGGCGTGGGACCGTGCGCTGGCGATGGCCTCGCAGGTGTTCCGCGACTGCGCCGAGCGCGGCATCAATCTCTCCATGGTCAACATGGGCGGCGGCTTCCCGACCAAGTACCTCAAGGACGTGCCGCCAGTGGTGACCTACGGCCGGTCGATCTTCCGCGCGCTGCGTAAGCACTTCGGCAACCAGATCCCGGAGACCATCATCGAGCCGGGCCGCGGCATGGTGGGCAATGCCGGCATCATCGAGTCCGAGGTCGTGCTCATCTCGAAGAAGAGCGACGAGGACGAGGTGCGCTGGGTGTACCTGGACATCGGTAAGTTCGGCGGTCTCGCCGAGACGATGGACGAGTCGATCCGTTACGCCATCCGTACCCGTCACGACGGTGCGGACATGACGCCGTGCGTGCTCGCGGGCCCGACCTGCGACAGCGCCGACGTGCTGTACGAGAAGACCCCGTATCCGCTCCCCGTGACGCTCGAGATCGGCGACAAGGTGCTGATCGAAGGCACCGGGGCGTATACGTCAACCTACTCGTCGGTGGCGTTCAACGGCATCCCGCCGCTGAAGACGTACCACATCTGATCCGCCTCTCTCTTGGGGCCTGACGAACCCGGGAGCCGGCTTGCCGGCTCCTCCCTCACAATTTCGATTTCTGACGACGTCTTGGACCGATGTGCCTCTCGCATGTCCGTTCAAGCGGGGACTGACGCGCCATGACTGCTCCTCGGAAGCCACAGATCGCCCTCACTTCGAAAGCCGCTCCGTTCGCGATCCGAGCGGAGCGTGCTGCCGACGTCGCGATGCGTGAAGCGTTGCTCGATGCCTGCTTTGGCGAGAACCGCCATGGCCGGACCTGCCAGCGCCTGCGCGACGGACGCGCCCCCGCCGCAGGCCTTGCCCTGTCGGCCGTGCGCGAGGGACAGCTCGTGGGAACCGTGCGGCTGTGGCACGTCAGCGCCGGAGGCAGGCCCGCTCTGGTCCTCGGACCGCTGGCGGTCGACCCTGCCTGCCGCGAGCTCGGGATCGGCGCCGCGCTGATGCATCAAGCGCTGGCCGCCGCCCGGGCGCGCGGGCATGGTGCCGTGATCCTGCTCGGCGACGCCCCGTACTACGCTCGCTTCGGCTTCTCGCCCGAGAAAACCGGCGCGTTGTCGCTGCCCGGCCCGTTCGAGCGCAACCGGCTGCTGGCGATCGAGTTTGCGGAAGGTGCGCTCGACGGCGCCGCAGGGATGATCGTTCCGACCGGAGCGGCCCTGCCCAAACGGAGGGCGGTTCGCGCTCTCCAGGCACACGCGGCCTAAGGCATTGCGGTGATCGCAACGACCGAAGCCGCAGCCAGCGGCCATGCCCGGCTGCGGCTGACTTGATGCGTTCGTTTGGGGTTGCACGGGCCCGAGAAACGCCCTTTAAACCCGCGAAACATCCCCCTCTTCAGTTGAGGTCCGAGAGCATGTCCCGTCGCCTGATTTCCACCGGCTCCCCATTCGAGAAGGCCGCCGGCTATAGCCGCGCCGTGATCGACGGCGAGTTCGCCTTCGTCGCGGGAACCACGGGCTATGACTACACGACGATGACGATGCCGGCCGACGTCACGAGCCAGTCACGCAACTGCTTCAAGACCATTGAAGCCGCCCTGAAGGAGGGTGGTTTCGAGATGGCCGACATCGTCCGCGCGACCTACTACCTCACAGACATCAAAGACGCTGACGCCCATTTCGCCGTCTGCGGCGAAGTCCTCGGCGACATCCGCCCGGCCGCAACGCTTCTGGTCGTCTCGGCGCTCTACAAGCCTGAGATGAAGGTCGAGATCGAAGTCACCGCCAAGCGCCGCAGCGCCTGATCCACACCGTCGCTCTTTGTCTGCCATCACGTTCCGGAGAAACCATCCCATGAGCCCCGCCTCGCAGATCTACGCGAAGATCACCGGTCCCATTGTCATGGTCGGCTTCGGCTCTATCGGCAAAGGCACGTTGCCGCTGATCGAGCGGCATCTCGATTACGACAAGTCGCGCGTCACCGTGATCGATCCCAAGGACGAGGGCCGCAAGGCGCATTGCGAGAAGCACAATGTACGCTTCATCCAGAAGGGCGTGACCAAGGACAATTATCGCGAGTTGCTGACCCCGCTGCTCACCGAAGGCGGCGGTCAGGGCTTTTGCGTCAATCTTTCGGTCGACACCGGCTCCACCGACATCATGGAGCTCTGCAACGAACTTGGCGCCCTCTACATCGACACCGTCAACGAGCCCTGGCTCGGCTTCTATTTCGATGCTTCGAAGGGCCCGGAAGCGCGCTCCAACTACGCTCTTCGCGAAGTGACGCTGGCCGCCAAGAAGGCGCGCCCCGCGGGCTCCACGACGGCCGTTTCCTGCTGTGGCGCCAATCCTGGCATGGTCTCCTTCTTCGTCAAGCAGGCGCTGCTCAACGTCGCCGCGGATCTGAAGCTCAATGCCCCCAAGCCGAAGACCAAGGCCGAATGGGCGGACCTGATGCGGCAGGCCGGCGTCAAGGGCATTCACATCGCCGAACGCGACACCCAGCGCTCCAGGAACCCGAAAGAGCCTGACGTCTTCGTCAACACCTGGTCGGTGGAAGGTTTCCTGTCGGAAGGCGTGCAGCCCTCAGAGCTCGGTTGGGGCACCCATGAGAAATGGATGCCGGAGAATGCGCGGACCCACGAAGCGGGCTGCGGCGCCGCCATCTATCTGATGCAGCCGGGCGCCAACACGCGCGTGCGTACCTGGTGCCCGACCCGCGGCGCGCAGTATGGATTCCTCGTCACCCACAACGAGTCGATCTCGATCTCCGATTACTTCACGGTGCGCGACGCATCGGGCACCGCGATCTATCGGCCGACCTGTCACTATGCCTATCATCCGGCCGACGATGCCGTGCTCTCGCTGCATGAAATGTTCGGCCGCGCGGCGAAGATGCAGGAAAAGCACCACATCCTCGATGAGAACGAAATCGTCGACGGAATCGACGAGCTCGGCGTGCTGCTGTTCGGCCATGACAACAATGCCTATTGGTACGGATCGCAGCTCTCCATCGAAGAGACCCGCAGGCTTGCGCCCTACCAGAACGCCACCGGCTTGCAAGTGACCTCCGCCGTGCTCGCCGGCATGGTATGGGCGCTGGAGAATCCGAACGAAGGCATCGTCGAAGCCGACGAGATGGATTTCGAACGTCTCTTGGAAATCCAGCTGCCCTATCTCGGCCCGGTGAAGGGCTTCTACACCGATTGGACGCCGCTGACCGATCGTCCGGGACTGTTCCCGGAAGATATCGACACGAGCGATCCGTGGCAGTTCCGGAATATTTTGGTGCGGTGAGGGCTCTGCTGTCATGTCCGGCCTGTCCCGGGCATCGACGCACTTTCTTTCGCGGGACGCCAAGAACGTGGACGGCCGGGACAAGCCCACCCGTGACGCCGCAACTGGCTGTCGTTATTTCTCTTTGATCGGCGGCGCGATCTTCTCCGCAGGCGCGGCCGGCAGCGCGGGCTTGGTCGCCGCGCCTTGCGTCTGGGATTCGGGCCGTGCGGGCTCGGGAGCCGGCGTGGTCGGGCGATCACCGCCGGGCTTGGACTCCGCAGGCGTCTTGCCCTGATCGTCCGAAGGAGTGCCCTGGAGCGGTGGCGTTGCCTGCGCCATCTGCATCCGGTTCTCGGCGCGAATCTGCGCCAGCGACAGGCCCGACACCACGACGCCCGCGGCGAACAGCGTGCAGGCGATCATCAGGTCGAGTTTCAGTCTGCGCTTGTCATTGCCTGTCATGTCGATCACCGCGTTTGTCCACGGGACCAACGAAATGGCCGCGCGCGGGTTCCGCGCTTGGCCGGGCGGGAACTGCACCCCTGCGCGCTAAAACGCCGCGCTTAATCCGTGGTGCTGACTTCCCAGGTGGCGTGGCGCACGCCCGGAAGGTGCTGGAGATCCGTCGCGACCGCGTTCAGCTCGTTCGGATCGACCGCGGTCGCTACCAGCTTTGCGACGATCTCCAGGATGTCCTCGCCGATCTCTACCAGGTCGATATCAGCGACCGAATATTTCGCGGCTTCCAACCTCTCGACGAGGCGGTCGCGCATGTCAGGCAGAGCGTCGGCCGCCACCGCCGGCTTGAAGTAATAGGTCGCCTCCAGTGCCCGCTCATTCAGCGGAATGCGGTTGATGGCATTGACCAGCGGACGCAGCAGTGTGTTTCCGGCAATGACGAACACGGTCAGCGCCGCGGCCTGCGCGACCATGTCGGCCCCGGCGCAGGAGCCGACCGCGGCGGAGGCCCACAGCGTCGCGGCCGTATTGAGCCCGCGCACGTCCATGCCCTGCTTCATAATGACACCGGCGCCGAGGAAGCCGATGCCGGAGACGACGTAGGAGATCACCCGCACCGCGCCGGCGGCGCCATCCAGATGCATGGCGAGATCGACAAAGGCGGCGGCGCCGACCGCGACCAGCACGTTGGTGCGCAGGCCCGCGGTGCGCTGGCGGTACTGCCGCTCGGCGCCGATCAGCGTCCCCAGCACGAAGGCCGTAAACAGGCTGATCAGCGTGTCTGCGAAATCGGCAATTTGGAATGTCGTCAGAAACCGCATGGCCCCCTATACGGCCGGGACCATGACAGATTAAAGCTCCAGCAGGCCGCCGTCCCCATTTTCATCCGCAAACGCCAGCAGCGTGCCTTTGGCGTTCCAGGCGAGCGCGGCCACCGGTGGCGTGCCGTTGCGGCGGACCAGGATCTCCGCGCCGTCCTCCAGCCGCACCATCAGCACGGTGCCGTCGCTGTAGCCGGCGGCAAGGATATCGTTCTTGGGGTGGCAGGCCACCACGGACACGCGGGCCTGCAGCGGCGCGAGCATGGCCGGCTCCTTGCCCATCGGACCGTCCTTGCTGGCGAACGGCCACAGGATGACGGCGTCGGCGCCCGAGGTCGCCAGGGCCTTGCCGCCGGCGCTCCAGGACATCGAGCGGACGCGGCCGGGATAGCCGGTCATGCGCATGTGCCTGTTATCGGCGAGCCGCCAGCCGTGCAGCGCCGCCTCGTGCATCGCGGTGACCAGGAACTTGTTGTCCGGGCTGAAGGTGACGGCGAGATGCGAGCCGGCCCACGGCAGGAATTCGGCTGTGGCAGCCATGTTGGGAAACCACAACGTCGCGCCGTTGTAATGTGCGATCGCAAGCCGCAGGCCTTTTGGCGCGAAGGCAAGCCCGCCGACGGTCGAGGGCACCTCGATCGACTTCTCCTCGTTCTTGCCGCTCTTGACGTTCGCCGTCTTGCCGGCCGACCAGGCTAAGGCGCCATCTGGATGCAGCGCCACCGCATCGATCCAGCGCCGTTTGGGGTCGGTGGCGAGCAGCGTCACCTCCCCCTTGGCATCGAGGGAGACGACCTTGCCGTCGTCGCCGCCCATGACGAGGCGCTTGCCGTCGGAGGCGGTCGAGAGAATGCCGCCGCTGTGCACGGCGACCGTGCTGATCTCGCCCTTGGGGTCGACCAGCGCGACTTTCTCCTCGCCGCCGACGAAGGCGGCCCGATCGGCGAGGAAATGCGCCGAGGTCACGCCCATGCCGAGCGCGATCGGCTTGACGCGGTCGGTGACGGAGACGATCGAGGCGGACTCGGGAGCCGGCGTAAACTCTTTCATCACGAGACGATGCAGCTCTCAAAACCCTTGCGGATGGCCTCTTCCGGCAGTTCGCGGCCGATGAAGACGAGGCGGCTCTCGCGCGGCTCACCCTCCTTCCACTTCCGCTGGTGGTTGCCCTCCAGCATCATGTGGACGCCCTGGAAGACGTAGCGGTCATCGTCATCGTGGAAGGCGAGGATGCCCTTGGAGCGCAGGATCTTGCCGCCCTCGACCTGCACCAGGTTCTGAAGCCAGGGCATGAACACGTTCGGATCGAGCGGCTTGTCGGTTTTCAACGACAGCGACTGCATGTCCTCGTCGTGGTAGTGCTTCAGGCCATGGCCGTGATCATGGTGATGATGATCATGGTCGTGATCATGATCATCGGCCTCAAGGAAATCCGGCTCGATGTCGAGGATGCGGTCGAGGTCGAACGCGCCGCGATCGAGCACGTCAGCTAGCGCCACCGAACAGCGCTCGGTGCGATGCAGCTTCGCATAGGGATTGATGGCGCGGATGCGTGCCTCGACCTCCGCGAGCTCGCCCTTGTTGACGAGATCGGTCTTGTTCAGCACGATCACGTCGGCGAACGCGATCTGGTTCTTCGCCTCGGGCGCGTCCTTCAGCCTGTCGGACAACCACTTTGCATCGGCGACCGTCACCACTGCGTCGAGCCGCGCGTTTTTCTGCACGTCCTCGTCGACGAAGAAGGTCTGGGCGACGGGCGCGGGATCGGCAAGGCCCGTGGTCTCGACGATGATGGCGTCGAACTTTCCCTTGCGCTTCATCAAGCCGTCCATGATGCGCACGAGGTCGCCGCGCACGGTGCAGCAGATGCAACCGTTGTTCATCTCGAACACTTCCTCATCGGCGCCGATGATAAGATCGTTGTCGATGCCGATCTCGCCGAATTCGTTGACGATGACAGCGTATTTCTTGCCGTGGTTTTCCGACAGGATGCGGTTCAAAAGCGTAGTCTTGCCGGCACCGAGATAGCCGGTCAGGACGGTCACGGGAATTTTTGGGGAGGTCACTTCAGACATAACAACTCCGGACTTCGGGCTTTCGCGCGACGCGAGGCGGGGTGGCCCCCTGCCCTAATGGTCAAGCGCGCTGATCAGGCTCTTTATATTGTGCCTGACCATGTCAATGTAAGTGGGTGCAGGCCCCTTTTCGCCGGTTAAACCGTCGGAAATCAGGGTCCCGCCGACCTTTGCGCCGGTCTCGGCCGCGATCCGCCGGATCAGCCGGTCGTCGCTGATATTTTCCAGGAATACAGCCGGGATTTTTTGGGCCTTGATCTGGCCGATGATCGCGGCGATGTCGCGCGCGCTGGGCTCGGTCTCGGTGGAGACGCCCAAGGGGGCGATGAACTGGATACCGTATTCGGCGGAAAAATAGCCGAAGGCGTCGTGGGTGGAGATCACCTTGCGCCGCTCCAGTGGGATTCTCGCCACGGCTTCGCGGACCTCACTGTCGAGAGTTTCGAGCGTTTCCAGATAGGCTTTGGCCCGGGCGCGGAAGAACGCCGCGTCATCCGGGGCAGCAGCGGCGAGCGCATTGGCGATGTCGGTGACGTAGATCTTGGCATTGGGGATGGACTGCCAGGCGTGCGGATCTGCGGCCGAACCCAATTTCAGGGGCGTGATACCGGCGCTTGCAGTCACGACCGTCGCCTTGCTGCCCGAGGACTGCACGAGCCGCGGCAGCCATCCCTCGAGGCCGAGCCCGTTGACGACGACGAGCTTTGCATCGGCGATCCGCTTCGCATCGCTCGGCGCAGGCGTGTAGACGTGGACGTCGCTGTCGGCGCCGACCAGCGTGGTCAGATTGATCCTGTTACCGCCGACATTGCGGACGAAATCGGCCAGGATCGAGAAGCTCGCAACCACGTTGAGCCGCTCGGCGGCGTGCAGCGGCGAGGCGATCAGCAACAGCACGCAAAGCAGGATGAGCCGCATCGTCACGCTTCCAGATGCCGGCCGGGAAACAATTGCCGGACGATGCCGCCAACGCGGCCGAACAGGACGGAGGCCACGTAGAGCACCGTCGCCACCAGAATGATCGCAGGGCCCGACGGCACTCGGGTCTGGAACGACAGCACAAGGCCGGCATAACCCGAGACCGCGGCAGCAATCACGGCGATGCAGATCATGGCGGTGAGATCACGCGACCAGAATCGCGCAATGCCGGCCGGCAGGATCATGAGGCCGACCGCAAGCAGCGTGCCGAGCGCCTGAAAGCCGTTGACGAGGTTGATCACGACGAGCGCGAGGAAGGCGAGATGCGCAGGGCCCCCGGCGCGGCTCACCGTGCGCAGGAACAAGGGATCGACGCTCTCGATCACCAGCGGGCGGTAGATCACCGCCAGCACGAGCAGCGTCACAGTGGCGTTGAAGGCCACCACCAGCAGCGTCTGGTCGTCCATGGCGAGAATGTTGCCGAACAGCACATGCAACAGGTCGATATTGGTGCCCTTGATCGAGACGATGGTGACGCCGAGCGCCAGCGAGGCCAGATAGAAGGTGGCCAGCGAAGCGTCCTCCTTCAGCCCGGTCGAGCGCGCGACCACACCGGCGAGGATCGCGACCGCAAAGCCGGCGATCAGGCCGCCGGCGGTCATCGCGAACAGGTTGAGCCCGGAGAGCAGGAAGCCGACGGCGGCGCCCGGCAGGATCGCATGTGCCATGGCATCGCCGACGAGGCTCATCCGCCGCAGCATCAGGAATACGCCGATCGGCGCGCCTGCCAGCGACAGTGCGATCACGGCGGCGAGTGCCCGCCGCATGAACTCGAATTCGGTGAACGGACCGATCAGCGCGTCATAGGTCATTTGCAATCACGCCGCCTGCGACCGCCCGTCGTCGCCCGCGCAGGCCGCCGCGCTGTCGTCGAAAGCCTCGCACATCCGCATCGCGACCATCAGGTTTTCCGGCGTCAGCACCTCGGCCGTCGGCCCCCAGGCCACGGGGCCGCGCGCCAGCACCAGTGTCTCGCTGAAATGGGTACGCACCATCTCCATGTCGTGCAGCGCGGCCAGCACGGTGCGGCCCTCGGTGTGCCAATCCTTCACCAGCGCGAGCAGATCGGCCGTGGTCTTGCTGTCGATGGCGTTGAAAGGCTCGTCGAGCACGATCAGGCTCGCGTCCTGAAGCAGCACCCGGGCAAACAGCACGCGCTGCATCTGGCCGCCGGAGAGCGTGCCGATCGGACGGTTCTCGAAACCGTTGAGGCCAACGGCGGCGATTGCGCGCAGGATTTTGTCCCGCGCAGCCTTGCCGATGCCGCCGAACAGGCCGGTCCCGCGCCACAGCCCGGTGCCGACGAAATCGAACACCGAGATCGGAAAGCTGCGGTCGATCTCGGCGCTCTGCGGCAGGTAGGCGATGTCCCTGCTGTCGAGGCCGCCCAGATGGATGCTGCCGTCGAGCGGCTTGAGGATGCCGACGATGCCGCGCAGCAGCGTCGACTTGCCGGCGCCGTTCGGGCCGATCACTGCGACGAGCGCGCCGGATGCGACCTCGCCATTGAGATGGTGCACGGCCGGATGCCGGTCATAGCCGAGCGTGACATTGTGGAAGTGTAGCGCCGCCATGGTCACCTCATCGCCAGAAAGACCATGCCCCAGAGCACCGCGCAGACGGCGAGCGCGGCCGCGAGGCGGCCGGCCATGGTCATGCGCAGGATCGACCACGGGGCCGCCTGGGCCGGATGCGGCGAAGCGGGATCATGGACATGGGCATGGGTGTGGTCGTGCCCGTGCGAATGCACGTGGTCGTGGGAGTGGTCGTGGTGACGGGCGTGAGACACGGCGGGAACCATGGCAGGACGTTATATTATAACATTTCGTCTGTCCACGCCGGGCTCAAGGCTTGCCGATCAGCATGGCGATGGCGGCCGCCACGAACGGGAACGGCATCGATACGGCGCAGCGGAACCAGACGAAACGGGCCGGCATGAACGGGATCTCCACAGGATCACCCTTTGGAACGCGAACAGGGCCCAGGCAACGACATAGGCAACCACCTGGGGCACCCCGCCGCCCGACTTCAGCGCCACCGTGCCGATGGAGAAGCCGATGACAGGTCCGCCCGGCGTGGCGGCACCGGCGACCACAGCAGATGCGACCCCGAGCCAACCGCTGTCCGGCCCGAGCCAGCCGGTGATCACCTCCTGCGGGATGATGGCGGCGATGTAGCCGGCGCCGATCACTCCCAGCGCGATCCGCGGCACGATGTTGATGAAGTCCATCGAGCCTTCGCGCAGCGAAGCCTTGAACACGGCAGGGCCGCGGCGGAAGGCGATCAGGCCGACGCCGAACACCGAACTCCACAACAAGATGTCGATCAGAAACGCGGCGCTCACGTCTCGTCATCCTTCGTGATCGGCTTCGGATAGAGCCGGACATAGACGAAGCGGCCGAGCGCGCCGGCAAGCACCGGCAGCGGCAGCGAGATCACGATCCGCCACAGCGTGAAATCGGTGCCCATGATCGGGATTTCCCACGCCACAGCCCGACCGTAGCCGATCAGGGTCCAACTCACGACCATGGCGATGGTGGCTCCGAAATCGGCGCCGACCGCGAGCAGCGCGCTCGCGACCGGATAGGCGGTGAAGGGACCGCCCGGCAGGATCGCGCCGAAGGCGGTGCCGATCAGAAGCCCCATCAGGCCGGATTTCGGCCCGAGCGAGCGCGAGACTTTTTCATGCGGCAGGATCTCCGAGATGAAGGCGCCGAGCAGACAGCCGGCCAGCACGCGCGGCAGGATGCCGCCGAATAGCGAAAGGTCGTGTGTGAGAATGTCGAGAACACCGCCCGTGCCGTCACGCCGCCAGACCAGAGCGGCGCTCACCACCACCAGGACCGCGATGATGATGGTCGACCAGCCGATCGGCTTGCGCACACGCCCAGGCCGCGGCTCGGAGTCCGCGTCCTCGGCAGACGCCGGGTCTTTCGGGGAAGGTTCTGACAAACGGGCTTGGGTCGGATCGAGGGGATGCCCGTCCTGATTAGGGGCGCCGTCCTCACGATGCAAACATTAGCGCGGCGGGCGCGTTGCGTGCCCTGCGCAGGGCCATGCGAGACGCCAACGAATTCCGCAGAGCAGACGAATTCCGCACAGCAAAAAGGCGGCCGCGCATGCGACCGCCTTGTCTGTCATTCCGGGACGCACGAAGTGCGAACCCGGAATCTCGAGATTCCGGGTCTGGTGCTGGCGCACCATCCCGGATAACGAGGTGAGACCTTACGCCTTCTCAAACAGGGACTCGACGTATTCCCAGTTCACGAGGTTCTCGACGAACGCCTTGAGATAGTCCGGACGGCGGTTGCGATAGTCGATGTAGTAGGAGTGCTCCCAGACGTCGCAGCCGAGGATCGGGGTGGCGCCGTGCACCAGCGGATTCTCGCCGTTCGGGGTCTTGGAGATCTCAAGCTTGCCGTTCTTGACCTGGAGCCAGCACCAGCCGGAGCCGAACTGGCCGACGCCGGCCGCCTGGAAGTCGGTCTTGAACTTCTCGAAGCCGCCGAGGTCCTCGTTGATCTTCTTCTCGAGCTTGCCCGGCAGCTTGGTGCCGCCGCCATTGGGCTTCATCCAGCTCCAGAAATGAATGTGATTGTAGTGCTGGCCGGCATTGTTGAACACCGCGGGGTTCTTGCCGAACGAGCCCTTGACGATCTCTTCAAGGGATTTGCCTTCCCATTCGGTCCCCTTGAGCGCGTTGTTGCCGTTGGTGACGTAGGCCTGATGATGCTTGTCGTGATGATATTCCAGCGTCTCCTTCGACATGTACTGGCCGAGGGCGTCATAGGCGTAAGGGAGGGGGGGCAGCGTAAAGGTCATGGCTTCTTGTCCGCAACTGGTGGGGAACGAGTTCTAACGGTCACCCCTTATAGAAGGTTCCGTCGCCGTTAAATACCGCCAATTTGCGAATATGCGTGAGGCGGACGCTTGGCACGATTGCAAAAATCGTCGCAGCACGGGCATTCGCACGGCTGGGTGCCCTGGTACAAAATATCATTGCCTTTGAGGCGCTTATCGCAGAACGAATGCTTCGACCGCGAAAGAGAAAGTCATGAGCATCGAAATCGACATTCTGAACGGCGACGCCTCGTGGCCGATCGCGGAGCCGCTGCACCAGGCGGTCTGGGGCCCGCACATGGTTGCGGATAAGCCCTGGGCTTATGTCAAATGGGCCAATGCCGATCTCCGCGTGCTGATCGAAACGCCCGAGGATGGTCTCGTCTGCCATGTCGCGTCTACTTCCGAACCGTCACCTGGAACGGGCAGAAGGTCCATGTCGGCGGCATCGGCGGCGTCTGCACCCGCGAGGACCGGCGCGGCCGCGGCTATGCCACCATGGCGATGGACGCAGCGGTGCACACCATGCGCGCCAACGAGGCGGTGCGCTTCGCGCTGTTGTTCTGCGAGCCGCACAATTTCGCGTTCTACGAGGCACGCAGATGGCAGCCCTTCAAGGGCGAGGTCTATTGCGAGCAGCCGGAGGGCCGAATCCGCTTCGACTACATGGCACCCTACGTCTTCGACATCGTCCGCGCGCCGACGCTGGGCACCATCGACCTATGCGGCCTGCCGTGGTGAGCCCTGCGTGAGCGAGGGCTGCGCCGGCCGCCTCACGCCTATAATATGTCAGCCATCATTTAAAATCCCGCCCGGTGAACATGACGATCGACGCCTCTGCAGACGCCGTCCCGCCGATTGCGCCGGTCGTCTCCCCCATCGCCAGCCTGCTGACGGCGCCGATCCTGCCGACATTGCTGCGGCTCGCGATCCCCAACATGATCGCGATGGTCGGCAGCACGCTGGTTGCGATCGCCGAGACCTCCTATATCGGCCGGCTCGGCACGATCCCGCTCGCCGCGATCGCGCTGGTGTTTCCATTCGCAATGCTGACGCAGATGATGAGCGCGGGCGCGATGGGTGGTGGCGTCTCCTCCGCGATCAGCCGCGCGCTCGGGGCGGGAGATCGCGACCGCGCCGCGACGCTCGCGCTGCATGCGGCCATCATCGGCCTCTGCGGCGGGCTGTTCTTCACAGTGATGATGCTCGTGTTCGGCCGCTCGTTCTTTGCGCTGCTCGGGGGCCGCGAGCGCGTGCTCGAGGAGGCCAGCGGCTATTCGCAGGTGCTGTTCTCCGGCGCGGTCGCGATCTGGCTCGTCAACACGCTGGCCTCGGCGATCCGCGGCACCGGCGACATGCGTCTGCCTTCGATGACGCTGATCGGGGCGAGCGTGCTCCAGGTCGCGCTCGGCGGCACGCTGGGCCTCGGCCTGTTCGGCGTGAAGCAGTTCGGCATGCCGGGCGTCGCGAGCGGCCAACTGATCGCGTTCAGCTGCGCCGCGGTCTTTTTGCTCTGGTATCTCTTGTCCGGCCGCAGCCGGTTGCAGCTCGACGTCCGCGCCTTCCATTTCGACCGGGCGATGTTCCTGGACATTCTCAAGGTGGGCGCGGTGGCCTGCCTGTCGCCGCTCCAGACCGTGCTCACCATTCTGATCTTCACAAAAATCCTCGCGACCTTCGGCACCGAGATGCTGGCCGGCTACGGCATCGGGTCGCGGCTGGAATTCCTGCTGATCCCGATCACCTTCGCCTTCGGCATCGCATCGGTGCCGATGGTCGGCATGGCGATCGGTGCCGGACATTTGAAGCGCGCGCGGCGCGTGGCCTGGACCGCGGCCGCCGCCTCCGGGCTCACGGTCGGCCTGATCGGCCTCGTGATCGCGCTCGATCCGTCGCTATGGGTCGCGCTCTTCACACGGGATCCCGGCGTAACCGCCGCTGCCTACAGCTATTTCTACTGGGCAGGTCCGGCTTTCGTGTTCTTCGGCATGGGCGTATCGTTGTATTTCTCCTCACAAGGCGCGGCGCGCGTCGGCGGGCCCGTGCTCGCCTCCACGGCGCGGCTCCTGATCGTCGCGGTCGGCGGCGTCAGCCTCATGATGGTGCAGGCGCCGGCCTGGACCTTGTTCGCTCTGGTCGGCGGCGCCATGGTCGTGTTCGGGCTGTCGACTGCCGCCTCGGTCGCCTTCGTGCGCTGGGGCAAATGAGCGCAGGCGAATAGGCGCAGGCAATAAGCGCGGGAATGTGATTCTATCCAGCGTTGCACTATCCTGCCGGCCTGCTATGGGAGGCGCCTTCATTTTCGGGGCACTCTCCATGTTCAGCAAATTCGCGCTTCCCTTCGTCGTCCTGGCTGCACTGCTTGGCGCAACGAGCGCCCAGGCGCAGAGCGCCGACGGCACGTGGCTCACCCAGGCAGGCGATGCGCGCGTGAAGATCAGCAGATGCGGCGGTGGCATCTGCGGCCACATCGTCTGGCTGCGCGAACCCTATGACACCGCGACCGGCCAGGCCGCGACCGACAGCAAGAATCCCAATCCCGCGCTCGCGAGGCGTCCGATGATCGGCCTGCCATTGTTCAGCGACATGCAGCCGTCAGCTCCGAACAAATGGTCGGGCCAGATCTACAATGCCGATGACGGCAGCACCTATGCGAGCAGCGTCACGGTGACTGGCGCGGATTCGTTGCGGGTCGAAGGCTGCGTCGGCGCACTCTGCGGCGGCGAGACCTGGACGCGCGCGGGACGCTAGCGGTTCACGCCACCATCGCCTTCAACGCCGTGGCAGCCGAAGCATAGCCGCCCCGCGCGCCGTCGATGAAATGGACGTGATCACTGCGCAGCGCCGAGGGCGTGAAGCAGGTCATCATCGCCGCGTCCTGCTGGTAGAGGCCGTAGCGCACGATGCCATCGCGCGCGGCCGCAGCGAGACGATCGCTCAGCGCGCGTTCGAGCTCGGCCGTGCAGTCGAGGATCATGCGCAGTCCGTCGTCATATTTCCTGAAGTCCGAGTTCTCGACCACCTGACGCTTGTAGACGCTTGGCACGAAGCCGCCGACCTTGATGTCGAAGCGCATGATCAGATAGGCGAACAACGTGTAGGCCAGGACGGTGGCGCGGCGCACGAGCAGAGGGCCGCCGCGCTTGGTGCGGGCTTCATAATCCAGCCCCTGCGGCGGCCATTTCAGCGGCGGCCCCTGCGCAGGCACTGGACGGCCGCCATCCGGACTGCGCTCGACGAGATGGATGACGTCCTCGATCACCTTGCGGAAAGCCAGCGGGTCAGCGCCGCGCGCCGGCATCACCAGCACCGACAGAATCAATCCGCGTGACGCAGGCATTACCTCGAAGCGGCAGGACAGGCCGGAGAGATCGGGCTGCGTACCGTTTGGCGCTTCAGCCACCGCGAACTCGCCGCGCTTCATCGCGGCGTCCGCCCAGGCCAGGCCGCCGCCGGAGAACATCGCATGGGACAGGTTCGCCGACGGACCGAAGCGTGCGACGCGTACGTCGAGGCCCTGCGCACGGATGGCACTGACCGGCACCAGGGCGACGCGCATCTTCAGATCGAGCTCCTCCCGTACCCAGGTCGCGGTTGCCGCCAGCGCGTCGCGGGCAAGTTCGAGATCGTGAGGCGCGACCGCAAAGCTCGCTCCATCGCCGCCGAACACGAAAGGGAATTCGCGCCCCTCCAACGCGTTCGTCACCGCCGCGATCACGGCGGCGCCGGCCATGTTGACCGCTTTGTAGCGCTGCGCCGCGATCGCCTTGGTGGAATCGACGATGTCGGCAACGCCGATGCTCCAATTGTCCGGCAGCGGCGAATACAGCACCGGATCCATCAGGCTGGTGAAACCGCGGAAGACCGGAATGCCGCTGTAAAAGGATTCGCCTGATGTCATCGGGAGATGCCGGATGGTTGGGATGGCACGTTGCAAAACAGGTACGCGGCAGGACCGATCCGGGTTCGCCGGCCGGTCTCGCCGCGACGTCCCGATCATTGGTCAAATGGAGCTGAACAACAAGCTCGCACCGCGATGCAATGCCGCACTTTGATCGACATCAACAGCGCATCGCAAATAGTGTTTACTCTTGATCTATCGAAAATGATTGCCGTACGCCGGCATACGGGCCTCGACCGCAATCGGTGAAGATGCCGGAAAGGCTGACCGCCACCGTCGCTGATTGATTTGCCGAAGACCTTGAAGCACCGGACGTGAGCGGCTAGTGCAGCTTCTCGTCCTGACGCTTGCGCAAGACATCGAGAGAGGCGTCATGACAGCCGATCAGATGCACGAATTGCTGCGGATACATCTCATGGCCGTTGCCACCGGAATTCTGATGCGTCATCGGCGGACAATGGCCGTCATCGGACGTCGCGCGGGATTGCTCCGTCTGGCCCTGATTTGAAGCGGTCATGTCAGGCATGGTCATGGACTGCTCCCCCTGTCGGTTAGGGCAGATCGATTGACGTAACCCAACCGGTTGCGAGCATCTTACGACCACGTCCGGTGAATTGAAATTGGGCCGGATCAACTCTACGGCGGCAGCGGAGTTCCACTTAGGCCGTATTCCCCGCGTCGATCGTGAACACGGTGCCAGTGACGTTGCGCCCGCCCTCGCCGAGCAGATATTCCACCATGCGCGCGACGTCCTCGGTCTCCGGCAGGCGGCGCAGCGCGCTGCGGCCGGCGATCCGCTTGCGTCCCTCGTCGGAGAGATTGTGCGTCAGCTCCGTGTCGATGAAGCCCGGCGCGATCGCGTTCACGGTGATGCCGAGCTTGCCGACCTCGCGCGCCAGCGAGCGGGTGAAGCCGGTGGCGGCGGCCTTGGTGGCGCCATAGACCGAGAGGCCGTTATAGCCGGTGGTGGCGATGATGGATGAGATGTTGATGATGCGGCCGGCGCCATCGGCCATCATCTGCCGCGCCACGTATTTGGTGAGGATGATCGGCGACAGCACGTTGAGCTGCACCAGCGCCGCAATCTCGGAATTGTGCATGGTCGCGAGCAGGCCTTCGGTGCCGAGGCCGGCATTGTTGACGAGGCCGTAGATCGGGCCGAATTCGTCGCGGATGAGCTTTGCGAACGCCGGGATCGCATCGATCACGGCGAGATCGCAGGCGCGGAAATGCAGGCGTGCTTCGGACGCCGCGATCCCGGCCTTGAGCTCCTCGCTCTCGCGCCGTGCGGCCGCAATCACGTTGAAGCCTGCGCCGGCGAGGCGCCTTGCAATCGCAAGGCCGATGCCGCGGCTGCCGCCGGTGACCAGAACGTTATGCATCGGTGCGCGCCAGTTTGCCGGCCGGAGTGACATCGAGCGCCTCGACGAAGCGGATGACCGCCGGCACCTTGTGTGAGGCGAATTGCGCGCGGCACTGATCCAGAATCTGGTCGCGGATCTCTTTCGTGCGCGCAGGATCGCAGCCGTCGGCGAGAATCACGTCGGCGACAACGATGCCGCCGGTGATCGGGCTGCGGCGGGATTTGGCCCGTGACATCCGCACGTCGGGATGGCGGTTGATCACGGCCTCGATCTCCTCGGGGTGAACCTTCAGCCCGCCGATATTGATGATGCCGCCGCGGCGGCCGATGAAATAATAGCGATCGCCGCGCAACTCAACGATGTCGCCGCTGTCGACAAAGCCGTCCGCGTCGGTGAGCGCGGCAGCGTCGCGGCCAATGTAAGCATGTGCGGTGCGCGTCGAGCGAATGCGCAGCGAGCCGTCGACCACCTTCATCTCGACGCCATTGCGGTTGCCGAGATAGTTGGCCGGAAAGCCCTCAAGCCCGTCATTGACAGCAAAGCCGACGCCGGCCTCGGTCGAGGCATAGGCATGACCGACCGAGGCATTGGGAAATGCCGCCTTCAGGCCGTCCAGCACCGCCTGGTCGGCGATCTCGCCGGAGAGACGGACGTAGGCCGGCGCGAACTGTGTCGTCGAGCCGCTCATCAGGAGCTTGCGCCAGTGCGAGGGCGTGCCGGAAATATGCGATACGCCGCGCGCGTTCAGCCGCGCGACGTGATCGGCCAACGCCTCATGCGGATCCGACAGTACTATGGAGCCGCCGGAGAGGATGGCGCGGAGGAAGATTTGCAGGCCGCCATAGCGGCGGATGTCGTAAAACGTCGCCCATACCGGCGCAGGCCCGCGCGGCGGACCTTCGGCGACGATCGCGCCGGTGAGAGCTTCCAGCGTATGGCCGACGATCTTTGGCACGCCCGAGGTGCCCGAGGTGAGCATCAGCCATTCCGTGGCACGTTCGGTCTTCGCCGGCGCGGCCGCTTCGAGCGGCAATTTCGCCGTGACGATGAGCGCGACACCGGTGCTGGTCCAGCCATCGTCGTCGTCGGCGACGACAGCATCGATTCCGGCATCCGCGATCAACGTGTCGAGATACGCCGGATTGAGATCGGGCGGGCACAACAGCATGCGACGGGCGATGCCGTCGAGCTCGATCATGGCAAGGCCCGACCGGAGCTGGTCGGATAGCTTGAGGAGCACGCAGCGGCCGGACAATTCGCGCAGGCAGCCACCCAGGACGGTGTGCGACAGGATGTCCGTCAGCGACACAACTTGGTGCGCGTCCGAGAGCGTGCGGCCCTTCAGCTCCGCGCCGAGATGGTCGCGAAGCGCAAAGATCTCACGCGGGGACATTTTCGTAGGCCCGCACGAAATCGCCCACGGTGGCGGGGAACGCTGCGTCCTCGGAAATGGTGAAGGGGTCGACGCCGGTCTCGTCCTCGAGGCGCGCGACCAGGATCGCGAAGGCGAGCGAGTCGAAGCCCGTCTCGTGCAGGGACAGATCGTCCGAGAGTGCGGGAAGCGTGACGTGCTGCTCCTTGGCGATCTGCTGGATCGCTTCAATGACCTTAGACCTTACCGACATGGCTGGCTCGCTTGTTGTTATCGATCGTTCGCGTTGCGGCGGCTCTTGCTGACCGCCTCCCCATCACCGCCTGTTTACCCGACAGAAGTAAATGGCTTCTTGGACAATTCAGATAAAATTGGACCTATCTGCGCATTTTCGCAGCGTTACAGCCTGATCGTGCCGTTCACGATTTGCGCATAGGCCTCGGCGTCGAGCGCGACATAGGCGCCGGATTTCGGGTCCAGCATGAACAGCGGATCCGCTATCGCGTCCGGATCGAAGCCGTCGCGCGCGAGGTCGCCCTTCTTCTGCTTGAAGGTCTCGGTCGCGTCGATCTCGCAACAGATGCGGATGAAAGCGGGGCGGGCATAGGGCGGCAGGCGCTGTCCCAGATGCGCGGGCAGCGCGGCGATGTCAAAGCCCTCGTTCACGACAAGCGCGCTCATGCCGGCGCGACCGTCAGTGCCGGGGATGCCGACACCGTAGGTGGTGGCATCGATCACGCCGGTGAAATCGCGCACGGCATCGTTCACCTCCGACGCCGCGACGTTCTCGCCCTTCCAGCGGAAGGTGTCGCCGATGCGGTCGACGAAGTGGAAGAAGCCCTTGTCGTCGAGCCGCATCAGGTCGCCGGTGCGGAACCAGGCATCGCCGCGGGCAAAGACGCCGCGCAGGATCTTCTTCTCGGTCTCGCCCGCGTCGGTGTAGCCCTCGAAACGGCCGCCGCCCTGGTCCGCGGTACCGATGCGGCCGATCGCTTCACCGGTCTCACCGCGGGCGCAGGCGATGCAAAAGCCTTCTTCGTTGCGTAGCGGCGCGCCGCTGTCGGGGTCGAGCTTGATGAGGCTCGCGGGAAAGCGGTGCGCGAGCAGCGGTGGAATGCGGCCGATCGCGCCGGGCTGCCCCTCGACGTTGAACAGCGAGAAATTGCCTTCGGTCGCCGCATAGAATTCGAGAATGCGGGGAATGGAAAAGCGCGCCTGAAAGTCTTCCCAGATGTCGCCACGCAGGCCGTTGCCACAGACGAGCCGCAGACGATGCGCGTTCTCATATTCCGACGGCGGCGCCTTGAGCAAATAGCGGCAGAGCTCGCCAATGTACTGGAACAGCGTGCAGTCATGCCGGACGATGTCGGACCAGAAATGCGAAGCCGAAAACTTCTCCGCAATCACCACCGACCCGCCGGCAGCCAGCATGCTGCAGGGCGCGACAATGCCGCCGACCGAGTGGAACAGCGGCAGGCAATCGTAGAGCCGGTCCTGCGGCGTCGCCCCGGTGAGGCCGGCGAACCAAAAGCTCCAGTTGAGGATGCGGCGGTGGCTGATGCTGGCGGCCTTCGGCAGGCCGGTGGTGCCCGAGGTATAGATCAGCAGCGCGCGGTCATCGATGGTGACGTTGCCATATTCGTCCGGCGAGAGCGCTCCATCGTCGAACGCGGCCAGCGCCACGTCGATCGCGCGTTCGCCGCGGGCATCGCCGTGGGTCCAGACTTTTGCTTCGGTCTTCAGATACGGCGCGGCGCTATCCAGCATCCGCGTCAGCTCATGCGCAACGATGACATGCGACGGCTTTGCGACATCGATGCAATGCGCGAGCGATTGCCCAACGAGTTTGGTGTTGATCAACGCGGCCACGCCGCCGACACGGCCGATGCCGAGCCAGGCCGCGACATAGTCGATGCCGTTCGGCATGATCAGAGCAACGGTGTCGTCCTTGGCAATTCCAGCCGAGCGCGCCCAGCGCGCATAGCGGTTGATCCTCTTCGACAGACCTTCGTAGTCGAGAGTGGCCTCGTCCGTGACCAGCGCTGCGCGATCGGGCTGGCGTCGCGCCCAATCGTCGACGACGTCAGCGAACAGACGGCCCGGCAGAGTCTCGATCCGCGCGGTGAGCTCGATCGCCTTCAGCCAGATTTTCGAAGCTGAGGGCGCGCGCGCGACTTTCGGTTGCTCAATGACACTGGTGGTCATGCCGTTCATTCTCTCAGGCCGTGTGTGCTGATCCAGCAGCTTAGACCTGCGAGCCTGCCCAGATGTTAAGAGACAGGGTAAACCCGGTTAGTACGGGATTAACGCTAGTGACCCTTGATCAAGCCGGAGGGATCGGCGGCATGCCGATGGCCGAGACGATCGCTAGCGCAGGTGGTCGAGTTGCCGGGGTTCAGGAAGTGTAGCGGTAAGCCCCAGGCGAGGCGGAGCGGCGATACGCCCGGCGCTAACCGTTTAGCCTGTAACGCGGGCGCGAGGCCGGGGCGTTGACAGGATAGTACGGATTAAGGTCGCAGGTCGCGGCGCGGCCCGACGCCGTGGCGCGGCACTGCGGTATCGAGATGAAGGAACAGTCGTACCACTCACCGCCCCCGCCGTTCGCGCCGGAATAGACGTGCATGCAGATGGGATAGCGGGGGTCGAAGGTCTGCGCATGCAGCGGCGCAGCCGCCAGCATGGCACCGAAAGTCATGATCAGGCCGAGTGAGTGGCGCATGAAGACAGTCCCCAGAGGTCGCATCGTGGAAGCGCTAGTGCACCTTCTTGTGGCGGCGGCGCGGCGGCGGCGGTTCATCGAAGGCGTAATAAGGATTGACGTCGCAGCTGGCCGAGCGGCCCGACGCCGTGGCGCGGCATTGCGGCAGCGAGGTGAACGAGCAGTCGAAATAGTCACCGCCGCCACCGGTGAAGCCGCCGGGCGTATAGACGTGCATGCACACCGGGTATCGCGGATCATAGGTCTGGGCGCCGGCATCTGACGCGCCCAGCACCGTGACGACCGCGATGAGCATCAAGATTGACAGGCGCATGGCGAAATCCTCGATTTGGTCAGGCGCGCCGGCGCGGATGCCAGCCGCCTCATATGGCATAACACCACGCAAGAGGCGACTGTTCCCAGGGACAGATGACGGCAAGGTGAGTGGAGCAAGCTAGCCGCCGAGCCCCTGCAGCACGAGACGGTTCAGCCTCGCCGCAAACGCCGCCGGATCTTCCGGCAATTCGCCGTCCAGGATCTGCGCCTGTTCGAGCAGGAGCAGACTGAGATCATCGACCACCTTCGAGCCCGCCTGCGCCTTGGTGATCGCGCCCACCATCGGATGGCGCAGATTGATCTCGAGGATCGGCTTGGTTTTCATGCCGCGATTCTGCTGCGCCAGGATGCGCTCCAGTTCGCGACTCGGGCCCTGGCTGTCGGCGACGAGACACGAGGCGGAGCTGGTGAGCCGCGTCGAGGCCTTGACGTCGCTGACGCGCTCGCCGAGCGCCGCCTTGATCACCGCGATAGTAGCGGCTTCATCCGCCTCAGGCTCATCCTTTTTCGCCTCGTCCTTGTCGTCGACGCGCGGGATCAGGTCGAGGTTGAGATCGCCCTGGCTCAGCGATTTCAGCGGCTTGCCCTCGAATTCCGAGGGCATCGAGGTCCAGAAGGCGTCGACGGGATCGGACAGCAGCAGCACCTCGATGCCGCGCGCGGTCGCGGCCTCAAGCCGCGGATTGGACTTCAGCCGCTCGATGCTGTCGCCGACGAGATAGTAGATCTCGGTCTGGTTCGGCTTGAAATCGGCGATCACCTGCTTCAGCGACCGCTTCTCACCCGACGTCGTGGTAAAGCGCGACAGCGCCAGCAGCTTTTCACGACGTTCGAAATCCTCGTAGATGCCTTCCTTCAGCACGGCGCCAAAGGCATCCCAGATCTTGGCGAAATTCTCCGGATCCTTCTCGGCGAGGCTTTCGAGCTCGGACACAACGCGGGTCGCCACGGCTTTGCGGATCTGCGCGAGCTGCGGATTGTTCTGGAGCATCTCGCGGGAGATGTTGAGCGGGAGATCCTCACTGTCGACGACGCCACGGATGAAGCGGAGATAGCCCGGCAACAGATCGGCATCATCGGTGATGAAGACGCGGCGGACGTAAAGCTTGACGCGGCCCTTGCGGTTCGGCTCGAACAGGTCGAACGGTTTCGTCGATGGCGCGAACAGCAGCACGGCGTAGGAATATCGGCCCTCGGCGCGGTAATGCAGCGTCATCGCGGGATCATCGAAGGCGGAGGCGATCTGCTGATAGGCCTTCTTGTAGTCGTCTGCGGTCAGCTCGGATTTCGAGCGCTGCCACAGCGCGCTTGCCGAATTGATCTGGCGCGGCTCGCCCTCACCAGGCACGAGCTCGATGGGAAACAGGATGTTGTCGGAATAGGCACCGACGATGCGCTCGATCTCGTAGGTCTCGAGGTATTTTTTGGCGTCGTCCTTCAGGTGCAGGACGATCTCGGTGCCGCGCGCCACGCGTGCCGCGTCCTCGTCGCTGGCACGGGCGATCTCGAACCCGGAGCCGCCGGAGGACGTCCAGCTCCAGACGTCACTCTCACCGGCACGGCGGCTGATCACGACGATCTTCTCGGCGACCATGAAGGCGGAATAGAAGCCGACACCGAACTGACCGATCAGGCCAAGGCCGTCCTTGGCTTCCTTCAGCTTCGACACGAACGCCTTGGTGCCGGAGCGGGCGATGGTGCCGAGATGATCGATCAGCTCCTGGCGCTCCATGCCGATGCCATTGTCCGCGACCGTGAGCGTTCCGGCTGTCTTGTTCGGGATGATGCGGATCTTGAGCGCGTCGCCCTCACCCAGCAGCGCCGGACTTGCGATCGCCTCGTAGCGCAGCTTGTCGCAGGCATCGGAGGCATTGGAAATGAGTTCGCGGAGGAAGATATCGGTTTCCGAATAAACAGAGTGCACCATGAGGTGCAGCAGTTCGGAAACTTCGGCCTGGAAAGGCTGCGTATGCACAGCCGTATCTAACGTCGTCATGCGCTTACCCGGTCAAATCAAAGGGAGGAACCCGGATATAGCGCGACGACACGGCGGATCAAGAGGATGTGAAGGGGCGCGGCAGAGCCTGCCTTGACTGGACGAATGCCCAGATCAGGTCACGCAGCGGCCGGGCTGGAGCAGCTTGGCGATCTCGGTCAGAGAGCTGACCATCGGCTCGCAGGCGATCGTCGGCTTGCTGCGCGCCTTCTGCAGGCTCTGATTCTGGTTTTGGAGCAGCACCGGCGGCTTCGCATTGCCGGTCTCGATCACCGCCGGCACCCGCAGCAGCACCGACGTATCGGCAAGGTCATTCAGTCGCATCGACACGGTTCGGGTCGGAACCGGTGCCGGCTTGATCTCGCCAAGGCGGTCGGCCTTGCCGGTTCGGTTGACGTTGTGGCTTGGCGCGTAGTTGGTGCTGTGGCTGGGAATATCGGCGACGGCCTGCCAGCGGTCGGCCAGATCGTGGCCGGAGGCCAATTGCACCGCGCCCAGCGTTGCGGCAATCGCGACGGCGCCTAAAAATGCCTTTTGAGTCTGTGACATGGCTGTCGATCCCTCGCCCCATGGCGATCGCGGGAACAACGCTGACGAAGGATCAGGGGTTCTCGGCCGTCACGATCACTTAACCGTGTGCGAAAAAAGTCGCCGGCCGCGCAAAATATTTTGCAAGGCGTGGAACGACTTTCGCGGGCAGGAGTCGTCTCAGCAGCCGGCTATTCCCCCCTGCCCCATAAGCCGGCGACGTAGGGCGCGACTGTGGTGATGCCAGTCGCGCCTTACTTTTGTCTGGGGCTCACTTTTGCTTCGCGTTATTTGGCCGTCCCCGCCAGCCAGTCCCGCCCTTCACCATAGAGCTTCTCGACTTCAGGCCCGGTGAGGCCCGGCATGTCGCGCTTGACCTTGTAGCCGATCAGCTCCTGCATGTAGGCGAGGTGGCGGTAGCCTTCGGGAAGGGCGGCGAGCGCTTTCTGGTCGAGCTGAAGCGGCGCGGCGGGATCGACGGGGTCGATTCGGTCCTTCTCGTAGATCGGCTGGCGGCGGACGATTCCCCATTGGCCGTGCCGCTTCTCCAGGAAATCGTAGAAGCGTCCGGTGCAGACGACGTCGCAGAGCACGTCGTGCACCAGGGCCCGCTGTGAGATCGTCATTTTGGTCTGGGCGATGGCCCGCTCGCCCTCGAGGTCGATGCTGGTGCCACCGAGGAAATGCAGGATGCGCACGCCCTTGGCGAACCCCTCCTGGCTGACGCGCATGAAATCCCGCGCCGGCCCCTGAAACCAGGTGGCGGACATCCAGCCTTCATCATGCCAGACCGTGGCAAAGCGCTCCCAGTCGCCGGCGTCGCGCCACACCGCCCAGTTCTCGACGAGGTCGCGGATGGCCAGGCGATCGAGGAGTTGCTGGTCCATGTGCACGCCTCCGAGGGAAGTCCGATGCACGAGGTATGAGCGGCCAATTCGATGCCAGTCAAGCCGTGGCACGCAAACACTAAAAATCCGGCGTGCCCTTGCAGCACGCCGGATCAATCTTGCGCGGGAGCCTCTATCAGGCCGCCGGTGCCTTCGGCGTGCGGTTGCGCGAGTTGCGCTGGAAGAACAGCGCCTGGCTCGCCACCGCAGACACCATCGCCGGCTGGAACGGTTTTGAGATCAGGAACGCGGGCTCGGGGCGCTCGCCGGTGAGGAATCGCTCGGGGTACGCGGTGATGAACACCACCGGCACCTCGAAGGTGCGGAGCAGCTCGTTGACGGCGTCCAATCCGGACGAACCGTCGGCGAGCTGGATGTCGGCGAGGATCAGGCCGGGCCGCTTGTTCTTGGCCAGCGCCACCGCATCGGCATGGGTTCGCGCGACGCCGACGACGTTATGGCCGAGATTCTTCACCAAGCTCTCGAGGTCCATGGCAATGAAGGTCTCGTCCTCGATGATCAGCACGTCGGTGGCGATCTCGGCCGCCATCTCGCGTCCGGCGGCGTCCGCAAGCCGCCGCGTCTCGCCCACGTCGGTGCCGAGAATGAAGGCGACTTCCTCTTCCGAAAAGCCCTCGAGCGAGAGCAGCAGGAAGGCCTGCCGCGGCAGGGGTGTGATGTTCGACAGCCGCCGTTCCGGCGGCATCGGCAGTGTCGTCACCTCGGCATCGTCGTTGACGGAGACCGAATTCCAGATCTGGGTGAACAGCCGGAACAGGCCGGCGCGCGGCCCATGGCTCTCGTCGAGCACCGACGGATCGCCAAGCATGGCTTCCAACATGGCGGCGACATAGGCGTCACCGGAGGCCTGGCTGCCCGTCAGGGCACGTGCATACCGGCGCAACAGCGGCAAGTGTTCAGCAACGAGCTGTGAACGGGACATCCCCACTCCATTCATCTTCGGGCCAGCCTTGAGGTCACCCTTAGGTCAGGCGTTACGCGGGGGGCCCGGGTTCCCCTGCTCGGCTGTTTACGCCTCAGCTTCAGAAAAGTTCCGCATTGCGCGGAACTTTTTCTCGCAGCTCGCATTGTGCCTATCCAGGGAACGGCTCCCGGTTGAGAAAATTTCTCGATTTTACAGTCACTTAACTCGGGGAAACGTGGAACAGGTCATGAAAGATCTTAAGTCTCAAGCCAGCAAAAGCACGACCCCCGGCAAGGGAGGGCTCACTCCGGAGATCCAATCCCGGATCGGGCATCAGCTGCGCGCCATGTACGACGATGTCGTGCGGCAGGGGGTTCCGGATCGGTTCGCTGAACTGATCAAGAAGCTTGATGCACAAGGAGCGACTTCCCAAGTGGAAAATGAGGGCGGATCCAACGACAACAGCAATGGGAGGGATTAATGCCTCTCACCGACTCCCTGCGTAACGACATCCTGGCGGCCGTGCCGAGTCTGCGCGCGTTCGCGATCTCGCTCAGCGGCAATGCGGACCGCGCTGACGATTTGGTGCAGGAGACACTGCTTCGCGCGCTCGCCAACATCGACTCGTTCCAGCCTGGCTCCAATCTGCCGGCGTGGTTGTTCACGATCCTGCGCAACCTGTTCCGCTCCGACTATCGCAAGCGGCGGCGGGAGGTCGAGGACGCCGAAGGCAATTACGCCAAGACGCTGAAGACGCAACCATCGCAAAACGCGCATCTCGAATTCGAGGAGTTTCGTACGGCGCTCGACAAGCTTCCACAGGACCAACGTGAAGCGCTGATCCTGGTCGGCGCCTCCGGCTTCTCCTACGAGGATGCGGCCTCGATCTGCGGCTGTGCGGTCGGCACCATCAAGAGCCGCGTCAACCGCGCCCGCTCGAAGCTCGCTGCGCTGCTCTATGTCGAGGGCGCCGAGGACTTTGGGCCCGACGAGACCGTAAGGGCCGTGATCGGCGGCAGCGGCGGCTGACGGCGGCGTCAACTGGGTGAGACAAACAAAGGCGGCCGCTTCCGCGGCCGCCTTTGCGCGTCGCCGATGGCGCCAAGCTCGCAGCGCCGATCACTCCTCCACGAAGGTCACGGTATCGGCCACACTCGCCCGCGAGGTGCGGTAGCTGTTGACCTTGTGCGCGTGGTCGGCATAGCCGAACGAGATGCCGCAGACGATCCGGCGATCGTCGGGCAGGCTGAAGTGGCGGCGGATCAGACCGGAATGGCGCGCCAGCGCCGCCTGCGGAATGGTGCCGAGCCCAAGCGCCTGCGCGGCCAGCATGAAGTTGGAGACATAGGCGCCGCAATCGATCGCGCCGTAGATGCCGAGCGGCTCGTTGGTGTGAATGATCGCGACATGCGGCGCGCCGAAGAAATTGTAGTTCTCCAGCGCCTGCCTGGCATAGGCCGCCTTGTCGCCGCGGGCGATGCCGAGCGTGTTGTAGAGCTGAAAGCCGCTTTCGCGCCGGCGTTCGAGATAGACCCCGACATATTCGCGCGGCGGGGTGAAATCGTAATCGTCGCCAAGACCGCCGGAGGCTTCCGTATAGATCGCCTGGCGAAAGCGCTCCTTGGCCGCGCCGCTGGCGATGACGACCTGCCAGGGCTGGCTGTTGCACCAGGACGCCGTGCGCTGCGCCGTCTTCAGCACGTGCTCGATCGTGGCGCGGTCGACTTCCTTGGGGAGGAAAGCGCGAACGGAGTAGCGCTCGTTGAGCAGCTCTTCGAGCACGCCGATGCGGTCGATTTGTTTCACTTGTGCGTCCATGGATCAGCTCGCGTTGCTTTCCTCGTAGGTGGGTTAGCCGAAGGCGTAACCCACCTCTTTTGTTTCCGCGGCCACCGAAGTGGTGGGTTACGCCCAGCGGATCGCGCTTCGCGCATCCGCAGCGCTAACCCACCCTACAATGCCGCATCACCGTCCCTTGGTCGGGATCTTGTTGTACGGCACGTCCTTGTCGACGCGGATGTCGCCCGGCAGACCTAGCACCCGCTCGGCGATGATGTTGCGCAAAATCTCGTCGGTGCCGCCGGCGATACGCATCGAGGGCGAGGACAGCAGCATTTGCTGGAACTGGCCCTGCGCCGTCTCCTCGTCGCTGCCTGTGAGAACACCGGCTGCGCCCTGGAGGTCCATGGCGTAGGTCGCGATGTCCTGGAGCATCATGCCCGAGACCAGCTTGCCGATCGAATTCTCCGGGCCCGGTCGCTCGCCCTTCGACAGCGCCGAGATCGCGCGGTAGCTGGTGTATTTCAGCCCGCTCGCCTTCACGGCCCAACTGGCGAGCTTCGAGCGCACGGCGGGATCGTCGATCGCAAGTCCGTCCTCCAGCATCAGATTCGAGCAGAACTCGAATATCTCAGGCACGCCGGTTGCGAGCCGCGCGCCGATCGACATGCGCTCGTTCATCAGCGTGGTCAGCGACACGCTCCAGCCCTCGCCGACGGCGCCGAGGCGCTGGCTGTCGGGGATCACGACGTCGGTGAAATAGACCTCGTTGAATTCCTGCATGCCGTTGGCTTGCTTGATCGGACGCACCTCGACGCCCGGGCTCTTCATGTCCAGGAAGAACATGGTGAGGCCCTTGTGCTTCGGCACGTTCGGATCGGTACGCGCAATCAAGAGACCGTAATCGGAATAATGCGCGCCCGAGGTCCAGATCTTCTGGCCATTGACGACCCAGCTATCGCCCTTCTTCTCGGCACGGGTGCGGAGGCCCGCAACGTCGGAGCCGGCCGACGGCTCCGAGAAAAGCTGGCACCAGATCTCCTCGCCAGAGGCGAGCTTCGGCAAGTATCGGCGCTTGGCATCTTCGCTGCCGAAGGCCATCACGGTCGGGCCGCACATACCTTCGCCGATCTGGAACGGTTGCGTCAGCTTGCCGTAGACGCCCTCTTCCTGTTGCCAGATGACGCGTTCGATCGGCGTCGCGCCGCGGCCGCCATATTCCTTCGGCCAGGGCAGGCAGGCCCAGCCGCCTTCCGCCTTCTTCTTCTGCCAGGCCTTGCCGACCTCGACGATGTCTTGCTTGGCAAGGCGGATTCGGCCAAGCGAAGATTTTGACAGCTCGGCATGGAGTTCCTTCGGTGCGTTGGCCTCGACCCATTTGCGCGCGGTCTCGCGGAATGCGGCCTCTTGCGGGGTGTCGTCGAAATTCATCTTCGAACTCTCCTCTCCCTGACCCGGACGCCGCGCAGCGCAAAGCGGTGCGCTGCCAAGCCGGGGCCCATTGTAGCTCGGGGTCCCGGCGCGGCGGAGCGGTACTTCGTACCGTACCGCGTCCGGGACATGATTAACCTCTTCCCTTTGTCGGGATCTTGTTGAACGGCACGTCCTTGTCGACACGGATGTCGCCCGGCAGGCCCAGCACCCGCTCGGCGATGATGTTGCGCATGATCTCGTCGGTGCCGCCTTCGACGCGCGTACCCGGTGCACGCAGCAGCATCGCCTGGAAGCGGCCCGCGACTTCGGCATCCTCTGGACTGCTGACGACACCAGCCGCACCCTGCAACTCGAGCGCGTAGGTCGCGACGTCCTGGATCATCGAGCCTGCCACCAGCTTGCCGATGGAATTCTCCGGCCCCGGCCGCTCGCCCTTCGATAGCGCCGAGATCGCGCGCATGCTGGTGTAGCGCAGGCCGCTCGCCTTCGCCGCCCAATTCGCCAGCTTCGCGCGCACGGCGCGATCATCGATCGCAGGACCATCGTCGAGCATCAGGCTGGAGCAATATTCGAACAGCTCCGGAAAGCCGGTCGAGACGCCTGCGCCAATCGACATGCGCTCGTTCATCAGCGTGGTCAGCGAGACATTCCAGCCGTCACCGACCTCGCCAAGGCGCTGGTGATCGGGGATGCGGACATTCGTGAAATAGACCTCGTTGAAATCGGACGCACCGCTCGCCTGCTTGATCGGCCTGACCTCGACGCCCGGGCTCTTCATGTCCAGGAAGAACATGGTGAGGCCCTTGTGCTTGGGCACGGTCGGATCGGTGCGGGTCAAGAGGATGCCGTAGTCCGAATAATGCGCGCCTGATGTCCAGATCTTCTGGCCGTTGATGACCCATTCATCGCCGTCCTTCTCCGCGCGAGTACGAAGCCCCGCGACATCCGAGCCGCCGGCCGGCTCGGAGAACAGCTGGCACCAGACCTTCTCGCCGGAAGCGAGCGGCGGCAGATAGGTGCGCTTATGTTCCTCGCGCGCAAACGCCATCATGGTCGGCCCGCACATGCCGTGGCCGATGATGAACATGTGGGAGAGCTTTCCGAACGGACCTTCCTCCTGCTGCCAGATCACGCGCTCGATGGGCGATGAGCCGCGGCCGCCATACTCCTTCGGCCAGTGCAGGCAGGCCCAGCCGGCATCGGCCTTCTTCTTTTGCCAGGCCTTTGCGACCTCGAGAATGTTCGCGTTCCTGAGCTGGGTGCGGCCGAGCGAAGATTTGCGCAGCTCTTCTTCGTATTGCTTGGGCGCGTTCGCATCAATCCATGCGCGGGCGGTGGCGCGGAATTCGGCCTCTTGCGGGGTGTCGTCGAAGTTCATGGCTCTTTCTCTTCTTCGGTCATTCCGGGGCGATGCAAAGCATCGAACCCGGAATCCAGAGGTTACCGACTCAAATCGAGATTCCGGGTTCGCGCTTCGCGTGTCCCGGAATCACATCAGGCCGCGTTCTTCTTGCGCATGCGGTCGATCAACTGGTCTTCCCAATAGGTGAGGCTGCCGAGCCCGAGCGCCATGGCGTTGGCGCGGCGGTAGTACATGTGGCAGTCGAACTCCCAGGTGAAACCCATGCCGCCGTGAACCTGGATGTTGTTCTTGGCGCAGTGCTGGAACGCCTGCGTCGCGCTGATGCGCGCGGCGGCGGCGGCTTCCGGCAATTCGGCTGCGTTGGTCGAGAGCGCCCAGGCACCGTAATAGCTGTTGGAGCGTGCCAGCGTCGCCGAGACATACATGTCGGCGAGCATGTGCTTTACGGCCTGGAACGAGCCGATCTGCCGGCCGAAGGCGATGCGGTCGAGGGCGTAGTCGCGGCCCATTTCCAGGGCGCGGTCGGCGCCGCCTACTTGCTCGAACGCGCACAGCACCGCGGCGCGGTCGAGCACCTGGGTGAGGATGCTCCAACCCTCGCCGGCGCCCCCCAGCGGCTCGGCCTTACAGTCCTTGAAGGTGATCTCGGCCTGCCCACGGGTCGGATCGAGGTTGGTGAGGCTTTTCACTTCGGCGCCGCCGGCCCTGAGATCGACCAGGAACAGCGAGATGTCATTCTCACGTCCGCTCGATCCCGTGCGCGCGGCCACCACCGCGAAATTGGCGATGGCGCCGTCGGCGACCGGCTTCTTGACTCCATTGAGCGCGCCATTCGAAGCGGTCAGCTTGACGTTCTTCGGCGACGGATTGCCCTTGCCTTCGAACAGCGCCAGCGTGCCGATCGCCTCGCCCGAGGCAATAGCGGGCAGCCACTTTTTCTTTTGCGCGTCACTGCCGGCGATCAGCAGCGCTTCGGCGGCGAGGTAGACAGTTGAGGAGAACGGCACCGGCGCGTTCGCGCGCCCCATTTCCTCCGCGATCACGCAGAGCTCGAGATGGCCGGCGCCCGCACCGCCGAACTCTTCCGGGATCGCGACGCCGAGAAACCCCATTTCGGCAAGGCCCTTCCACAGCTCCTTGTCATAGGGCGCCTTGCCGTCGAGGACGACGCGCACGGCTTTCGGCGAGCACTTTTCGGCGAGGAATTTGCGCGCTTGGTCGCGGAGCTGCTTCTGATCGTCGGAGAAATCGAAGTTCATGGCGGGCTACCTTTTCGTCGTACTCATTGAGCCGTCATTCCGGGCCTGGCCCTTCGGCCATCCCGGAATGACGAGTTTGAGAGTTGCGCATTCATCGCAGTACGATCACATCTTCATCCGGCTCATCCGCATAAAGCCGCTCCACCAGCGATGCGCGGCGCTCTAAGCCGGCGCGCTGGTTGATGTAGCCCTTATCGGTGAGCTCGTTGCCGTCGATCGAGGGCGGTTCGGCCATCAGCATGGCACGCGCGATGATGCGGCTGCTGGCGCCTTCGCATTCCCGGTTGTGCGTCTCCAGCCCGCGCCTGAAGCAGGCGATCACCTCGGGGTGCCTGACCGCATCCGCAAAGCTCAGATCGGGATTGCCGACGAGTTGGCGACAAGCGTGCAGGTTCGGCCAAGCCAGCAGGCCGATAAACGGGCGATCCTGTCCCGCGACCAGCGCGTCATGCACGACGGGCGTTGCGGCCGCGATCGCATCTGTACGGAGTGAGCCGACATGCACGAAGGTGCCCGTGGTGAGCTTGAAATCCTCCACCACGCGCCCGGCAAAGATGATGCCCTGCACCGGATCCTTCTCGTCGACGAAGATGCCGGCATCGCCGATGCAGTAAAAACCCTCCTCGTCGAACATCTTCTTCGTTAGCTCAGGCTGACCGAAATAGCCGGGCGTGACGTTGACGCCGCGCAGTCGCAGTTCGTATTTCGAGCCGCACGGCACCATCTTCAATTCGACCCCGGGGAACGGGAGGCCGATCAGGCCGACGCGCTCGGTCTCCCAATACGTGCCGGTCGAGGTCGGCGCGGTCTCGGTCGAGCCCCAGCCGGTGTAGAACACGATGCGCTCACCGGTCGTCTTCACCGCGAGCGCCTGCATGCGATCGTAGAGATCGTCCGGCAGGCGCGCGCCGCCATAGGCCATGATCGACAGGTTCTTGAAGAACGAGCGGCACAGCGCGTCGTCCTTCTCCATCGCCGCCGCCAACGCAGCATAGCCGGCCGGCACGTTGGCGTAATAGGTCGGCGAGATCTCGCGCAAGTTTCGCAGCGTCTCTTCGAATTGGCCCGGCATCGGCCGGCCGTCATCGATATAGAGCGTACCGCCTTCGACGAGGATCGGGTGGAACGCCGCATTGCCGCCCATGGTGTGGTTCCAGGGCATCCAGTCCAGCATGGTCGAGATCGGACCGGTGGGATCACGGGGCCGCACCTGCATCATCATCGCCGCATTAGCGCACATCATCTCTTGCGTGTTGATGACGGCTTTTGGCATGCCGGTCGAGCCGGAGGTAAACAGCAGTTTGCCGACGGTCTGGGGCGTGATCTGTGCAATCGACGCTTCGACCTCGGCGGTCACCGGCGTTGCGGCGAGCTCGGCAAAGCTGACGCTCTTGATGCCGTCGCAGGGACGCGCGACGTGAACGACGGTAACGCCGGTGAGGTCGAGCGCCTTCAGTGCCTTTTCGAAGATCGGGCCGTCCTGCACCATCACCACGGCCGGCTTGATCAAATCGAACAGATATTTCAGCTTGACATGATCGTGGCTCATCAGCGAGTAGGCCGGCGACACGGGCGCCGCCGGAACGCGCGCCTGCATCGCGGCCTGCGTCATCAGGGCGTGCTCGATCGAATTGCCGGAGAGGATCGTGACGGGCCGTCCCTCGAGCTTGAGGTTCAGTAGCGCTTGCGTCAGCGCATCCACGGTGCGCTTGGCTTCGCCATAGGACACTTTGCGCCATTCGCGATTCGCTCCGCCGCGCTGCGCGAGCCAGATGCGCTCGGGCGCCTGTTTCGCCCATTTCGCCAGCGAAGCCGGAATGTGCTTGTCGTAAGGCTGCAGCGGAATGCGCGACTTCAGCACCACCGTGCCGTCGCCGCGGCGCTCGACGGCGATGTCGCGCTTGAGCCACTCGACCTTGCGAAAGGCGGGTTTCGTCATCACCGCCGCCGCGCTTCCACTCATTTTGCGTCTCCCGGAATTTCTTGTCCTTGGCGGATCTTTGTCTTTAGCGTTTGATATAGACAGGCTTTCGCTTCTCAAGGAAGGCCCTGATGCCTTCCGAAAATTCCTCGGAACGGCTGCACAGGACCTGGTTGCGGTCTTCCATTGCGATCGCAGCTTCCAGCGAACCGGCATCGACGCTCATGTTGAGACATTCCTTGGAGAGACTCAGCCCCACGGGCGAGGCCGTCATCATCGCGTTGACATAAGGCGCGGCTGCATCATCGAGCCTGTCCTCGTCGACGACCTCCGAGACGAGCCCGACCGCGAGCGCGCGGTCGGCGCCGATGAAACGCCCCGTCAGGATCAACTCGGACGCCACGGACACCCCGACGAGCCGCGGCAGGAAATAGCTAGTGCCGATGTCGCAGCCGCCGAGGCCGAGCTTGATGAAAGCGCAATTCATGCGCGCCGATTTCGTGGCGATGCGGATGTCGGAGGCAAGCGCCAGCGCAAAGCCGCCGCCGGCCGCGGCGCCCTGCACAAGAGCCAGGATCGGCTGCGGACAGCGCCGCATCAACATCACGATGTCGGCGATGCGCCGCTGCGAATCCAGCGACTCGGTAACGCCAGGCGGCTCCTGCTGTCCGACACGACGAGCCATCGCGGCCTTGAGATCGAGGCCGGCACAGAAATTCTTGCCCGCGCCCTTCAGCACGACCACGCGCGTGTCGCGATTGCGCTGAATGCGCTGGAAATAGACATTGAGCGCATCGATCAAGGCCGGATCGAGCGCATTGAGGCTTTCAGGACGATTCAGCGTCACCCGGTCAACGCCGTCATCATGCTCGATCAGCAGCGGTCGGGACATTGGGGCCTCGTGCATGTGCGCGTGAGGTGCCTATTATTGTGCCCTCTCCCCTTGTGGGAGAGGGCATGCACGTCGGTAGCCACGAGTTCGCTCGGGTGAGGGGTCTGCGTCCGCGGATAGAGACCCCTCATCCGGCGCTTCGCGCCACCTTCTCCCACAAGGGGAGAAGGAAAGAAGAGAGTCTACCTCGGCGCCATACGGATCGCGCCGTCAAGGCGGATGGTCTCGCCGTTCAGCATCGGGTTCTCCACGATGTGCACGGCGAGCATGCCGTACTCGGCGGCGTCACCGAGGCGCGAAGGATGCGGCACCTGGGCGCCCAGGCTCTTGCGGGCTTCCTCGTTCAGGCCCATCAAGAGCGGCGTGAAGAACAGGCCGGGCGCGATGGTATTGACGCGGATCTTCTGGCTGGCGAGGTCGCGCGCGGCCGGCAGCGTCAGGCCGACGACGCCACCCTTCGAGGCCGAATAGGCGATCTGGCCGATCTGGCCTTCGTAAGCGGCGACCGAGGCTGTGTTGACGATGACGCCGCGCTCTTCACCGAGCGGCTCGATCGTGACCAGGCGCTCGGCGAACAGGCGCAGGCAGTTGAAAGTGCCGATCAGGTTGACGTTGATGATGCGGGCGAACTTTTCCAGCGGGTAAACGCCGTCGCGGCCGACGATACGCTGCGAGCCGCCGATGCCGGCGCAGTTCATCAGTACGCGCGCGACGCCATGCGCGGCTTCTGCCTTGGCGATCGCCGCCTTGATCTGCTCTTCGCTGGTGACGTCGGCATGGAGCGCGACGCCCTTCACCTCGGCGGCAACCTTCTCGGCGTTTTCCTTGCTCTGGTCGATCACGCCGATCTTGGCGCCCTTGGCGGCCATGGCCCGGGCGGTCGCGGCACCAAGCCCCGAACCGCCGCCGGTGATGAGAACGGCTACGTCTTTCAACTGCATCGCTTGTACCTTTCCTTGGGCGTTTCTTCTCTGGACTTGAAAGCTCGGCCGGATCATCCGGCCGCGACAGCTTCCTCGGCTTGCGCGAGGATGCCGCCGCAGATCAGCGTTTCCATGTGCTTGATGTATTGCCGGCAGACTTCGTCGGTGACCGGGCCGACCCCGGTCGCGCGAGACATCGCGTGCCGGCCGAAGAACAGATGGTCGCAGGCGCCGATCAGGCTGGTGTAGAACAGCACCGGATCGGTGGCGCGGAATTCGCCGCTTCGCTCGCCCTCGGCGAGCAGGCGGCGGTGAAAGTCGAGCAGCGGCGCAACGAAGAATTTCGAGACTTCGTCGGCGGAGCTCGCGCTGGTCTCGTGCAGCAGATAGTGGATCAGCCGGTTCATGTAAGGGAACCGGTAATAG
This sequence comes from Bradyrhizobium sp. 179, assembly GCF_023073535.1. NCBI lineage: Bacteria > Pseudomonadati > Pseudomonadota > Alphaproteobacteria > Hyphomicrobiales > Nitrobacteraceae > Bradyrhizobium > Bradyrhizobium sp. 179. Next base: position 117,711 of record NZ_JADPJR010000053.1, on the reverse strand, counting down.
GCGCGGATGATACCGCCGATGTGCAGTTTCAGCTTCGCCGTCGGCGTGATGGGCTGCGCCAGCAGGTATTCGAGATTGGACAGCTCGGTCGCAGCATCGCGCGCGAGCAATGCCAGCAGCAGGCCGTCCTTGTTGCCGAAGTGATATTTGACCAATGCGGCGTTGGCGCCCGACTTCTGCGCGATATCGGAGAGCGAGATCTCGATCGAGGAGCGTTCGATCATCAGCTCGCTTGCGGCCACGAGCAATTTCTCTGCCGTGGAATTCTTCCCGCTGGGGAGCTTGGTCGGTACGCTGGTAGCCACAGAGATCCCTGAACATGCCTCGTGAGGCGCGCAGATAAGCCCAAGCCGCGCCGCATCACAAGAGTTAATTGATCGATTGACTAAACGATCTCACGCCCCTTAAATCCCTCCCCGACAACCAACCCCAATCAAGAATTCAGGGAGAAACCGACATGGCCGAGGCTTACATCGTCGCCGCTGCGCGCACCGCGGGCGGGCGCAAGGGGGGCCGCCTCGCCGGCTGGCATCCGGCCGATCTCGCCGCCAAGGTGCTGGACGAGCTGGTCGACCGCACCAAGGTCGATCCCGCCCAGGTCGAGGACGTGATCATGGGCTGCGTGATGCAGGTCGGCGAGCAGTCCAACAACGTCGCGCGCAACGCGGTGATGGCCTCAAAACTGCCGGAGAGCGTGCCGGGCACGTCGATCGACCGCCAGTGCGGCTCCTCGCAGCAGGCGCTGCACTTCGCCGCGCAAGCCGTGATGTCCGGTGCGATGGACGTCGTGATCGCGGCCGGCGTGGAATCGATGACGCGGGTGCCAATGGGCCTGTCGTCACAGCTCCCGGCCAAGAACGGTTTTGGCAATTACAAGAGTCCGGGCATCGAGAAGAAGTATCCGAACATCGTCTTTAGCCAGTTCACCGGCGCGGAGATGATGGCGGAGAAGTACGGCCTCTCCAAGGATGAGCTCGACGAATATTCCTACAACAGCCATCAGCGCGCGATCGCGGCGACGCAAGCCGGCCATTTCAAGCAGGAGATCGTGCCGCTCGAGATTACCCGTGCGGACGGCAGCAAGGACACCCATCAGATCGACGAGGGCATCCGCTTCGACGTCAGCCTCGACGGCATCAAGGGCGTCAAGCTGATCGCCGAGAACGGCAAGCTCACCGCGGCCAGCGCCAGCCAGATCTGTGACGGCGCTTCCGGCGTCATGGTGGTGAACGAGCGCGGCCTGAAGCAGCTCGGCGTCAAGCCGCTCGCGCGCATTCATCACATGACCATGACGGGCGGCGATCCCGTCATCATGCTGGACGCCCCGCTGCACGCGACCAAGCGCGCGCTGGAGAAGGCCGGCATGAAAATCGGTGACATTGACCTGTTCGAGGTCAACGAGGCCTTCGCCTCGGTGCCGACCGCGTGGCTGAAGACCACCGGCGCCGACCCGGAGCGTCTCAACGTCAACGGCGGCGCCATCGCGCTCGGCCATCCGCTCGGCGGCTCCGGCACCAAGCTGATGACCACGTTGGTCCACGCCCTGCACCAGCGCGGCAAGCGCTACGGCCTGCAGACCATGTGCGAGGGCGGCGGCATGGCCAACGTGACGATCGTCGAACGACTGTAAGAAAAAAACAAAAGCGAGTAGTGAGTGGCGAGTAGCGAATGGTGATCAGGCGAAGAGCGGTTTGCCCTTCTTCCCTACTCGCCATTCGCTACTCGCCATTCGCGTTTTGAGGAAACGCCCATGACTCACCCCTCCATCCACGCCCGCACCACGCCGAACAAGATCGCCTATCGGATGGCCGGCACCGGCAAGGCGATCACCTATCGCGAGCTCGACGAGCTCTCGAACCAGGGCGCGCATCTGTTCCGCTCGCTTGGCTTGAAGGCCGGCGACCACATCGCGCTGTTGATGGAGAACCGGCTCGCCTTCATGGAGATCTGCTGGGCAGCACAACGCAGCGGGCTCTATTACACCGCGATCAGCCGCTATTTGAAGCAGGACGAGATCGACTACATCGTGAACGATTGCGGCGCCAAGGTCGTCATCACCACGCCGAAATGCGCCGACCAGATCAAGGGCCTGATCAGGGGCGCCGCCGGCGAGCCGATCTTCTACATGATGGACGAGCCCTCACCGGGCTTCCGCTCCTACGATAAGGAAGCCGCCGCGCAGCCGACGGCGCCAATCGCAGACGAGGTCGCCGGCTACGATATGCTCTACTCGTCCGGCACCACCGGGCGGCCCAAGGGTGTCAAGAAGGCCTTCGAAGGCAAAGCGATCGACGAGCCGAATCCGTTTCTGCGCGTGCTCTGCGCCGACATGTGCGGCATGAACGCCGAAAGCATTTATCTCTCGCCGGCGCCGCTCTATCACGCGGCTCCGTTGCGCTTCAACATGATGGCGATCGTGCTCGGCGGCACCTCCATCATCATGGAGCATTTTGACGCCGAGGAATTTTTGAAGCTGGTCGAAAAATACAAGGTCACGCAGTCGCAGCTGGTGCCGACCATGTTCGTGCGCATGCTGAAGCTGCCGGACGAGGTGCGCACCGAATACGATGTCTCCACGCTCAAGGGCGCGATCCACGCCGCCGCGCCCTGCCCTGTCGATGTCAAAGCCAAGATGATCGAATGGTGGGGACCGATCCTGATCGAGTATTACGCCGGCTCAGAAGGCAACGGCGTCACCGTCTGCACTTCGCACCAATGGCTGGAGCACCGCGGCAGCGTCGGCCGCGCTGTGGTCGGCACGATCAAGATTCTGGACGAGAACGACGAGGAGCAGCCGGTGGGCGAGATCGGCACGGTCTATTTCGCCGACGCGCCGGCCTTCACCTATCACAACGACCCCGAGAAGACGAAGAAGGCCTACAACGCCAAGGGCTGGTCGACGCTCGGCGACGTCGGCTATCTCGACAAGGACGGCTTCCTCTACCTCACCGACCGCAAATCCTACATGATCATCTCCGGCGGCGTGAACATCTATCCGCAGGAGGCCGAGGACGTGCTCATCACCCACCCCGAGGTCGCCGACGTCGCCGTGTTCGGCGTGCCGAACGAGGAGATGGGCGAAGAGGTGAAGGCGGTGGTGCAGCCGCACGACATGAGCCGTGCCGGCAAAGCACTCGAAGCCGACCTGATCGCCTATTGCAAGCGCCGCCTCTCCGCCATCAAGTGCCCGCGCTCGATCGATTTCGAAGCCGAGCTGCCGCGCACGCCGACGGGCAAGCTGGTGAAGCGGCACTTGCGCGACAAATATTGGCCGAACACGGTCGCGAAGATTTAGGGCGCGCTCACCCTCCAGGGGAGGGTGGCAGCCTCCTCAATCAAACAGACTCGGCGTGTGGTTCACCAGCGCGCCTTCGATCTCGAGCATCTTCAGCTTCGTCACCACGCCGCCATTCGCCGAGAAGCCGCCCGGTTTGTTGCCGGCCGCGAGCACGCGATGGCAGGGCACGACGATCGGGCACGGATTGCGGCCGAGCGCCTGGCCGACGTCGCGCGACAGTTCGACGCCGCCAAGCCGCTTGGCGATGTCGCCATAGGTCATGGTCTTGCCCGGCGGGATGGTGCGGGCGATGTCGTAGACGCCGCGGTTGAACTCGGGTACGCCGTCGAGGTCGAGCAGGATGTCGGTGAGATTATCGGGTTCGCCGGCGAGCAGTTTGACGATGCGATCGATCGCGTGTTGCACCTCGGCGGTGGGCTCGCCTTCGGTCGCCTCGGCATGACGCTGATGAATACGGGTGCGGATCTTCTGCTCGCCGCCCATCGGCAGTTGCGTGCCATTGATGCCGCGCGGGCCCCAGGCGATGGCGCACAGGCCGATCCTGGTGTCGAACAGGGCAAAATGCTGGTCAGTCATGGCTTGGTTCCTGGCTGCGTCCTTGTCGCATGCCCGATTGTGTTGTCCGTTCGAATTTAGGCTTGGAAATAGTTGCGATCCACCCGGTTTCCGGGGAATCTTGCACAGAGTTCCTGTTCCTTCGCGCGGGCCCAGAATGCAAAGCCTCCACGTCAACGGATACGACATGCCCTATCTGGACGTGGGCGAAGCCAAGGGCGGCCCGCCGCTGGTCTGCGTGCACGGCTCGCTGAACGACTTCCGCGTCTGGGGTTGCGTGCTCGGCCCGTTGTCGCAGCGACATCGGGTGATCGCTGTCAGCTTGAGGCACTTCTACCCGGCGCGGTGGGACGGCGTCGGGGACACCTATTCGATCGCCCAGCATGTTGATGACGTCATCGCCTTCATCGAGCAGCTCGACCTCGGCCCAGTCGACCTGATGGGCCATTCCCGCGGCGGGCACATCTGCTTCCGCGTGGCGCAGCGGAGGCCGGATTTGCTGCGGCGACTGATCCTCGCCGAGCCGGGCGGCGAGCTCGATGCGAGCCTCGATCCCGATTATGTCGGCGGCCCCTCGCCGCTGCTGGCGCGCTTTACGGCGTCGGCCGCGAGGATCGCGACCGGCGACGTCGACGGCGGCCTCGCCGTCTTCGTCGACGCGCTGGAGGGCCCCGGCACCTGGCCGCGGCTGCCGGCGACGGTGAAGCAAAATCTGCGCGACAACGCCATGACGCTGATCGGTCAGGTCCGCGACAACCGCCCGCCGTTCTCGAAGGCGGATGCGGAGTCCATCAAAATGCCGACGCTGTTCATCCTGGGCGCGCGGACCAAGGGCCTGCTGCCGAAGGTGCTGCATGCGCTCGCGGCGCATGTGCCCTATTCGAAGACAGCGATCATCCCGAACGCGACGCACCCGATGTTCGAGCAAGCGCCGCAAAAATACTCCGAAGTGGTCCTGGATTTTCTGGCGAGCTGATCATGCAGACATTTCGCGTCAACGGCTACGACATGGCCTATCTCGAAGTCGGAGACGGTCCGCCGCTGGTCTGCGTGCACGGCACGTTAGGGGATTTCCGCACCTGGTATTCGGTGCTCGGACCGCTGTCGAGGCATCATCGCGTGATCTCGGTCAGCCTGCGCCACTTCTTTCCCGAGCATTTGGATGCCGTCGGCGACGATTACAAGATGGCCCAGCACGTCCTCGACGTGATCGCCCTCATCGAGCAGGTCAGGCCCGCACCGGTCGACCTGATGGGGCATTCGCGCGGCGGTCACATCGCCTTCCGCGTAGCGCAGACACGGCCTGATCTGTTGCGAAAACTGGTGTTGGCCGAGCCGGGCGGCGATCTCGATGCCAGCCTGCCGGTTCCCGAAGGCACGCCCGCGCATCCGCCGCTCGCCGCCCGCACGGCGCGCTCCGTCGAGATGATCCGCGCCGGCGACATCGAGGGCGCGCTGCAGAATTTTTACGACGGCATCGAAGGCGACGGCTCCTGGCGGCGCGTACCGGCGGCGGCCAAGCAGCAACTGCGCGACAACGCGATCACTTTCCTCGGCCAGATCAACGAGCAGCGCAAGCCCTACACGCTCGCCGATGCGCAGGCGATCAGGACGCCGACGCTGCTGATCGGCGGCGGCGCGACGACGGGAAGCCTGTCGGTGACGTGGCGCGTGCTCGCCGAGCACATCGCGGGCAGCAAGACGGCGGTTATTCCGAACGCCGGCCACTGGATGTTCGAACAGGCGCCGCTGGAGTTCGGCGAGGCGGTGAACAGGTTCCTGGCGGAGTAGGAGCGCTCTCTTCGCCCCTCCCCTGCGTCCGGGGAAAGGGGAAGGAAGAGGCCTCACACCTTCCAAACGCCGACCGGCATCTTGATCGTCGCATTCAGCCGGTTCCAGACGTTGATCGTCGCGATCGCGAGGATCAGCGTTGCGAGCTCGCGTTCGTCAAAGTGCTTTGCGGCCTCGTTCCAGATCGCATCAGGCACCGGATCTTCGCGATCGGCAAGGCGCGTGACCGCCTCGGTCAGCGCCAGCGCGGCGCGCTCGGCCTCGGTGAAATAGGGCGCTTCGCGCCAGGCGGACACGGCGAACAGGCGCTCGTCGGTCTCCCCGAGCTTACGGGCGAGCTTCGGGTGCATATCGACGCAGACGCTGCAGCCATTGATCTGGCTGGCCCGCAGGTGCACCAGTTCGAGGAGCTTTTCCGGCAGACCCTGCTTGGTCAGGTTGCCAATGGATTGAAGATGGTTCATGGCCTCAGGCAGGACCATTACCGGGTGATTCATGCGAGCGTGCATCATCTTGCGTCTCCGTCTGTTGAATTTCGAACGTTCCGGTCACATCGGCCGGATTGGCTTCGTCATGGGCATGACGGATCGCAATGAGGGAATGTGACCGATGACCGAACAAAATTTTCTTAGCCATCAGTTCGAGGCCAACCGGGACCATTTGCGCGCCGTGGCCTACCGGATGCTGGGGTCGCGTGCTGAGGTCGACGATGCCGTGCAGGAGGCTTGGCTGCGGGTCAGCCGCTACGACATGTCCGATGTCGCGAACCTGCGCGGCTGGCTCACGACGGTGGTCGCGCGGATCTGCCTCGACATGCTGCGCGCACGGAAATCGCGCCGCGAGGATCCGATGGGCCCGCACGTGCCCGAGCCCATCGACGAGACGCGCGAGCGCGAGGCGGAGATGGCCGATTCCGTCGGCGCGGCCCTGTTGGTCGTGCTGGAGACCTTGCAGCCGGCGGAGCGCCTCGCCTTCGTGCTGCATGACATGTTCGCCGTGCCCTTCGAGGAAATCGCGCCGATCGTCGGCCGCTCGGTCGAGGCGTCGCGGCAGCTCGCGAGCCGCGCCCGGCGGCGGGTGCAGGGCGCACCGGTGCCCGAGACCGACCTGTCGCACCAGCGCGGAATCGTCGATGCCTTCCTCAAGGCGTCGCGCGAAGGCGATTTCGAGGGCCTGCTGACCGTGCTCGATCCCGACGTCGTATTCCGCGCCGACCAAGCCGCGGTGCGGCTCGGCTCGCTGCCCGAGATTCGCGGCGCCGATGCGGTGGCGCAGCTCTACAAGGGCCGCGCCCAGGCCGCACGGACCGCACTGGTCGACGGCGAGATCGGCGTCGCCGTCATCCTCGACGGACATCTGCGCATCGCACTTCGTGTCACCTTCAATGGCGACCGGATCGCGGGAATCGAGGCGCTGGCCGATGCCGAGCGGATTGCGGCGCTCGATGTGGAGGTGCTTGAGCGCTAGCCAAACGTGGCATCTGGATTGCCCAGGTGTTACGGTTCCGTCGCATCGCGCGGTGCCGCCGCTCGATACGGGAAAGGACACCTCATGACATTCCGCCTCACTCCCTTGCTTGCTCTGTCGCTGCTCGGTCTCACCGCCAGCGCTACGAGCGCGGTCGCGGCCGCCGACGAGAAGCTGAAAGCCGCGGCCGAGCAGGAGAAGGCGCCGCTGATCGAGACGCTGCGTGACATGGTGATGATCGAGAGCGGCAGCGGCGACGCCGAAGGCTTGAAGAAGATGGCCGACTTCACCGAAGCGCGCCTGAAGGCGCTCGGCGCCACCACCGAGCGACGCAAGACCACCGCCGGCACCGGCGCCGATATGGTGATCGCCACGTTCAAGGGCTCGGGCACGCGAAACCTGATGCTGATCGCGCATATGGACACGGTCTATCAGCGCGGCGTCCTCGCGAGCGAGCCGTACCGCGTCGACGGCAACCGCATCTATGGCCCCGGCGTCGCCGACGACAAGGGCGGCATCGCCGTGGTGCTGCATGCGCTCAAGATACTGAAGGATGCCGGCTGGCACGATTATGCCAGGCTCACCGTGTCGTTCAATCCAGATGAAGAGGTGGGGTCGATCGGGTCGGGCGAGATGATCGCGGAGCTCGCCGACCAGCACGACGTCGTGCTCTCCTGCGAGCCGACGGCGGCTTCGCCTCCGGCAAAGAACGACTCCTTGCTGTTGGGGGCGAGCGGCACCGCGACGGCGAAGATGGAGGTGAAAGGACGCGCTTCGCATGCCGGCGCTGCGCCCGATCTCGGCCGCAACGCGCTGATCGAGCTCGCCCATCAATTGCTGCAAACCAAAGACCTCGCCAAGTCGATCCCCGGCACGCAGCTCAACTGGACCACGGCGCAGGCCGGCACCGTACGCAACCAGATTCCGGAAAAGGCCGAGGCCGGCGCCGACATCCGCCTCACCATTCCCGATGGCATCGCCAAGTTGAAGGCGGCGCTCGACGAGAAGGTGAAGGAGAAGCTCGTGCCCGACACCGAAACCAAGGTGACGATCACAGCAGGCCGCCCGCCCTTCGTCGCGAGCGGTCGCGGCCGCGCGCTGGCCGAGGTGGGACAGGCGATCTATGCCGAGATCGACCGCAAGCTCGACATCACCGAGATGACGGGAGGCGCCACCGATGCCGGCTACGCCAACCGCAGCGGCAAGGCGGTCGTGGTCGAGAGTTTCGGCCTCGCCGGCTTCGGCTATCATGCCCGCGACGAGTTCATCGACATCAACTCGATCGTGCCGCGGCTCTATCTGATGAGCCGGATGCTGATCGAGCAGGGCAAGATGAAGTAGGACGGCGCCGGGCCGGATCCTTTTCTCGAAAAACAACCCCATGCACAGTAGGCGGTGCTAGCAATATCAATAGCTTAGCGCGTTTCCAAATGAGACGCGGCCATCCTCCAGGACCGCTTGACGCCCTCAGCCGTACCGCGTAGCTTCGAATACGGAATTCCGTATTCCGTTTTCATGTCCCGCGGAGCTGCCGGCGTGATCCCTCTCGACCCACTCCCGAACTTGATCGACCAGGTCTATGCCCGGATCCTGGAGGCGATCTCCGACCGCACCCTTCCCCCTGGCCAGCGCATCCGGCAGAACGAGCTCGCCGACAAGCTCGGCGTCTCCCGCCAGCCGGTGTCGCACGCGCTGCATTTGTTGCACCGGCAGGGCCTCGTCGCCGAGAGCGGCAAGCGCGGCTTTGAGGTCACCCAGCTTGACCCTTCACGCATCCGCCAGCTTTACGAGGTGCGTGGCGCCATCGATGCACTCGCCGCCCGGCTTGCTGCCGAGCGTGCAGGCACAGACGCGGCGGGTCGCGCGCGGCTGGAGGCGGCGCTTGCCGCCGGACGCCCCATCGACCGTAACACGACGCTGGCCGAACTCATCGGGCTCGACGTCGATTTTCATCGCGCGATCTACCAGCTCGCTGGCAATCCCGTGATCGAGGAGACGATGGCGCCGCAATGGCCACACATGCGCCGCTCGATGGCGACCGTGCTGTCCGAGCTCGATTATCGCGCCAGCGCCTGGGCGGAGCATGCCAATATCGCCAAGCACATTCTCGCGGGCGATGCGAACGCTGCCGAACGCGCGGCGCTGGCCCATGCGCAGACGGCGGGACGGATGACCGAGGAGAGATTGCGGGCGACTGAGGAGGTGGCGGCGTAACCACAAACGCCGTCATTCCGGGGCACGCGAAGTGTGAGCCCGGAATCCATCGAGCGGCAGAGATTGTGGATGAATGGATTCCGGGTTCGGTCCTGCGGACCGCCCCGGAATGACAACAATAAACAACAGGAGGACCACCCATGAAACTGTCTCAGGAGCAATTGGAGTTCTTCCACCGCGAGGGCTGGCTGTTCCTGCCCGAATTGTTCAGCCAGGAGGAGGTCGATCTGCTCGCGCGAGAGGCGGTCGGCATCTATGACACCAACCGGCCGGAGGTCTGGCGCGAGAAGAGCGGTGCGCCGCGCACCGCCTTTGCCGCGCATCTCTACAACGAGGCCTTCCGCATCCTGGGCGCCCATCCGCGCATGATCGAGCCGGTCGAGCAGCTCTTCGGCGAGCCGGTCTACATGCACCAGTTCAAGATCAACGCTAAATCGGCCTTCACCGGCGACGTCTGGCAGTGGCACCAGGATTACGGCACCTGGAAGCGCGACGACGGCATGCCGGAGCCGCGCGCGATGAACATCGCAATCTTCCTCGACGAGGTGATGCCGATCAACGGCCCCCTGATGCTGGTGCCGCGCAGCCAGAATGCCGGCGACCTCGAAGCCTCGCATGACCTCGCCACCACCTCCTATCCGCTGTGGACGCTGGACGAGGACACCGTGACACGCCTCGTCAAGCAGGGCGGCATCGTTGCGCCCACGGGCAAACCCGGCGGCATGCTGATGTTTCACGGCAATCTCGTGCACGGCTCGGGCGGCAACATCACGCCCTACCCGCGCAAAATCGTGTATTTGACGCTGAATGCGGTCTCGAACTACATCCGCACCCCGACGCGGCCGGACTACATCGCGCATCGCGATTTCACACCGATCAAGACGGTGGAGGACGACGCGCTGCTGCGGCTTGCGCGTGCGCCGCGGCAGGCAGCGGAGTAAATTCCGGGGCGCGCGAAGCGCGAACTACGGTGCGCAATTGCGCACCTGAGAATCCATTTATCCGCGGTCTCTGCGGCCCGACCCGATGGATTCCGGGCTCGCGACTTCGTCGCGCCCCGGAATGACGAGCTTTGGTTTTAACACTACGGACATACCCCATGAACCTTTTCCGCCTCCTCCAGGCCCGCGCGTCCGCCGGCAAGCCCGTTCGTGTCGCGCTGATCGGCGCCGGCAAATTCGGTTCGATGTTTTTGGCGCAGGTGCCGCACACGCCGGGGCTGGAGGTGCCCATCATCGTCGACATCGATCGCGATCGCGCCCGCGAGGCGTGCCGCACCGTCGGTTGGACCGCCGAGCGCATCGCCGCGACCACCTTCACCGATGACGGTGTGCGCGCTATTGCCGGCGGTGGGATGGACGTGGTGGTGGAGGCGACCGGAAATCCCGCCGCCGGCATTACGCATGCGCGCGCTGCGATTGCGGCGGGCAAGCATATCGTGATGGTCAATGTCGAAGCCGACGTGCTGGCGGGCCCCCTGCTCGCCGAGGAAGCGCGAAGAGCCGGCGTCGTCTATTCGCTCGCCTATGGCGACCAGCCGGCACTGACGGCGGAGATGGTGGATTGGGCGCGGGCCACCGGCTTCCGCGTCGTTGCCGCCGGCAAGGGCACAAAATATCTGCCGGCCTATCATGACGTGACGCCTGACGGCGTCTGGCAGCATTACGGCCTCACCCCGGGCGAAGCGCAGGCGGCCGGCATGAATCCGCAGATGTTCAACTCTTTCCTCGACGGCACCAAATCGGCGATCGAGATGGCCGCGATCGCCAATGCCTGCGCCCTCGACGTGCCCGCGGACGGCCTACTGTTTCCGCCCTGCGGCGTCGACGATCTGCCACATATCATGCGGCCGCGCTCACGCGGCGGCGTGCTGGAGCGAGCGGGCGTGGTGGAAGTGGTGTCCTCGCTCGAGCGCGATGGCCGACCGGTGTTTCGCGACCTCCGCTGGGGCGTCTATGTCGTGCTGGAGGCACCGAACGACTATGCTGCCGATTGCTTCAGGCAATACGGCCTGAAGACCGACGCCAGCGGGCGCTATGCGGCGATGTACAAGCCCTATCATCTGATCGGCCTCGAACTGAACATCTCGGTGCTGTCGGCGGCGCTGCGGAGCGAGCCGACCGGACAGGCCACAGGCTTCCGCGGCGACGTCGCGGCTGTGGCCAAACGCAATCTGCGCGCCGGCGAGATGCTGGATGGCGAAGGCGGCTACACGGTGTGGGGCAAGCTGGTACCGGCGGCCGCGAGCCTGAAGGCCGGCGCGCTGCCGATCGGTCTCGCGCATCGTGTGAAACTGAAACATGACGTCGCGCATGGCGCGGTGGTGCGCTGGAGCGACGTCGAGTTCGATGCAGGCAACGAGACAGTGAAGGCGCGCAAGGCCATGGAGGACGCGTTCGCAGCGCAGCATTGAGGGCGTCGCCGGCAGCGCAACCAAAGTGCGCTTGCTTTGCTGCGGCCCTTTCGTCATCCTGATCACGATCCGGAATTCGAATTTCGGACGCCAAGGAACGTCGGCCGCCGGCGAAGACAAAGCGACGCCAAGATCGCAATCCCCTCGTCGAGGACTCGACATCACAGGAGGGAAACGCATGGAACGTCGTAAATTCCTGACGGCGGGCGGGCTGGGCCTCGCCGCAAGCGCAGTCGCGGCGCCAGCTGTCGCGCAATCGATGCCCGAGGTGAAATGGCGCCTGGCGGCGAGTTGGCCGAAATCTCTGGATACGCTGTATGGCGGCTGCGAATATTTCTGTAAGCGGGTCGCCGAGATCACCGACAACAAATTCCAGATCCAGCCCTTCGCCGCCGGCGAAATCGTGCCGGGCCTGCAAGTGCTCGACGCGGTCTCGAACGGCACGGTCGAGATCGGCAACACCGCGCTGTATTATTACTGGGGCAAGAATCCCGCCTTCACCTTCGGCACATCGCTGCCATTCGGGCTCAACACGCGCCAGCACATCTCTTGGCTATTGTGGAACGGTGGCCAGGAGATGCTGAACGATCTCTTGAAGGAGCATAACGCGATCGGCGTGCCCACAGGTTCGACCGGCGCCCAGATGGGCGGCTGGTTTCGCAAAGAGATCAAGACCGTCGATGATCTCAAGGGACTGAAATTCCGCGTCGGCGGGTTTGCCGGCACCATCATCTCGAAGCTCGGTGGTGTCCCGCAGCAGATCGCGGCAGGCGACATCTACCCCGCGCTGGAAAAGGGCACGATCGACGCGGCCGAATGGGTGGGCCCCTATGACGACGAGAAGCTCGGCTTCGTCAAGGTGGCGAAGTACTATTATTATCCGGGCTGGTGGGAAGGCACCGGCCAGGGCCACAACATCATGAATCTCGAGAAGTGGAATGCGCTGCCCAAGCATTATCAGGCGGCCATTTCG
>NZ_JADPJR010000053.1:0-100000 GCF_023073535.1 Bradyrhizobium sp. 179 | reverse complement strand
AGCCTGCGGAGGCTGGTGGAGCCAGACGGGATCGAACCGACGACCTCATGCTTGCAAAGCACGCGCTCTCCCAGCTGAGCTATGGCCCCGTAACCAGAAGACGAAGCGCCTCTCTTAAGTCCGGCGCCGCCCGAGGGGCTATGCCGGACACGCTTCGCTTCTTGTCTCGCGTGGCGGTGCCACGCAAAGCCAACGGCGAAGCGTGGTGGGCCTGGGAAGACTTGAACTTCCGACCTCACGCTTATCAAGCGCGCGCTCTAACCAACTGAGCTACAAGCCCCTAACGCTATCCTTATCAGGACTAGGGTCTTGCGTGCATGCATCGGCGACCAGCGCCGAATGCAATCGCACAGCGCAGCCCCGGCGCGTGTTCGTCCGCGAAGAAAGAGAAACGAAGACGGCGAAATCCCGCCAATGCAGCTCAACGATCTGGCGATCTGTTGGCCACTGATGTTTCTAAAACGATCCGATAGTGAGCGTGAGCTCGCTGAAGGATCATCCTTAGAAAGGAGGTGATCCAGCCGCAGGTTCCCCTACGGCTACCTTGTTACGACTTCACCCCAGTCGCTGACCCTACCGTGGCCGGCTGCCTCCCTTGCGGGTTAGCGCACCGTCTTCAGGTAAAGCCAACTCCCATGGTGTGACGGGCGGTGTGTACAAGGCCCGGGAACGTATTCACCGTGGCGTGCTGATCCACGATTACTAGCGATTCCAACTTCATGGGCTCGAGTTGCAGAGCCCAATCCGAACTGAGACGGCTTTTTGAGATTTGCGAAGGGTCGCCCCTTAGCATCCCATTGTCACCGCCATTGTAGCACGTGTGTAGCCCAGCCCGTAAGGGCCATGAGGACTTGACGTCATCCCCACCTTCCTCGCGGCTTATCACCGGCAGTCTCCTTAGAGTGCTCAACTAAATGGTAGCAACTAAGGACGGGGGTTGCGCTCGTTGCGGGACTTAACCCAACATCTCACGACACGAGCTGACGACAGCCATGCAGCACCTGTGTTCCAGGCTCCGAAGAGAAGGTCACATCTCTGCGACCGGTCCTGGACATGTCAAGGGCTGGTAAGGTTCTGCGCGTTGCGTCGAATTAAACCACATGCTCCACCGCTTGTGCGGGCCCCCGTCAATTCCTTTGAGTTTTAATCTTGCGACCGTACTCCCCAGGCGGAATGCTTAAAGCGTTAGCTGCGCCACTAGTGAGTAAACCCACTAACGGCTGGCATTCATCGTTTACGGCGTGGACTACCAGGGTATCTAATCCTGTTTGCTCCCCACGCTTTCGTGCCTCAGCGTCAGTATCGGGCCAGTGAGCCGCCTTCGCCACTGGTGTTCTTGCGAATATCTACGAATTTCACCTCTACACTCGCAGTTCCACTCACCTCTCCCGAACTCAAGATCTTCAGTATCAAAGGCAGTTCTGGAGTTGAGCTCCAGGATTTCACCCCTGACTTAAAGACCCGCCTACGCACCCTTTACGCCCAGTGATTCCGAGCAACGCTAGCCCCCTTCGTATTACCGCGGCTGCTGGCACGAAGTTAGCCGGGGCTTATTCTTGCGGTACCGTCATTATCTTCCCGCACAAAAGAGCTTTACAACCCTAGGGCCTTCATCACTCACGCGGCATGGCTGGATCAGGGTTGCCCCCATTGTCCAATATTCCCCACTGCTGCCTCCCGTAGGAGTTTGGGCCGTGTCTCAGTCCCAATGTGGCTGATCATCCTCTCAGACCAGCTACTGATCGTCGCCTTGGTGAGCCATTACCTCACCAACTAGCTAATCAGACGCGGGCCGATCTTTCGGCGATAAATCTTTCCCCGTAAGGGCTTATCCGGTATTAGCACAAGTTTCCCTGTGTTGTTCCGAACCAAAAGGTACGTTCCCACGCGTTACTCACCCGTCTGCCGCTGACGTATTGCTACGCCCGCTCGACTTGCATGTGTTAAGCCTGCCGCCAGCGTTCGCTCTGAGCCAGGATCAAACTCTCAAGTTGGACTTGAACTTTGAACCGGCTGATCACAACGTTTGACGAGGTCCCACCATACTCGCGAAGCGATTCACATCGCTTGCGAACTGACCTCAATGAAGAGGCCATGGTGTTACCTTTGAAACGTGTACCGCCGAAGTCTTTCGTCCGGTCTCGATCAGAAAAGCCGAAGCTTCTCAGAAGCGAGACCCGCAAGGACTCCGCCGTCCACGTTTCTCTTTCTTCATCTTCACTTGTCAAACAGCCCGGGACCTTGGAGACCCCAACCTTCCAGCGTGGAAGGGTTCCGACACCCTTACCGACGATGAATGACTCCAACCGACTGGTGTCGATTGTTGTGTCACTCAACAAGGTGAGGAGCATCAGTGGCGCGTTCGCTCGCCTTGGTCAGTGACCCGGCGGCGCCGCGCTCAGTGGTTGGGGTTATAGTCCCCCCTCATCGGGATTGTCAACGCCCATCGTCAACAAATCGTCGCACAGTGGACCACCTGAAAATTTCTCGTGTTTACAGCCACTTAGGAGGACGGAGAACGGCCGGGCCGATGCTGTGCGAGGAAAAAACTGAAAAAAGTTTGGGCCCCTGCGGGCTCTGGAGCGGGCTTCGGAGGCGGCTTGGGAGAGGGCTTGGGACGCCCGTCCAAGGAGGCCTCCCGCGACCGCCCTTCAGGAAACTTTTTCCATAGGAGGCGCCGTACTTGAGCCACAATCCCGCGGCGTTCTGATAAGAGACAAGCTTGAATCGCGGGGATGCCAGTGGGGGCTGCCGGCGGTTTTCATGGGTCAGAGGAAGGCGATCTTGCAGATGGCGCGGCCTTCCTCCGGCATTCGAGAGACATCGAGAGACCTTTTTCCGTTTAGCTGTTCGTAATTTCGGCCGGCCCGTCATCGGGGCCTTCTGACCGCGAACGCCTATGCGGCTTGCCCTTTTCCTGCGATACGCCTCGAAGAGGGCGACCGGGAAAAGGCTCGATACGGGGCTTTTGGGTCGTTGAATTGGGGGACTTTGGGTTGAACCACAGGACGTCACGCAGCGCTTACGGGCGTGAGACCGGGATCATCGATCTCGGCCACGAGCCGCCGCTGTCGGTCGACGGTTCTGAGGCCGCCGTGATCGATCGCCGCCGAGTCTCGGTACAATGGTTCAGCGGGACGATTCTGACCGGACTCTGCGGCGCGGCCCTCATCGGCGGCGCCGTTTTTGCGTCGCTCGATGGCGAGATGACCTTCGCCAAAGTGCCGGAGCGGGTCGAAGGCGCGCTGCGCGGTGCATTCGGCGCAGCCGATCGCGCCGCCACGCTGCACAAGAGCGACCGCCTGCCGCCGCCAAGCGAATCCACGGCTTCGCGCAACATCGTCCGCGTCTCCACGGTCGCCCGCGTCGGCAACCGCGACGTGATGCGGGTGCGCCCGTTCGTCCGCATCGCCGGCAATCTGTCGATGACGACGAGCGATCTGTCGGCGAAGATTCCGCCGT
This sequence comes from Bradyrhizobium sp. 179, assembly GCF_023073535.1. NCBI lineage: Bacteria > Pseudomonadati > Pseudomonadota > Alphaproteobacteria > Hyphomicrobiales > Nitrobacteraceae > Bradyrhizobium > Bradyrhizobium sp. 179. Next base: position 96,538 of record NZ_JADPJR010000053.1, on the reverse strand, counting down.
TCAACGCCCAGCGCATGCTCACCGACGTCGGCTCCGATCCGAAGACCGCCTCCGACGACCCGAACAATCCCGAAGCCGTCGAGCCCGACGCCGAGGTCTCCTTCGTCACCAAGGACCTGTCGCCTGTGCTGCCGAAGGCCAAGATTTCCGCGGTGGTGGCGCTCGACGACATCCTGATGCGGGTGCGCGATGCCGCCAATTGGCGCGGCAATGGCGGGGTGCGCTACGCCTCGCTCGCCAATGCCGCCGCCGACGTCTCCGGCGCGACCGGCGCCTCCGACATCAAGATGGCCTATGCCACCGAAGTATCGCCGTCCGATCCCTATGCCGGCTTCGAGACGCGCGTGGTGCCGGAAAACGTCACGCTGCTGCCCAAGACCAAGGAGCAGATCACCGGCGGCAATCCCAACGGCGAACGCGTCCACATGGTCAAGAAGGGCGACAGCGTCGCTGGCGTGCTGCGCGATCTCGGCGCCACCGCCGACGAGATCAAGGCGATCACCGCAACGCTCGGTCCGCGCGGCCGCGACGGTGGTCTGAAGGAAGGCGAGAAGCTCCGCATCCTGATGGCGCCCGCAAGCCCCGGCGCGCGCCTGCAGCCCTACCGCGTCGTCGTCGCCAATGACACCATGGTCGAGGCGATCGCGGCGCTGTCCGATCTCGGCAAATACGTCGCGGTTGACGTCTCCAGCATGAACACCGTCACCGACGCTGCGGCCAGCGCCAACAGCGACGACGATGACGACGATGACGGCTCCGGCGTGCGGCTCTATCAGAGCATCTACGAGACCGCGATGCGCAACAAGGTGCCGATGCCTGTCATCGACGACATGATCAAGATCTACTCCTACGACGTCGATTTTCAGCGCAAGGTGCAGCCAGGCGATTCCTTCGACGTGTTCTACGCCGGCGAGGACGAGGGCGTGACCGCGAGCGAGAAGAACGAGGTGCTGTTCGCTTCGCTCACCGTCGGCGGCGAGACCAAGAAATATTACCGCTACCAGAGCCCCGACGACGGCGTCGTCGACTACTACGACGAGACCGGCAAGAGCGCGAAGAAGTTCCTGGTCAGGAAGCCCGTCAACAACGCCATCATGCGCTCCGGCTTCGGCGGCCGCCGCCATCCGATCCTCGGCTACGTGAAGATGCACACCGGCGTCGACTGGGCCACCACCTACGGCACGCCGATCTTCGCCTCCGGCAACGGCATGATCGAGAAGGCCGGCCCCGAGGGCGGCTACGGCAAGTACATCCGCATCAAGCACGCCAACGGCTACGAGACCGCCTACGGCCACATGTCGGCCTTCGCCAAGGGCATGGAAGTCGGCAAGAAGGTGCGGCAGGGCCAGGTGATCGGCTTCGTCGGCTCATCCGGCCTGTCGACCGGCCCGCACGTTCACTACGAGATCCTGGTCAACGGACGCTTCGTCGATCCGATGCGGGTAAAGCTGCCGCGCGGGCGCTCGCTGGAGGGCCCGATGCTGGCGAGCTTCGAGAAAGAGCGCGACCGGCTCGACGGCATGATGAGCGGCCGCGGCGGCGCCATCGCGAGGATGTCGGATGCGACCGGCGGACCGTTGCAGGTGACGAACCGCTAAATCGGCGCGGCCGCGCGCCACCTCACAACGTCAAGTTTCGTTTGCCAAAGCCGCTCGACGGGCGAATACTTTCCGAAAAAGGGAGGTCTCGCCATGAAGAACAGGCTCGCCTGCGCAGCCCTGGTTGCTGCAGTTTTCTCCATCACGAGTGCATCGGCTGAGACCTTGCCGGCAACCTGGGAGGTCACCAAGCTCGTCCCGGGCTCCGCATTCCACGGCGTCCACGGGCTCGGCATCGACAAGGCCGGCCATCTGTTTGCCGGCAGTGTCGCCGGCGCCGCGCTCTACGAGGTCGACATCGCAGGCGGCACGGCCAAGATCGCGATCCCCGCGCCGATCGGAATGGCCGACGACATCGCGTTCGCGCCCGACGGCACCATGGCCTGGACCGGTTTCCTCGCCGGCGATCTCTATGCCCGCAAGGGTGATGGCCCGATCAAGAAGCTTGCTTCCGGCCTTCCCGGTATCAACTCGCTCGCCTTCCGCAAGGACGGCAGGCTCTACGCCACCACCGTCTTCCTCGGCGACACGCTCTACGAGATCGACGTCGAGGGCATCAAGCCGCCGCGCCAGATCATGGAGAAGATGGGCGGCCTCAACGGCTTCGAGTTCGGTCCCGGCGACAAGCTCTACGGTCCGCTCTGGTTCAAGGGACAGGTCGCAAAAGTCGACGTCGACAAGGCCGAGCTGACCGTCGTCGCCGATGGCTTCAAGGTTCCGGCCGCGGTGAATTTCGATTCCAAAGGCAACCTCTTTGTCGTCGACACCGCGCTCGGCCAGCTCGTCCGGGTCGATCCGAAGTCCGGCGCCAAGACCATGGTCGCGCAACTGAAGCCGTCGTTGGACAATCTCGCGATCGACGGCAAGGACCGCATCTACGTCTCCAACATGGCCGATAACGGCATCCAGGAGGTCGATCCGGCGACCGGCCAGGCCAAGCAAATTATCATCGGCAAGCTGGCCCTGCCCGGCGGCATCGGCGTCACCTCGGACAATGGCAAGGATACCATCCATGTCGCCGACGTGTTCGCCTATCGTACGGTCGACGGTGCCACCGGCGAGGTCACCGAGAAGGCGCGCATGCACGCCGCCGGCGTCAATCTCGAATATCCGATGAGCGCGACTGCGAAGGGCAACGACGTGGTCCTGTCGAGCTGGTTCACCGGCACGGTGCAGGTGATCGACGGCAAGACCGGCGCCACGCGGGACATGCTGCACGGTTTCAAGGCCCCGCATGACGCGATTGTGCTCGCGGACGGCAGCATTCTGGTGGCCGAGCTCGGCACCAAATCGCTGGTCAAGGTGAGCGGTGAGCATGGCCAGGATCGCGCCACGCTGATCGGCGATCTCGAGGGACCGGTGGGTCTCGTCGGCGGATCGGCTGGCGAAGTCTATGTCACCGAGGCCTTCTCCGGCGCCGTCTCCCGGATCGACAAGAACGGCGCAAAGACCGTGCTCGCCAAGGAGCTGAAAATGCCCGAAGGCATTGCGCGCGCCAGCGACGGCAAGCTGATCGTGGCGGAAGTCGGCGCCAAACGATTGGTCGAGATCGCGCCGGAGACCGGCAAGGTGACGGAGATCGCGGCCAATCTTCCGATCGGCCTGACAGGCGCACCCGGCGGCCTGCCGACGCATATCCCGACGGGCGTCGCGGTCGGTGCGAGCGGCGTCATTTACTTCACCTCGGACGTGGAGAATGCGATCTACAAGGCGGTGAAGAAGTAGCAATCGCCGAACAAGAGCTGACCGCGGAACCCAGGCTCGGGTTCCCGGTTAGACGCTGACGGAAGCGTACCAGCAGGAGGATCGCCCATGACGCGCCTCTCACGTGACGATGTCGTCAAGGCCGTGGACCGGGCCGATGACGTCACCATTGCCCAGATCATCGGGACCGGCGCGACGGCCGAGGAACTCGCCGAAGCCCAGGCCTGGCTCGCCAATGACGAGCCGATGATCAACGACTTGCGGCCGCTGGCGCAGGGCCGGGTGCGCGAGCTGGTGGATATTCTCTCGGAGCTCGAGGAGGACGACGAGGAGCAAGGCCCCGCCGCTCCCGGCTCCGCGTCCGCGCTCAGCTAGCCAGCAAGCCAACCGACGAATTCGCCCCGGAAAGATAGATCTCTCCGGGGCGTCCTGTTGCTTCAGGCGGCAGATACGCTCAGTTCAGCTTCCGCTTCGGCACCGGGGCCTCGAACTGGGCGATCTCCGCGGTTTGCGGCGCCTTGCCGTTGAAGGTCAGCACGTTGCCCTCGGACGAGATCGCAACCCTGTCGCCGTCGCTGATCTCGCCGGCCAAGATCATCTCGGCGAGCGGGTCCTGGAGATAGCGCTGAATCACCCGCTTCAGCGGCCGTGCGCCGTAGGCGGGATCCCAGCCTTTGGCAGCAAGCCAGTCGCGGCCTGCGGCATCGAGCGTCAGCACGATCTTGCGATCGCTGAGGAGCTTCTGCAGCCGCGCGAACTGGATCTCGACGATCCGGCCCATCTCGCTCTTCTGCAAGCGGTGGAACAGGATGATCTCGTCGACGCGGTTGAGGAATTCGGGGCGGAAATGCCCACGCACCATTCCCATCACCTGCTCGCGCACGGCCGAGGTGTCCTCGCCTTCCGGCTGGTTGACCAGAAATTCCGAACCGAGGTTCGAGGTCATGATGATCAGCGTGTTGCGGAAGTCGACCGTGCGGCCCTGGCCATCGGTCAGGCGGCCATCGTCGAGCACCTGGAGCAGGACGTTGAACACGTCGGGATGCGCCTTCTCGATCTCGTCGAACAGCACCACCTGATAGGGCCGGCGCCGCACCGCTTCGGTGAGCGCGCCGCCCTCGTCATAGCCGACATAGCCCGGAGGCGCGCCGATCAGCCGCGAGACCGAGTGCTTCTCCATGTATTCGGACATGTCGAGGCGGACCATCGCGGTCTCGTCGTTGAACAGGTACTCGGCAAGCGCCTTGGTCAGCTCGGTCTTGCCGACGCCGGTGGGGCCCAAGAACATGAACGAGCCGGTCGGCCGGTTCGGGTCCTGCAGGCCTGCGCGCGAGCGGCGCACGGCGGTTGCGACCGCACGCACGGCTTCGGCCTGGCCGACGACGCGCTTGCCGAGCTGATCCTCCATCTTCAGGAGCTTCTCCTTCTCGCCTTCCAGCATCTTGTCGACGGGCACGCCGGTCCAGCGCGAGACCACCTGCGCGATGTGGTTGGCGGTGACCGCCTCCTCCATCATCTCGCCGGCGTTCTCCTTGGCCTCGATCTCCGCGAGCTTCTTCTCCAGCTCCGGGATCCTTCCATAGGCCAGCTCGCCGGCCTTCTGGAATTCGCCGCGCCGCTGGGCGTTGGCCAGCTCGACTCGCAGGCCGTCGAGCTCGGCCTTCAGCTTCTGGGCATCGGAGAGCTTGCTCTTCTCCGCGCTCCAGCGCGCCGTCAGTGCCGCAGACTTCTCCTCGAGCTCGGCAAGGTCCTTCTCCAGCGTCTGGAGCCGGGACTTGGAGCCGGCATCGCTTTCCTTCTTCAGCGCCTCCTGCTCGATCTTGAGCCGGATGATCTCGCGGTCGAGCGAGTCCAACTCTTCGGGCTTGGAATCGACCTGCATCTTCAGCCGCGCCGCGGCCTCGTCCATGAGGTCAATGGCCTTGTCGGGCAGGAAGCGGTCGGTGATGTAGCGGTTGGACAGGGTCGCGGACGCCACAAGCGCCGAATCGGTGATCCGTACGCCATGGTGCTGCTCGTACTTGTCCTTCAAGCCGCGCAGGATCGAGATGGTATCCTCGACCGACGGCTCGCTGATGAAGATCGGCTGGAAGCGCCGCGCCAGCGCCGCATCCTTCTCGACGTGCTTCTGGTACTCGTCGAGCGTGGTCGCGCCGATGCAGTGCAGCTCGCCGCGGGCGAGCGCCGGCTTGAGCAGGTTGGAGGCGTCCATCGCGCCATCGCCCTTGCCGGCGCCGATCAGCGTGTGCATCTCATCGATGAACAGGACGTAGGTGCCCTCGCTCGCGGTGACTTCCTGGAGCACGGCCTTCAGCCGCTCCTCGAATTCACCACGATACTTCGCGCCGGCGATCAGGGCGCCCAAGTCGAGCGCAAGCAACTTCTTGTCCTTGAGGCTGTCGGGCACATCGCCATTGACGATGCGCAGCGCCAAGCCCTCGGCGATGGCGGTCTTGCCGACGCCGGGCTCACCGATCAGCACGGGATTGTTCTTGGTCCGGCGCGACAGCACCTGGATGGTGCGGCGAATCTCCTCGTCACGGCCGATGACCGGGTCGAGCTTGCCGTCGCGCGCCGCCTGGGTGAGGTCGCGGGCATATTTCTTCAGCGCGTCGTAGGCATTCTCGGCGGTCGCGCTGTCCGCGGTGCGGCCCTTGCGCAGCGCTTCAATGGCCGCATTGAGATTTTGCGGGGTGACACCGCCCTTATTGAGGATCGTGCCGGCCTCGCTGGTCTTCTCCAGCGCCAGACCGAGCAGCAGCCGCTCGACGGTGACAAAACTGTCGCCGGCCTTCTCGCCGGCCTTCTCGGCCGCATCGAAGGTGCGGGCGAGCTCGGGCGCGAGATAGATCTGGCCAGCGCCGCCGCCGGAGACCTTCGGTACCCTGTTCAGCGCGTCCTCGGTCGCCTTCAGGATTGCACGCGAATTGCCGCCGGCGCGCTCGATCAGACCGGCAGCCAGCCCTTCAGTGTCGTCCAGCAGGACCTTCAGCACATGCAGGGTGGAAAACTGCTGGTGCCCCTCGCGCATCGCAAGCGACTGCGCGGATTGGATGAAGCCCCTGGAGCGTTCGGTGTACTTCTCGATATTCATGTCTTTTCTATCCCTCGGCCTGCCCTCGGAGCCCTCAAAGGCACTCCAGACGGCATCTTCATTGGGTTTCCGATCACCGTATTGACGTTTCAACCGGTAACAGTCGTGTTCTGCCGGCGGTGCCGCCGACCTGAGGCAAATGTGGGAAGCGGGTCGCTGATGCGGAAGAGGCGCGTTCACAATTTCGTGCGCTCACGGGCCGCTTGGCGCGGGCCTGCCGAATCCCCTAAGTAGCGGCATGATAGCCAGCCGCACCGCCGAGATTACCGGCCTCTACCGCTACCCGATCAAGGGCCTGACGCCGGAACACCTGACCCGCGTCGTGTTGCGGAGCGGCCAGACCCTGCCCGCCGACCGCCGCTACGCCATTGAGAACGGGCCGAGCGGGTTCGATCCCGAGGCGCCCCAGTGGAAGCCGAAAATCCAGTTTCTGATGCTGGCGCGCAATGAGCGACTGGCCTCCCTCGACAGCTGGTTCGAGGACGCGACCAATCGCCTGACCATCCGCAAGGACGGCCAGATCGTCGCCAGCGGCGATCTCGAGACCGCTGCCGGGCGCGCCGCCATCGAGAGCTATTTCAGCGAGAACTTTCAGCCGGAACTGAAGGGCCCGCCCAAGGTCCTGTCCGGCCGCGACCACAGCTTCTCCGACGTCGCCCGCAAGGTCGTGTCCATCATCAATCTCGACAGCGTCCGCGCCCTCGAGACCATGCTCGGCGCCGCCGTCCACCCCCTGCGTTTCCGCGCCAATCTCTATGTCCGAGGTTGGCCGGCTTGGTCCGAGCTCGACCTCGTCGACCAGACGCTCGCGATCGGGCAGGCGCGGCTGAAGGTGGTCAAGCGCATCAAGCGCTGCCCGGCGACCAACGTCGACCCGGTGACCGCCAAGCGCGACCTCGAGATCCCGCCGGCGCTCTCGCGCCATCTCGGCCACATGGATTGCGGCATCTATGCCGAGGTGATCAAAGGCGGCGAGATCGGCGTCGGCGATGCGGTCGCGGTGGAAGAGCCGAGACTGGTGTGAGCGAACCCTTCGCTGCCGTAGGGTGGCCAAAGCGAAGCGTGCCCACCACTTCCGTTTTCGAATGTTGACGCACCGCTGGTGGGCACGGCGCTTCGCGCCTTTGCCCACCCTCGGCTCCATCGTTAGTTCGGCATCACATACGCATAGATCTTGCCGCGCGAGACCGGCGCCTCGCGGACGCGGTTGCCATTGTTGCCGGAGATCATGATCGGATTACCCCGCGCATCGATGCCGCTGATGATCCCGACATGGCCGCCGCGGCCGCCGCGCGACATCACCGCGATGGCGCCGACCTGCGGACCGGAGATGCGCGTGCCATAGCGCGCGAACGAACTCGCCATATCGGAGCCCGTGCCCTGATGCCCGGTATGTTGCAGCACCATGTTCATGAAGCGCGCGCACCACAGGCTGCCGCGTCCGGTGGGATTGCCGCCGAGATAGCGGCGCGCCTCGGACACGAGGCCCGATCCGCCGCCGAAACCGCCGCTGCTCATGGCGTTATTGGCCAAGCCGCTAGGGGCTATTCCATTAGTGGCCATGCCGCCGCTATTGGCGTTCGGATCATAGCTCGCCTGAATGTTGGCGAATCCGCTCGCCTGCAATCGCGCCGCGCTGCGCTCGAAGCGCGAGCTGCGGGCATGGTGGCGGTTGTGATGATGTCTGGCGTGGTGCACGTAAGCGTGCCGCTCTGCGCTATGACGATGATGCGGCCGCGCTGAGGCCGGAGAAACGAACGCGACGACCGTCGCGAAGAAGAGCGCCAGCGCGACAACACAACGCGACAGGCGAGACGCAAACAACTCGAACATTCTTCATCCTTCGTTACACCCCCACTTCCCCGATCGGCCCGTGCGCGGCCGACATCTACTTTGCGTATCAGAATCCCGATGTGGCGAGATCAAGACACGTCCCGGGAGATTTTGCGCGGAGGTTAACGGTGCTAGAACCCTCATGCGTGAACTGCAGAACGGCATTCCAATGCCGCAGCACTCTCAGGGAGAACCGCATGCCTTACGCCGTGACGAAGGATGATTGCCGTCTGTATTTCGAGGAAGCCGGCGCCGGTACGCCGATCATCTTCCTGCACGAGTTCGCGGCCGACTACACCAATTGGGAGCCGCAGATGCGCTACTTCTCGCGCGGCCATCGCTGCATCACTTATTCTGCGCGCGGCTACACGCCGTCCGACGTGCCCGATGGCGAGGCCTACACCTACACGCATTTCTACACCGACGCGCTCGCGGTGCTTGATCACCTCAGGATCGAGCGCGCCCATCTCGTCGGCCTGTCGATGGGGGCCTACTCGTCGCTTCAGATCGGGCTTAATGCGCCACAGCGCGCATTGTCGATGACGCTGGCCGGCGTCGGCTCGGGCTCCGAGATCGAGAATCTCGACGCCTGGCGCAGGCAGTGCCGCGCCAACGCCGAGCAGTTCGAGACGCTCGGCTCCGCCGAGGTCGCAAAGGTCACGCGCGAGGCGCCGAGCCGGATTCCCTTCCTGGTGAAGGACCCGCGCGGCCACGCCGATTTCTACGCTGCCCTTGCTCGCCACGATGCCAAGGGATCGGCGCGCACGATGCGCGGCTTCCAGGGCGGCCGTCCCTCGATCTATACTATGACGGATGCGATCAGAGGCGTTGCAACGCCGGCGCTGATCATCTGTGGCGACGAGGACGATCCGTGCGTCGGACCGAGCCTGTTCCTGAAGAAGCATCTTCCGGCCGCAGGGCTCGCGATGTTTCCGAAGTCGGGCCACGTCCTCAACCTCGAAGAGCCGGCGCTATTCAACGAGAGCGTGGAGCGGTTCGTCACGCTGGTGGAAGCGGGCCGCTGGCCGGTGCGCGATCCGAGGTCGCTGGCGGCGCATTAGCTGTCATTCCGGGATGCGCCGAAAGGCGCAGGCCCGGAATCCATCGGGCCGCGGTCGCTGTTGCACGATGGATTCCGGGCTCGCGCTTCGCGCGCCCCGGAATGACGGACAGAGACTACTTCCCCTCGCCTCTGCTCAGCAGGAACACGCCCTGCTCGCCGAACATGTTCCACACCCACCAGGGCAGGTTCAGCGGCACCGGGCGGCCGTAGAGGTCGAGCGCGACCGAGCGCTCCATCTTGACGTTGATCTCGTCGCAGAGCTCGACAAAATCCTTGATGGTGCAGAAGTGGATATTGGCGGTGTCGTACCAGGTTGCCGGCAGATTCTCCGTGCGCGGCATGTGGCCGCCGATCAGGAGCTGGAGCCGCATCTTCCAGAAGCCGAAATTCGGAAACGACACGATGGCGCGGCGGCCGATGCGCAGCAGGTTCTCCAGCACCACCCGCGGCTGCCGCGTCGCCTGCAGCGTCTGCGACAGGATCACGTAATCGAAGGCGTCGTCGGGATAGTTGACGAGGTCGGTATCGGCATCGCCCTGCACCACCGCGAGCCCCTTGGCGACGCAGCGGTTGACGCCCTCGCGCGACAGCTCGATGCCGCGGCCGTCGATGCCACGCGTTTCCAGCAGCTGGAGCAGATCGCCCTCGCCGCAGCCGACGTCGAGCACCTTCGAGCCGGGCTTGACCATGTCGGCAACGAGCAGATGATCGGCGCGAAACTGACCGGACGGCCCCGTCGCAACGCCGTTCAGCGGCAGCACCTCCTGTACCGACATCTTAGCCACCTTTGCCGTTGAGACCGCGGGCCTTGCCCGCGGATTGCAGGAAGGCCCGCGAGATGTCGAAGAATTCGGGGACGTCGAGCAGGAAGGCGTCGTGGCCGCGATCGGTCTCGATTTCGGCGAACGACACCCGCGCGCTCGACGCATTCAGCGCGTGCACCAGCGCGCGCGATTCCGATGTCGGGAACAGCCAGTCGCTGGTGAAGGAGACCACGCAGAAGCGGGTCTTGATGCCCACGAACGCCTTTGCCAGCACGCCACCATGATCGGCGGCGATGTCGAAATAATCCATCGCGCGCGTCAGATAGAGATAGGAATTGGCATCGAAGCGCTCGACGAAGGACGAGCCCTGATAGCGCAAATAGGACTCGACCTGAAAGTCGGCGTCAAACGAAAAGGTCGGCAGCTCACGGTCCTGCATGCGGCGGCCGAATTTTCGGTGCAGCGCGGCGTCTGAGAGATAGGTGATGTGCGCCGCCATCCGTGCCACCGCGAGGCCGCGATGCGGGTGGATGCCATGGTCGGCATAGCCGCCATTGTGCCAATCGGGATCGGCCATCACGGCCTGGCGGCCGAGCTCGTGGAAGGCGATGTTCTGCGCCGAGTGCCGCGTCGAGCACGCAATCGCCAGCGCGGAGTACACGCGGGCAGGATAGGCCGCGGTCCATTGCAGCACCTGCATGCCTCCCATCGAGCCGCCCACCACCGCGAACAACGTGTCGATGCCGAGCCGGTCGATCAGCATCGCCTGCGCCCGTACCATGTCGGGAATGGTGATGACGGGGAAATCGAGGCCCCAGACCTTGCCCGTCGCGGGATTGATCGAAGCCGGCCCGGTCGAGCCCATGCAGCCGCCGATCACGTTGGAGCAGATGATGAAGTAGTGTTGAGGATCAAGCGGACGGCCGGGGCCGACCAGCGTCTCCCACCAGCCGGGCTTGCCGGTGACCGGATGCACGTTGGCGACATGCTGGTCACCGGTCAGCGCATGGCAAACCAGAATGGCGTTGGAGCGATCGGCGTTCAGCTCGCCATAGGTCTGGTAGGCGATCTGGAACGGGGAGAGATCGACGCCGCAATCGAGCCGCAGCGGCTGATCGGCGCCGAAATGCACAACCTGCGAACTCGGATGATCTACCTCGTGCGATCGATCGTCGGCGCTGATCGCGGGACTCGGAATCGACTTGACGCTACCCATCTGAGCATCGACCTCGTTTGCGATCAGACTTACGACCGCAGTGACATCAGGCCATAAAAAACCCGGCCTGAACGATAGGTTCGGCCGGGATCGGAAGCGTCCCCGGCCTGTTTAGCGAGTTTTTTAACGTGGCTGCAAGCCGGCCGGCTCAAATGACCACGGAACAGGCAAAAACTTACTGTTTGGAGCGGTCTTCGTCAAGCCGCGGTCCGGATTAACCCCATTCGTCCCTGATACGTCGCCTGAAAAGGCCCAGCTTCTCCTAGCATTTCTCTTTGCTTTCGCGGCCTATCCTGCCTAATCAGGACATCGACCGCAGCGGTGACGGCACTGACCGATCCGCATTGGAACGCCTCTGAACAGCCGTTGTCAGTCATGTCCCAACGTCCGCCCGCGCCGCCATCGCTTCAGGAATTGCGCAAGGAGATCGACGCGATCGACGAGGGCATGCATCGCCTCCTGATGCAGCGCGGCGACATCATCCACCGCCTGATCCAGGTGAAGCAGACCCAGGAGGTCGGCTCCGCATTCCGGCCGGCGCGCGAGGCCGCCATGATGCGCGACCTCGTCCAGCGTCATCGCGGCATCCTGCCGCTCGACACGGTCGAGAGCATCTGGCGCGTCATCATCTCGACCTTCACCTATGTGCAGGCGCCGTTCTCCGTGCATGCCGACATCTCGGTGAGCGAGCCGGCGATGCGCGATTCCGCGCGCTTCCATTTCGGCTTCACCGTGCCCTACATCGCGCATTTCAGCGCGCAGGCCGCGGTCGAGGCGGTGGCGAAGTCGAAGGGCGACCTGGCGCTGGTCTCGGCGACCTCGAGCCGCACGCCGTGGTGGCTGGAGCTGGAAGAGACCGGCGCGCCCAAGATCATCGCGCGGATGCCGTTCGTCGAGCGCGCCGACCATCCGGCTGCACTGCCGGTGTTCGCGATCTCGCGCGTCGCCGACAGCGCGCTGGTGACTGAGGTCGAGACCTTCAGCGTGCGCGTATCGGGCTGGAACGCCGAGGTCGCGCGCGCCCTGTCGCCGCTTGCCGAAATCGTGGCGGTGCCCGATACCGCCTTCGACGGCGCCGCCCTGCTGGTCTCGGTCACGAGCGCGACCAGCATCGACAAGATCAGGGCTGCCCTGATCGAGGCGGGGGCCTCGGTGCGCTCCACGGCCCTCGTCGGCAGCCACGCAACGCGCTATACGGTGCCCCCGACCGGGCCGAAATCGTAAGTCGCGAGCCGTCCCGCCAATCCGGAGTTGAAGATGTCCCGCCCCGTGCCGAATCCCGGCATTCTCGATATTGCGCCCTACACGCCCGGCAAGAGCCCGGTGCCGGAGCCGGGCCGCAAGGTGTTCAAGCTCTCGGCCAACGAGACGCCGTTCGGGCCCTCGCCGAAGGCGATCGAGGCGTTCAAGCGCGTGGCGGATCATCTGGAGGATTATCCGGAAGGCACCTCGCGCGTGCTGCGCGAAGCGATCGGCCGCAGCTTCGGCCTCGACCCCAACCGCATCATCTGCGGCGCCGGCTCCGATGAGATCCTCAATCTGCTCGCGCACACTTATCTCAGCCAGGGCGACGAGGCGATCTCGACCACCCACGGCTTCCTGGTCTACCCGATCGCGACCATGGCGAACGGGGCCAAGAACGTGGTGGCGCCCGAAACCAACTTCACCGCCGACGTCGATGCCATCCTCGAGGCCGTGACACCGCGGACAAAACTGGTCTGGCTCGCCAATCCCAACAACCCGACCGGCACCTATCTGCCGTTCGATGAGGTCAAGCGCCTGCGCGCCGGCCTGCCCTCGCAGGTGCTGCTGGTGCTGGACGCCGCCTATTGCGACTACGTCTCGCGCAACGATTACGAGATGGGAATCGAGCTCGTCGCCACCACCGAGAACACGGTGGTAACGCACACCTTCTCCAAGATCCACGGACTTGCGGCGCTGCGCATCGGCTGGATGTTCGGCCCCGAGCACATCATCGACGCAGTCAACCGCATCCGCGGTCCCTTCAACGTGTCGACGCCGGCGATGTATGCCGCGGTCGCCGCGATCGAGGACACCGCGCACCAGGCGATGTCGAAGCAGTTCACCGAGACCTGGCGCAACCGGCTGACCGAGGAGATCGGCAAGATCGGGCTGAAGGTGACGCAGAGCGTCGCCAATTTCGTGCTGATCCACTTCCCGACCGACAAGGGCAAGACCGCGGATGATGCCGACGCCTTCCTCACCGAGCGGGGCCTGGTGCTGCGCGCGCTGAAGAATTACGGCCTGCCGCATGCGCTGCGCATGACTATCGGCACCGAGGAGGCCAACCGCCTCGTGGTCGAGGCCTTGCGCGACTTCATGGGCGGCAAATGAGCGCGCAGGCGCACTTCCAGCGCGTCGCGCTGATCGGCTTTGGCCTGATCGGCGGCTCGATCGCGCGCGCTGCGAAGCTCCAGGGCTTGGTGAGTGAGATCGTCACCACCGCGCGCTCGGAAAAGACGCGCGCGCGGGTCGCCGAGCTCGGCATCGTCGACCACGTCGTGGCGACCAACGCGGAAGCGGTGAAGGATGCCGATCTCGTCATCCTCTGCATTCCCGTCGGCGCCTGTGGCGAGGTCGCGCGGGAGATCGCCGCGCATCTCAAGCCGGGTGCAATCATCTCCGACGTCGGCTCGGTCAAGGGCGCGGTGGTCAGGGACATGGCCCCGCATCTGCCGCAGGGCGTTCATTTCGTGCCGGCGCATCCGGTCGCGGGCACCGAGCATTCCGGTCCGGATTCGGGCTTTGCCGAGCTCTTCATCAACCGCTGGTGCATCCTCACGCCACCGGAAGGCGTCGATGCTGCTGCCACCGATCGCCTGCGCGCGTTCTGGGCGGCGATGGGCGCCAAGGTCGAAATCATGACGCCGGATCATCATGATCTCGTGCTCGCGATCACCAGCCATCTGCCGCATCTGATCGCCTACACCATCGTCGGCACGGCCGACGAGCTGGCGCAGGTGACGGAATCCGAGGTGATCAAATTCTCCGCCGGCGGCTTTCGCGATTTCACCCGGATCGCCGCGTCCGACCCGACGATGTGGCGCGACGTCTTCCTCGCCAACAAGGAGGCCGTGCTGGAGATGCTCGGCACCTTCACCGAGGACCTCGCCAAGCTCACCCGCGCGATCCGCCGCGGCGACGGCGAAGCTCTGTTCGACCACTTCACCCGCACCCGCGCCATCCGCCGCGGCATCGTCGAGATCGGCCAGGATTCGGCCGCGCCCGATTTCGGCCGGCCGCACGCTGCGCTGAAGAAGCCGTAACTTCACTCCCGTCATTCCGGGGCGCGCGAAGCGCGAACCCGGAATCTCGAGATTGCGGCTCGAGATTCCGGGTTCATTCGCTTCGCAAATGCTCCGGAATGACGGCGAGTCAATACAGCGGCGGGATCTGGCCGACCTTGACCGGACCGAGCAGCACGGCGCCGTCGACGAATTTCAGCGGAAAGCTTCTCGCCTTCTTGCCCTCGAGCGTGCTCTCGGTGCCGATCGAATTGATGCCGGCGGCGACGCCGGCATTGGCGTTCTGCTTGATGACCTTGCCGAGCCCCGGAACGGCGCGGTCGAGCGCGCCGAAGAGATTGTTGAGATCCTGCGACTTCACGCCGGGCGCGACGCGGTCGAGCGTTGCCTGCGGTACGCCCTCCTCCAGTATCTTGTCGATGCCGAGCGCCGGGATCACGCGCTCGAGGCCCGTCACCGTCATCTGCAATTCGCCGTCGAGCCGGCCAGTGGCCGAGAGGCCGAGCGTGCCGGCCGCAACCGCGATCATCTCGCCCTGCTGGATCCGCGACTGCACGATCTCGATATGGCCGCCGGCGGCCTGGATCTCGCGGAAGCGCTGCGGCCAGGGTTTTGGCGTGACGTCGGTGAGGCCGGTGACCTTCGCGCGCGTGTCGGCCTCGAACGGCTCGGCGAGCAAGGGATGAACGCCCTGGATGCTGCCCTGCGCGACATGGAGCACCGTCTCGATGACCGGATGATCGGGCGACGATCCGTCCGCGAGGCGGCCGTGCAGCTCGACCTGCTTGGCGCGCGCGAGCGGCACCGGCACGCTGCCGTCGAGACGGTTGAGGCCGGGATCGTCGAACACGATGGAGGCGCGATCCGGCACGGCCGGCAGACCCACCACGCTAGCGCGGCCCTTGCTCCAGTTCACCACGAAGGTGTTTTGCGTGACGCCGTCAGTCAGCGTCGCCGGCGCGGAGAACTCGGCGATGACGAGCTTGGGGTCGTAGACCTGGGCGACGACCAGGATGTTGTCGAGCTTGGCCGTAAACGGCGTCTTGCTCGCATTCTGCGACACCAGGGCGACGCTGGCGCCGGAGCACTGGACCTCGAAGCGGAACGGGAATCCCGCGATCGAGCGCTTGGCGCAATCATAGATGCGTCCGGATTTGGCCTCCTGCGCGCGCCAGGCGTCTGCGGCAATTTCGGCCTGCGACGCCGCGTAGAACCAGAAACAGCTCCAGGCGACCGCGAGGACCAGGACGAGAACGGGTGCGATGAAAAGGCCCCAACGGGAGCGACGGCCTGTGGCAACGGTCATATTGGACATGCGGCGACCCTTTGACCCCAGATTCAGGCAAATGTAAGCGAGGTCCGCCCCCGACGAAAGGCGGAGAATCCGCTTCGCTTGGGGGCACCGTTCTGCTAAAGCGCGGCGCGATTTGGAAAAATCGTCATCGCGCTTTAGCTCCTTGTTCGAGCATGATCTTTTCGGAAAACCGCTTCACACTTTTCCGGATCATGCTTTAGCCGTGCCCGAAATGTCGGAAATCACCCTCCCCTCCGTCACCACCGCCAACGGCGACCTCTGGGTGTTCGGCTACGGCTCGCTGATGTGGCGGCCGGGGTTCGAATTCGAGGAGCGCGTCCCGGCGCGGCTGGTCGGCGAGCATCGCGCGCTCTGCGTCTATTCCTTCGTGCACCGCGGCACGCCGGAGAAGCCCGGCCTGGTGCTCGGGCTCGACCGCGGCGGCGCCTGCCGCGGCATCGCCTTCCGCGTCGCCGAGAAGAACCGCAGCGAGGTCGTCGCCTATTTGCGGGCACGCGAGCAGGTCACCTCGGTCTACCGCGAGGTGATGCGCTCGGTATGGCTGGAGAACGATGCGCGGCAGCGCGTCTCCGCACTCACTTATGTCGTGGACCGCGGTCATGTCCAATATGCCGGCCGGCTCTCGCTCACCGAGCAGCACCGCCATGTCATCCAGGGCCATGGCCAGTCCGGCGCCAATCGCGACTACGTCACCGCGACGGTGAAAGCGATCGAAGCCGAAGGCTTTCGCGACACGCAGCTGCACCAGCTTGCGACGATGCTGCACGGCGATGCGCATTCCCTGCACGCGCCGGCGCCGACCGAAGATCGCGAGAACCGCTAACTGTCCGACCGCGCGTAGCTCGGCGCGGAGCCGATCAAGTGCTCCTGCTCTTTCCGGCCGGCTTCGACGAGACGGTCGGTCGCGTCTTCGATCGCCGTCTGCACGCGCGCGAGAAACTCGTCCTTCGGCAGGCCCGACGGCAGTGGATCGAGGAATTCCACCACCAGCGTGCCGGGATAGCGCATGAAGGTGCGACGCGGCCAGAACAGGCCGGAATTGAGCGCGACCGGCAGGCACTGCACGCCGCAGGAGGAGTAGATCTGCGCAAACCCTGTCTTGTAGGCGGGGGCAGCGCCCGGCGCGCGGCGCGTGCCTTCCGGAAAGATCACGAGCTGACGGCCGCCGCGCACGGCCTCGCGCGCCCGCCGTGTCATGTCCAGCAGCGCTTTCACGCCGGCATTGCGGTCGATCGCGATCATGCCGGTCTTGACCAGGAATTGACCAAAGACCGGGATCTGCATGAGCTGGCGCTTGAGGATGAAGATCGGGTGCTCGAAAAAGCCGGGCAGCACGAACGTCTCCCAGAACGACTGGTGCTTTGCCACGACCAGCAACGGTCCCTGCGGGATCTTCTCGACCCCGCGGAATTCCACCTTGATGTTGCAGATCACGCGCATCAGGATCAGCGTCGCCTTCGCCCACCATTCCGCGACCGTCAGCATGGCGCGCGGCGGCAATGCGAAGGTCGGCAGCGCCACGATCGCCAGGCACACCAGCACGGCGTAGAACAGCACGTTGAACACGAGCGAGCGCAGGAAAATCAGGAACATCGACGATCCGATCAATTGCCGGTCAATTGGCCTGTGCTGTGGCGGGCCGCTTCGGCTGCACGCCCACAGGCTGCTCCGACACTTCGGGCGAAAGGTCAATCCCGAAATTCTCCAGCCGCACCCTGAGCTCGGCCGCGACGTACTTGGCGTATTCCGACAGCAGCAGCCGCAACGTCGGCGCCGAAGTCCACCACGGCTCCTCGCGCCATTTGTCCCCGACCACCGCGAACGGGATCAATGTGGTCTGCGGCATCGCATGGGAGAATTCCACCAGCGCGCGGGGCATGTGATAGTTCGAGGTGACCACGATCAGCGATTTGAACTGGCGCCCCTCGGCCCAGCGCCGCGCCTCCGCCGCATTGCCGCGGGTCGAGAGCGCGGTGCGGTCGAGGTCGACGCAACAGGACATGAAGGAGTGGTTCTCCGGCAGGGTGCGGGAGATGTCGCTCGCCGTCGAAGTCGGATGCACGCCCGAGATCAGGAGCCTCCTGCCGTAGCCGGCAGCGAGCAGCTCCATCGCGTCCGACACCCGGGAGGAGCCGCCGGTCAGCACCACGATGCCGTCCGCCTTGCGATCCGGCACCATCTCGGCGCCGCGCAATTGCGACAGGAACGCAACGAAGCCTGCTGCCGCGCCGATGAAGGCAAGCGCGATCGTCGACACGATTGCCGCGCGCAGCCAGCCGCGCGGCAGTTTTGGCGATCGATCGTCGGTCGGCGAGGTCATGCGATGTCGGTGATCCCTTCCCAGAGGTGATTTTAAGACGTTTTGAGGCGAAGTGGAGTCTGGTTTCTTTACCCTCTCCCCTTGTGGGAGAGGGTGGCTCGCCGCGAAGCGGCGAGACGGGTGAGGGGTCTGTCTCCGCACATTCGGCCTCGACGTTCGTGCGCGCGGACAGATACCCCTCATCCGGCGCTTCGCGCCACCTTCTCCCACAAGGGGAGAAGGGAAGCAGCGAGTCAGTCGCGAGTATGTCGTCCAACTCTATCACCCAACACTCAATCGATATCATTCAGCGTCGCGAACAGCGTCTGGCGGGAGGCGACCGCGGTGATGGCGCCGATCAGCACCGCCTGGACCGCGAGCACGATGTAGCCGGATGGCCGCAGCGAGAAGGTGCCGAGCAGCGCGGCGAACTGATCGCCGACAGGGGTGCCGGAGAACCAGCCCGCGATCGACTCGGAGAAGCCGAACACCAGCATGGCGGCGCCGCCCCCGATCACGCCGCCCTCCAGGCCCAGCCTGAGGAAGTGGCGCAGGAAGCGGTTGGCGATGTAACGGTCGCCGGCGCCGACGAAATGCAGGACCTCGACGATCGGGCGGTTCGCCGCCATGGCGCCGCGGGTCGCGAACGAGACCGAGATGATGGTGGCGATGATGACGAGGGCGAGAATGCCGATGCCGGCGAGCACGGTGGCGTTGGTCATCGAGCGCATGCGCTCGATCCAGGCGCGGTGATCGTCGACACTCGCGCTCGGCGCCACCTGGGTGACCCGCGCGCGCAGGACGCCGAGATCGAGCGGCGTGCCCGGTTGCACGCGCGCGATGATCATGCGCGGCACCGGCAGATCGTCCATCGACAGGCCGCTGCCCAGCCAAGGCTCGAGCAGCTTGCCGCTTTCGTCCTTGCTGAACGGCTTGACCTCGACGATGCCGGCTTGCGCGCGCATCGCCTCCGTTACCGCCGCGGTGTCGCGTTCGAGATCGCGGCCAGCCTGCGGACGGACCTGGATGGTGATTTCGCTCGCGACCTCCGACTGCCATTCGGCGGCGGAAGCGCTGACCAGCAGCACCGTGCCGGTCGTCATCGAGGCGAGGAAGGTCATGATGGCGACGACGGCGACCAGCGCGCGGCCGTGGATCGAGGCACGCGGCACGATCGGCGACATGTTGCGCGCCTGGGCCGGAAGCTGCGGACGCTCCTGCCCGAGGTCAACCAGCACGCCGCGCTCGTCGGTCCTACTCATAGACGTGCAACCGTCCCTGATGCAGCACCAGGCGCCGCGCCTCGTACTGGTCCATCAGGCCGATGTCATGGGTTGCGATGATGACGGCCGTGCCTGATTTGTTGAGCTCGATGAACAGCCGCAGCAGGCGGCGGCCGAGCGTCGGGTCGACGCTGCCGGTCGGCTCGTCCGCGAGCAGCAGCTGCGGGCGCGAGATCACGGCGCGCGCGATCGCCGCGCGCTGCTTTTCGCCGCCGGACAGGATCGGCGGCAGCGCATCCATGCGGTCGCCGAGGCCGACCCAGCGCAGAAGATCGATGACCTCCTTGCGATAGCTCGACTCACTACGCCCCATGACGCGGAATGGCAGCGCGACGTTCTCATAGGTCGTCATGTGGTCGAGCAGGCGGAAATCCTGGAGCACGATGCCGATGCGCTTGCGCAGGTCGGCGATCTCGTCCTTGCCGAGCCGCGAGATATCCTCGCCGAATAGATTGACGAGGCCCCGTGTCGGCCGATGCGACAGGAACAACAGGCGCAACAGTGAGGTCTTGCCGGCGCCGGACGGTCCGGTGAGGAACTGGAAGGAATGCGCCGGGATCTGGAAGTTGAGGTCGCGCAGAACCTCCGGCCCCAGACCGTAACGCAATCCGACATTTTCGAACCGAACCAAGCTCAGCTCCGTTCGAGAGGGGGCGCGGGCCACACGGCTGCACCCTGCCATACGCGACTGACGGGTTTTGCGACCGTTATGGTTTCCGGTTCGTTAACGCTCGCCCGGTAGCATAAGGACAACCCGGTTCTTCGCGACCGTGACATCGTCAAGACCAGTCCATGCATCAAGGCTCGTCCATGCATATCGTCTGCCCTCATTGTACGACATCCTACGCCATCAAGCCTGCGAGCCTGGGTGCGAACGGCCGGACGGTGCGCTGCTCCCGTTGCAAGGAGACCTGGGTCGCCCATGCCGAGGATGCGATCGAGGAGGCGTCCGTCCCGGCCATGGCCGCGGCAAGCCAGGCCGAGGACCAGTCCGACCTCGCCGCGCAGTGGAACTCATACGCCAAGGACGATAGCACTGCCGACACTCCGGTTGTCGAAAGCCCCTCGATCGCCAGCGACTGGCCGACCGAGGACATCAAGGAGATCGAGGATGAGTGGTCGGCGGCGGCCCGGGCCGCCGAGGAGGACGTCGCCGGCGCGCAGCACCAGTCCTGGTTCCGCGGCCTATTCCGTCGCCGCGGCGCGCGGGTCAGTCGCCCGGCCGCCCCGGCGGCGTCGCCAAAATCCAATTTCGGCCTGCCGACGGCCTGCGCCGCCATGGGCGCGCTGGTGCTGGCATTGGTGATCTGGCGCGGTGACATGGTGCGGCTGCTGCCGCAGACGGCGGCGTTCTACAAGTTGGTGGGGCTCGAGGTTAATGTGAGAGGGCTGGCCTTCAAGGACGTCAAGCTATCCAGCGAGACCGTGGACGGTAAGCAGGTGCTGGTGATCGAGGGCGTGATCGTCGGAGAGGGCAAGAAGCCGCTCGACATCCCGCGCCTGCGCTTCGCCGTGCGCGACGCGCAAGGAGCGGAGATCTACGCCTGGAACACGGTGCTGGAGCAGACCGTGCTGCGGCCCGGCGAGCGCGCCTTCTTCCGCTCGCGCCTGGCCTCGCCGCCGCCGGACGGCCGCAATATCGACGTTCGCTTCTTCAACCGGCGCGACATTGCCGGTGGCAGCGTATAATCAGCCTCACAAGATCCGCGCGGGAGTTGGTCCCGAGGTTTGTCTGATGCCGAAAATCCTGATCGCCGATGACGAAGATTCGATGCGCACGCTGGTGGCGCGCGCCATCGCCATGGACGGCCACGAGACCGTCACCGCGCAAGACGGCGCCGAGGCGCTGGAGATCCTGAACCGAGAGGGCGGGGCGTTCGACCTGCTGCTCACCGACATCCAGATGCCCGTTATGGACGGAATCGCGCTCGCCCTCTCCGCCGCGCGCGATTTCCCCAACCTGACCATTCTCTTGATGACCGGCTTTGCCGATCAGCGCGAGCGCGCCTCGAACCTCAATGCGCTGGTGCATGATGTCGTGACAAAACCCTTCTCGGTCGCCGACATCCGCACCGCCGTGGCGGATGCGCTGGCAGCGAGGAAGGGGTAGCGGGCGGCATTAGCCACGCATAGCGCTGTCATGCTCCGCGAAGGCGGGCATCCAGTACGCTGCAGCCTATCGTTCGGACCACAATTGTGTCGGAATACTGGATCGCCCGCCCCAGTGCGCAAGCGCACAAGGGGGGCGATGACACCAAGTGTGAGGTCAAAAATCCTTGAGCAGGCGCTCGATATAGTCGAGCTCGATCTGCGGGCGCGAGGTATCGCCTAAGCGGCGGCGGAGCTCTTCGAGGATGCGGCGGACACGCTGGGCGTCGATCTCGCCGGGGATCTTGACGGTGTAGTCGTCGCTGAGATCGCGGCCGTGAAGCGGACGGCCCAGCGGATCGGTCTGATTGGCGCCGCTCTGCTGACGGCCGGCCCGATTGCCGGGACCATCGCCCTGCCCGTCACCGTCCCCCTGCTGCATGGCCTCGGCCATCTTCTGCGCGCCCTTGCGCAAGGCATCGAGGGCCTTGCCCTGCGAATCCACGGCGCCGTCGGCGTTGCCCTCGCCGAGCTTCGATCCGGCATCGCCCATGGCCCCGTCGGCGTCATCCAGACTGCCGTCGTCATCGCCTTGGTCGCCGTCCTGATCGCCATTCTGGCCGGGCTGGCCCTGGTCGCTTTGCTGACCCTTCTGCCCTTTCTGACTCTGACCTTTTTGTCCCTTCTGCGCGAGGCCGCGCTTGGCGAGTTCGTCCTGCAGCTTCTTCAGACGGTCGCGCAGCGCCTGCTGGTCCTGCTGGAGGTCCGACATCGACTGGTCGCCCTGCTGCTTGCCGCGCGAACGGTCGCGCCGGGAGTCCTGGCCCTGCTTGAACGTCTTGTCGCGCAATTGCTGCTGCTTGCGGATCATGTCGCTGAGCTCGTTGAGCGCCTGCTCCATGTCGCTGTCGCCGGATTGCCCGGGCTGCGCCATCTGGAGATTTTCCATGATCTGCGCGAGCTGCTCGAGCATGCGCTGGGCCGCCTCGCGGTTGCCTTCGCGCGCCGCCTTCTCGATCTGCCGCAAGAGGTCGTCCAGATCGCGCTGCGTGATGACATTGCGATCGCGGCTGGAGGATTGGCTGCGTTCCGTCGCCCGCTTGTACTCCTCCAGCTTCTGGATGGCGTCAGACTGATTGCTCAGGCTCTTGCCGGATTCCTTCTGCCTGAGGCTGTCGCCGGACTCCTGCATCGCCTTTTCGGCGCTGTCGAGCAGCGCGTCAGGATCCTGATCCAGCTGGGCAGCGACCGGCGAGACGCCGCCGAGCAGCAGGGCGACACAGGCGATCGACATCGCCTTCAAGACTGGCACGCGTGCTAGCTTCCGCATTTCCGGTCCCGCGTAAACTGGTTGGTCTTGTCGTCCCCCGTCTTGTTGGCACCGCTGCTTGCCGACTTCCGATAGGCCTGAAGCTGCTCGCGCAATGTGTCCTGCTGCTGCGCCAGCTCTGCGAGCTGCTCGGGCGTCGCATGCTGGGTCTTCTGTCGCAGCTCGATCGCCTTGTCGAGGATGAGCTGGACCTCCGCGGGGAACGGCTGCCGCGCTCCGAGCGGATTTTGCTCGGCGCGCCGCGCGAGGTCGCGCACCTTGCCGGCCATGGCCTCGCGGAGCTTTTGCGTCAGCACCCTGATCTCGTCCTCGCTGGCGCCGCGCTCCAGCGCCGCCTTGAGCGCGTCCTGCGCCGAACGCAGCGCCGCGTTGACGCTGCCGGCGACGCCGTCGTCCTCGATGGTGACCGCGAACGCCCACATGCTCGCCACCACCTCGCGCAGCGCGTCGTCGGTGCGGGCCGCCTCCAGCTGGGACGCCAGGCTGCGCAGGCCGAGATAGCAGCCGGCATCCGGCGTGAACAATTCGGGCGCGATCATCAGCGCGTCGAGCGCGGTGTAGACGTCGGAATTCCTGTTGGCGTCGAGCGCGAGGATGCGGCGCTGCTCGATCAGCGCGCGCGCGAGCGAGTTCGTGAACAGCCGTTCGGGCAGGCGCATGTTGAAGGGCTCGCTTCGCGCCTCGTTGCCGGCCTCGTCCTTGGCGGTGAGCGTCAGCGTGACCTCCGCGCCGGCATAGGGATCCTCGCTGAGGTCCTTCACCGTCTGGCCGACGCCGTTACGGGTGCGCGCGTTCGGCAGCACCAGCGGGAATTGCGGCGGCTGGAACAGCGGCCGCGCCGCGCCTTTGCCGTCGGCGTCCTTGCTGTTGTCCTTGTTATCCTTGGCGGTATCCTTGGCGCCATTCTTGCCGGCATCCTTGGCAGCATCCTTGGCGTCGGCGGGGCGCAGCGCAATGTGCGCGTCGGCACCGGTGACGCCGTAATCGTCCTCGATCTTGTAGGAGAGCTGGAGCGCGCCGCGCGCCTGCCGCTCGGGGTCCTTGGCGAGCGCGATCGTCGGCGGGCGGTCCGGCGTCGCCGTGAAGGTCCATTGCGGCTGGCCGGAGGGCGCGCGGACATGCGCGGTGCCGTCGGCGGCGATGGCAAAGTGCTTTTCGTTGGTGCCCTTGGGCGCGGCTTCCACCGGGGCGACCTCCTTGAGGCCGCCGGAGACCGCGACATCCAGACTGCCGCCGGAGGAGCGCACGATCAGGGTCGAGCCGGCCGGGACGGCAAGGGGGCTGCTGGCCGGCAATGCCGCGGCTTCCTTGTTGGCGGCCGACAGGATGACCGGCGGCTTGCCGGTGTAAAGCGGGGGCGTCACCCAAGCGTCGACGCGAACATTGGTCGGGGCCAGCACGCCATTCCAGTCAAAGGCGGCCCGGAGCCGCATCGCGCGCTCGTCGCCGGCGGCGAAGAAGGTCGCAACCAGCATTACCATGACCAGCGCACGCAGCGCCCAGGGATCGTGAAACGCGAGCCGCGGATGCGGCAGACCGGCGCGGATGCGCTTGAGCGAGGCCAGCGTGCGCTCGCGTTGCGCCTGCCACAGCGCCTTGGCGACCGGGTCTTGCGAGGTCAGCGTGTCCGTGAGTGTGGTGGCCGGGCGGTGGCGGATGCCGGAGCCACGGTCGAGCCGGCTCAGCGCCTCCTCACGGCTCGGCCAGCGAAAGCGTATCAACGGGAACAGGGTAGCAATCGCGACGCCGGCGAAGATGACAAGACCGATCGCGCGGGCGACAAACGGCAAGGACAGCCAGAGGCCAGCCCAGGACACCACCAGGAAAAGGCCGGCGACAGTCAGGAGCCGCGCCAGATTCGGCCAGGCACGCTCCCACGCGATGGCATAGGTCGCCCGATCGAGGGCCTGCGCCAGCTTCAGCCGCGACAGAGCGTCGCCCTCGCGGATCGGGTCTGACGGGTCGGGGGTGACGCCGTTCAATCAGCTCTCCAGGTTGCCCGGTAGAGAGAAGCCTACCACAACGGCAGCACTGAGGCATCCATTCCGGCACGGGAGAGACCCCTTTTCCCGCATAACACGAGGACGTGACTGGCCCGGCGCAACCCCGTAATTTCCGCGACGCCATTCCGAGGAAAAACGAAGGAAACGCCATGGACAAGAAGATGCACGACAAGGGCCTGGAAGTCCGCAAAGCGGTGCTGGGCGAGGCCTATGTCAACAACGCCCTGAAGAACGTCGACGATTTCAACCGTCCGTTCCAGGAGATGCTCAACGAATATTGCTGGGGCGCGGTGTGGGGCCGCGAGGAACTGCCGCGCAAGACCCGCAGCATGCTCAACATCGCGATGATCGCGATCCTCAACCGCCAGCACGAGTTCCGCGCGCATCTGAAGGGCGCACTGACCAACGGCGTCACCCGAGAGGAGATCCGCGAGATCCTGATGCAGGTCGCGATCTATGGCGGCATGCCGGCCGCCGTCGACAGTTTCCGCATCGCGCGCGAGGTGTTCGCAGAGATCGATGGGAAGGCGTGAGGGCAAGCCACCTCCGCCGTCATCCCGGTCAAGCGTCAGCGCAAATCTCGATCGGCGCGCGCTTGAGCCGCGCTTGTCGGGACGACTCCGAGGGTGGAGTGCGCATCTTTCATAACAACGAATAACAAACCCAAGGAAACAGCATGGACATCGGATTCATCGGGCTCGGAAACATGGGTTTCCCGATGGCGCGACGGCTGATTGAGGCCGGACACAAGCTCGTCGCGTTCGACACGCGCAAGGAGGTCGTCGACAGGCTGATGGCACGCGGCGCGACGGCTGCGACATCACCGAAGGATGTCGCCGACCAGGTCGAGACGGTGATGGCGAGCCTGCCGTCGCTGCAGGCCTCGCTCGAGGTCGCGACGGGCGCAAACGGCGTGATCGAGGGCAGGCGCGCGAAACGCTTCGTCGATCTGTCGACGGTCGGCTCGCAGATGGCTTCGAAGATTCACGGCCTGCTCGCCAAACGCAACATCGTGCAGGTCGACTGCCCCGTGTCCGGCGGGGTCGGCGGCGCCGAGAAAGGCACGCTGGCGGTGATGGTCTCAGGGCCGAAAGCCGAGTTCGAGCTGCTCAAGCCGGCGCTCGACGTGATCGGAAAGGTGTTCTTCATCGGCGAGAAGCCGGGCGCAGCGCAGACCATGAAGCTCGCCAACAATTTCCTGTCGGCCACGGCCATCGTGGCAACGTCGGAGGCCGTGGTGATGGGTGTCAAGGCCGGGCTCGATCCCGCCGTGATGATCGACGTCATCAATGCGGGCTCGGGCATGAACACGGCGAGCCGCGACAAGTTTCCGCGTTCGGTTCTGCCGCGCACCTTCGACTTCGGTTTCGCCACGGGATTGATGGTGAAGGACGTGCGGCTGGCGCTGGAGGAGATGAAGCAGCTCGGGCTATCGATGGAAGTCGCTGATGCCGTGGGACGGTTGTGGGAGACGGTGATCAGCGCGGAAGGCGCCGAGTCCGACTTCACCGCGGCAATCAAGCCGATCGAGAGGAAGGCGGGAGTTGTGGTTGAAGCGAAGGGCGGTTTGGCCGGGAAGTAGCGAAGTGCAGATCGAAGTGCAGATGCAGCACCCACTACCCGAGGGAAAGGTCTGCCGAAGATTCGTCGTTAGCAGCTTCGCGCGACACGCCCTCGGGGGTTATGGATCCTGGCTGTCGCACGACGACACTGAATTTGTGGCGCCCCGCCGTCGTGCTGTCACAGCCACGGCGCCGGCGTATCCATCGCGATCAGCTGTTCGACCTCGATGCGCGGGCGCACCACTGCGTATTGCTCGCCCTTCACCAGCACCTCCGGCACCAGCGGCCGCGTGTTGTAGGTGCCCGCCTGCACCGCGCCATAGGCGCCGGCGGTCATGATGGCGAGCAGATCGCCCGCCTTTGGCGTCGGCAGCGTGCGGTCGAGGGCGAGATAGTCGCCGGTCTCGCAGACCGGGCCGACGACGTCGGCCATGATGGTGGCCGCACCCTTGGCGGGCTGCGTCACCGGCAGGATGTCGTGATGCGCCTCGTACAGCGTCGGGCGGATCAAATCGTTCATGGCAGCGTCGATGATGACGAAATTCTTGCCGTCGCCATGCTTCACGTAGATGACCTTCGTGACCAGGATGCCGGCGTTGCCGACGATCATGCGCCCCGGCTCGAACATCAGCGTGCAGCCGAGATTGTGGCTGACGCGCTTGACCATGGCGGCGTAGGCGTCGGGTGCCGGCGGCGCCTCGCGATCCATGTAATAAGGAATGCCGAGGCCGCCGCCGAAATCGACATGCGAGATGTTGTGGCCGTCGGCGCGCAGCGTCTGCACGAACTCGGAGAGGATCCGGAACGCGGTCTCCATCTTGGAGAGGTCGGTGATCTGGCTGCCGATATGCACGTCGGTGCCGGTCACCTCGATGCCCGGGAGTCTTGCGGCGCGGGCATAGACCTCGCGGGCATGAGCGATCGGAATGCCGAACTTGTTCTCGGACCTACCGGTGGAGATTTTTGCGTGCGTGCCGGCATCGACGTCGGGATTGACGCGCACGGAGATGCGCGCGGTCTTGCCCATCTCGGTCGCAAGTCGCGACAAAAGCTCGAGCTCGGGCTCGGATTCGACGTTGAGACAGAGGATGTCGGCGGCAAGCGCCGCGCGCAATTCGGTTTCCGTCTTGCCGACACCGGAGAACAGGATCTTAGCTGGGGGGATGCCCGCGGCGAGCGCGCGCTTCAATTCACCGCCGGAGACGACGTCGGCGCCGGCGCCCAGCTTGGCCAGGGTGCGCAGCACCGACTGGTTGGAGTTCGCCTTCATGGCGTAGCAGACCAGCACCTTCTCGCCGGCGAAGGCTTCCGAGAAGACGCGATAGTGCCGCTCCAGCGTCGCCGTCGAATAGCAATAGAACGGCGTGCCGACGGTTGCGGCCAGCTCGGACAGGTTCACCGCCTCGGCGTGCAGCACGCCGTTGCGATAGTCGAAATGGTTCATGGCGCAGGCTCGGTTGTCCCGGCTTATTTCTTACCGGGAGGTTCGTCCAGGAGCGGATCGAGAATAAACGATTTCTTCCTGCCCTTGGCCGCCGCGGGCGCGGCGTCCACACCGTAGGTGGGATTGAACACGCTCGGCGTCCCCTGGGCTTCGATCTCGGTGTCGGTCGGCGCCGCACCGTTGGCCGTGGGCGCATTGGAGGCGGTCGGCGGCAGATCCAGCGGACCCTTGCGTCCGCAGCCGGCGAGCGCCAGCGCCGTCAGACTAAGGACAATGATGGCCCACCCCGAGCCGGCCGGGCGAAACTTTGACGTCACGACGAAATCCCCACTACGCGGCGCGCACCATACAGAGATTGGTGCGCTCTGGCGAGAGCCCGCATGACCATGAAAAACAAGCCAAATTTTGCCATTAGCCCGATTTTCGCTGCTTTTCCAGCCGCTTCGCCCAAGCCTTGGCCTGCGACGCCACGTTCTTCGGCGCGGTGCCGCCAAAGCTGGTGCGGCTCTTCACCGACGATTCGACCGAGAGCACGCCGAGCACGTCTTTGGTGATCTTGGGCTCGATCGCCTGCATCTCCTTCAGTGGCAGCTCGTGCAGCGCGACGCCGCCTTCGGCGGCCTTGGCCACGATTCGGCCGGTGACGTGGTGGGCCTCGCGGAACGGCATCTTCAGCGTCCGCACCAACCAGTCGGCGAGATCGGTCGCGGTGGCGTAACCCTCGCCCGCGACCGCCTTCATCCTCGCTTCGTCGGGCGCGAGGTCGCGGACCATGCCGGTCATGGCGCGGATCGCCAGCGACAACGCGGCAAAACCTTCCATCGCGCCCTGCTTGTCCTCCTGCATGTCCTTTTGATAGGCGAGCGGCAGGCCCTTCATCACGATCAGAAGACCGTTGAGCGCACCGATCACGCGGCCGGTCTTGGCGCGCACGAGCTCGGCGGCATCCGGGTTGCGCTTCTGCGGCATGATCGAGGAGCCAGTCGTGAATTTATCGCTGAGGCGGATGAGGCCAACCAGCGGCGAGGTCCAGATCACGATCTCCTCGGCAAAGCGCGACATGTGCACAGCGCAGATCGAGGCGGCCGCCAGCGTCTCCAGCACGAAGTCGCGATCGGACACCGCATCGAGCGAGTTCGCCATCGGCCGGTCGAAGAGGAGCGCCTTCGCCGTGGCGTGGCGGTCGATCGGGAATGAGGTGCCGGCGAGCGCGGCCGCGCCCAGCGGCGATTCATTGAGCCGCTTGCGCGCGTCCTGGAAGCGGCCGCGGTCGCGCGCGGCCATCTCGACATAGGCAAGCAGGTGGTGGCCGAAAGTGACGGGCTGCGCGGTCTGCAGATGCGTGAAGCCGGGCATCACGGTCGCGGCGTGCTCCAGCGCGCGCTCCACCAGCGCCTGCTGGAACGCGGCCAGCGCAGCATCGGTCTCGTCGATGACGTCGCGGACGAACAGGCGAAAATCGGTTGCGACCTGGTCGTTGCGCGAGCGCGCCGTGTGCAGCCTTCCGGCGGCGGGGCCGATCAGCTCGGACAGCCGGCTCTCGACGTTCATGTGAATGTCCTCGAGCGCGCGCTTGAACGCGAAGCCGCCCTTGCCGATCTCTGACAAAATCGTGTCTAGACCCTTGCCGATATTTTTCGCATCAGAGGCAGTGATGATGCCCTGGCTGGCGAGCATCGCGGCGTGGGCCTTGGACGCGGCAATGTCCTGGGCGAACAGGTGACGATCGACGTCGATAGAAACGTTGATCTCCTCCATGATCTCATCGGGACGTTCCGAGAACCGGCCGCCCCACATCTTGTTGCTCATGATCCCCTGCTCACGCCTTGCCTGTCGCTAGTCACGTTTGCTGGCCGCGGCCAGCCGTATTAAGAGGCCCCTGATAGCCACATCTGCGACCGGATGACAAACGATATGCTCGACAAAACGCCTTCGGCCACGCGCCGAATCCCACTCGTCATCGCCATTGTGGCGATCGGGGGCCTGGCCGGCTTCGCCGCGCTGTACGGGCTGGGTCTGAGCCGGGCGCCGTCGGGCGATCCGGTCTGCCGGTCCGCGGTGGCGACTGCGCAGAAAATCGCCCCGCTCGCCCATGGCGAGGTGGCGGCGCTGACCATGGCGAGCACCCCCTTCAAGCTGCCAGACCTCGTCTTCGAGGACGCCGACGGCAAGCCGAAGAAGCTGTCCGACTTCCGCGGCAAGACGCTGCTGGTGAACCTGTGGGCCACCTGGTGCGTGCCCTGCCGCAAGGAGATGCCGGCGCTGGACGAGCTCCAGGGCAAGCTGTCGGGCCCGAATTTCGAGGTGGTGGCGATCAACATCGACACCCGCGACCCCGAAAAGCCCAAGACCTTCCTGAGAGAGGCCAATCTGACCCGGCTCGGCTATTTCAGCGACCAGAAAGCCAAGGTTTTTCAGGATCTTAAAGCCGTGGGCCGGGCCTTGGGGATGCCGACATCGGTGCTGGTCGACCCGCAAGGCTGCGAGATCGCGACGATTGCGGGGCCGGCGGAATGGGCCAGCGAGGACGCGCTCAAGCTGATCCGGGCGGCGACGGGCAAGGCTGCCGCGTCGCTTTAGAGAATTTTAGGCCGTGACGTTGAGATTGCCGCCGATGCCGGGGCCTACATTGGCGAGCGAGGGCTGGCCGGCGCCCATCAGCGCCAGGACGGTGGATTTCTCCATGTCCATGTTCTGCTTGGTCAGCGTCGCTGCGATATTCGATTGCAGCGCGCCTTGCTGAGCGGCCAGCATGGTGCTGACCATCGCCATCATGTCCATTACGCGAACCCTCGTACCGGCCCTAACCTAGGCGTGAGGGGTTAACGAGAGGTGAGCGAGTTTCCGTGCCCCGGCTCGGCAGCGCTCCGCGCTGCGTCCGGGGGCACGAGAGTACCTTACCGCGTCGGTACCGGCTTGGCGCCGCGATAGTCGTAGAAGCCGCGCTGGGTCTTGCGGCCGAGCCAGCCGGCTTCGACGTATTTCACGAGCAGCGGGCACGGGCGGTACTTGGAATCTGCCAGCCCCTCATGCAGCACCTGCATGATGGAGAGGCAGGTGTCGAGGCCGATGAAATCGGCGAGCTCCAGCGGGCCCATGGGATGATGGGCCCCTAACTTCATCGCGGCATCGATCGCCTCGACGTTGCCGACGCCTTCGTACAGCGTGTAGATCGCCTCGTTGATCATCGGCAGCAGGATGCGGTTGACAATGAAGGCCGGGAAATCCTCGGAGACTGCGACCTGCTTGCCGAGCCTGGCGACGAATTCCTTGGATGCCTCGAAGGTCGCATCATCGGTAGCGATGCCGCGGATCAGCTCGACCAGCTCCATCAGCGGCACCGGATTCATGAAGTGAATGCCGATGAAGCGCTCCGGCCGGTCGGTGGCGGCGGCGAGCCGCGTGATCGAGATCGACGACGTGTCGGAGGCGACGATCGCCTCCGGCTTCAACACCGCGCACAGTTCGTGGAAAATCTTGCGCTTGACCTCTTCCTTCTCGACCGCGGTCTCGATCACGAGGTCGCAGTCGGCGAGGTCGTCCAGCTTCTCGGCAAGCTTGATGCGCGCGAGCGCCTTGGCCTTGTCGTCCTCGGTGACGGCCTTCTTGGAGACCTGTCGCGCCAGATTGCCGTTGATGGTGGCCATGCCCGACTTGAGGCGGTCGGCCGAGACGTCATTGAGCACCACGTCGAAGCCGGCCAGCGCCGCAACATGCGCGATACCGTTGCCCATCTGACCCGCGCCGATCACGCCGACCTTCTTGATCACTGCCGCCATCATGTCATCCACCGGAACGGCGCGCGACGAGCGCGCCCTGCCTATCCCCTCGAGCCGGGAGCTCCGATTTAATCAGAACCCTGGCTCGAAACCTAGATTGGATCGCTTCCAAGGCGTGCCCCACGCCAAAGAAAACGCCTCAGAAAAGCAACACCGGCCGGAGTTTATAGCTCCGGCCGGTGTTTTTAGCCCGTTTTACTTGCCGAGCTTGCCGAGTTCGGCCGTCAGCTCCGGAACCGCTTGGTAGAGGTCCGCCACCAGGCCGTAATCGGCGACCTGGAAGATCGGCGCGTCCTCGTCCTTGTTGATCGCCACGATCACCTTGGAGTCCTTCATGCCAGCCAGATGCTGGATCGCGCCGGAAATGCCCACCGCGACATAGAGCTCGGGAGCCACGACCTTGCCGGTTTGGCCGACCTGCCAGTCGTTCGGCGCATAGCCCGCGTCGACCGCCGCGCGCGAGGCACCGACGCCGGCGCCCAGCTTGTCGGCGAGCGGCTCGATGTACTTTGCGAAATTCTCGCGGCTCTGCATGGCGCGGCCACCGGACACGATGATCTTGGCCGAGGTCAGTTCCGGACGGTCGCTCTTGGCGACTTCCTCGCCGACGAACGTCGACAGGCCGGGATCGGCGGCCGCCGCGACGTTCTCGACGGGCGCACTGCCGCCCTCGCCTGCTGCGGCGAAGGTGGAGGTGCGCACCGTGATGACCTTCTTGGCGTCCTTCGACTTCACCGTCTGGATGGCGTTGCCGGCATAGATCGGGCGCTCGAAGGTATCGGGTGCGACCACCTTGATGATCTCCGAGACCTGCATGACGTCGAGCAGGGCTGCGACACGCGGCATCACGTTCTTGAAGCGCGAGGTCGCGGGCGCGACGATCGCGTCATAGCTGGACGCCAGCGACACGACCAGCGCGGCCAGCGGCTCGGCGAGATCGTGCGCGTAGAGCTCGCCATCGGCGAGCAGCACCTTCTTGACGCCGGCAAGCTTGGCGGCGGCATCCGCCGCGGCCTTGGCGTTCTGGCCGGCCACCAGCACCTCGACCTCCGCGCCGAGCGCGGCAGCCGCGGTGAGCGCCTTGTTGGTCGCATCCTTCAACGACGCATTGTCGTGTTCGGCAATCAGAAGCGTCGTCATCAGAGCACCCCGGCTTCGTTCTTGAGTTTCGACACCAGCTCGGCGACGTCCTTGACCTTGACGCCTGCCTTGCGGCCCGCCGGCTCGGTCGTCTTGAGAATCTCGAGGCGCGCAGCGACGTCGACGCCGTAATCGGCGACGGTCTTTTCCGCGATCGGCTTCTTCTTGGCCTTCATGATGTTGGGCAGCGAGGCATAGCGCGGCTCGTTGAGACGCAGATCGGTGGTGACGATCGCCGGTCCCTTCAGCTTCACGGTCTGGAGGCCGCCATCGACTTCGCGCGTGACCTTGAAGTCAGAACCTTCGACCTCGAGCTTGGAGGCGAAGGTCGCCTGCGACCAGCCGAGCAGCGCGGCCAGCATCTGGCCGGTCTGATTGGAGTCGTCGTCGATTGCCTGCTTGCCGAGGATGATCAGGCCCGGCTGCTCTTCTTCGGCAACCTTCTTCAAAATCTTGGCCACCGCGAGCGGCTCGACATTGCCATCGACCTTCACCAGGATGCCGCGGTCGGCGCCCATGGCGAGGCCGGTGCGGATCGTCTCCGACGCCTGTGCGGGCCCGATCGAGACCACCACGATCTCAGTCGCTTTGCCGCCTTCCTTCAGGCGCAGCGCTTCCTCGACCGCGATTTCATCGAACGGGTTCATGGACATTTTGACGTTGGCGAGTTCAACGCCCGATCCATCGCTTTTGACGCGGACCTTGACGTTGTAATCGACCACCCGCTTTACCGGCACTAAGACCTTCATCGATCCTCTTTCAGTCAATTTGGGAAGGGGTTATCAACTGGCGCGGAACCTAAAGGCCTGATCAGGCCCGGTCAACGCGCGAAGGGCCAAATTTTAGACCTTAGAAACGCCCGGCCCAAATGGGTCAGCGGTTCTGGCCGGGAACCCAGAGCACGTCGCCGGCACCGTCCCCGTTGGCGACTCGGCTGGCCACGAACAGGAAGTCCGACAAACGGTTCATATATTGGATGCCAGCCGCGCTCACCGGTTCGCTGGGCCGGGCCGCCAGCTCTACCACCACTCGTTCCGCCCTGCGGCATATCGTGCGGGCGACATGGAGATGAGCCGCGGCCGGCGTGCCGCCCGGCAACACGAAGGAAGTCAGCGGCGCGAGCTTGTCGTTGAGTGCGTCGATGTCGCGCTCGAGCCGCTCGACCTGGCTCGCCACCACCCGCAGCCGCTCCGCTTTGCCTTCACGCTCGGGCACCGCAAGGTCGGCGCCGAGATCGAACAAATCGTTCTGGATGCGGCCAAGCATCGCGTCGAGCTCGGGCATATCAGAGGTGTGGAGCCGCACCACGCCGATCGCGGCATTGGTCTCGTCCACGGTGCCATAGGCCTCGATGCGCAGATCGTATTTCGGACGACGCTCGCCGGATCCGAGCGCGGTGGTGCCGTCGTCGCCTGTCTTCGTGTAGATTCGATTCAATACAACCATGTCAGCGCCCCATCGCCCAGACCGCGGCCATTGCGATGATGATCGCCACGAACTGAAGCAGCACGCGCCAGCGCATCAGCTTCTGCGAGGTGTTGGGCGAGCCGCCGCGCATCATGTTGATGAGCCCGAGCAGCAGCACCAGGGCCACGGCGCCGGCTGCCGCCGGCAGGATGAAAGTACTCAGGAGAGATGCCATTTGAGGGTAGATAGCACCGTGTGCGCCGCTCCGCCATGGTGCCACGCCAGCCTCCGGCGCCATTCCGGGGCGATGCGAAGCATCGAGCCCGGAATCCATCGGGCCATCTGTCCTGCGGCTAAATGGATTCCGGGCTCGCGCTGCGCGCGCCCCGGAATGACCAGCGCCGCGCTTCGCGAACTGGCTTTTGGGCCGATAATATCAGATGGTAGCGCGATGATTTCCGATTTGCGCCGATTGCCTGTTCTTCCGATCTCTCCCTGCGCGCAGGGGGAGAGAGCAGCGGTGTAGGTGCTACGTGAAAGCGATCCGCTACATCTACGTCGTCGTGATGGACGCCTTCTACACGTTCCTCGCCGACGACGGCTGGGCGATCGCGAGCCACATCGCATTGTCGACGCTGATGGCGCTGTTCCCGTTCCTGATCGTGCTGACCTCGCTCGCCGGCTTCTTCGGCTCCAAGGAACTCGCCGACCAGGCCGCCAGCCTGATGCTCCAGGTCTGGCCAAAGCAGGTCGCCGACTCGATCTCCGGCGAGGTCCACGACGTGCTGACCACGACCCGCACCGGTATTCTGACGATCGGCGCGGCGCTGTCGGTCTATTTCGCCTCCAACGGCGTCGAGGCGCTCCGCGTCGCGCTCAACCGCGCCTATGCGGTGGTGGAGATGCGGCGCTGGTACTGGCTGCGGCTGGAATCGATTGCCTACACGTTGATTGCCGCCTTCACTGCACTCGCCATGGCGTTCCTGATCGTGCTCGGTCCGCTGATCATCGAAGCGGCACGACGCCACATTCCCTTGTTCGTCGAGTCAAACGAAAGCATTCTCACCTGGCTGCGCTACGGCATCTCCATCAGCGCGCTGGTGGTGGCGCTGCTCATCCTGCACGCCTGGCTGCCGGCGGGACGCCGCAGTTTTCTCCAGATCCTGCCCGGCATCGTCTTCACCATCGTGGCGTCGCTGATCTCGAGCATCGTGTTCGGCCAATATCTCGCGCGCTTCGCCAACAACTATGTGACGATGTATGCTGGGCTGGCCTCGGTGATCATCGCGCTGGTGTTTCTGTATTTCATCGCGGCGATCTTCGTGTACGGCGGCGAGCTCAACGCGGCGATCATCAAGTCGCGGCTGCCACACGGCGTGTCGCTTCAAGCAGCGCAGTCGCTAAGGCCCGCGGGGACACAGGCTTGACCAGGAAGGCGTCGGCACCGGCCTCGCGCGACGCCGCTTCGTCTTCGCCGCGACCTGACACCCCGATAATCGGAATCTGCGCCAGCGGCGGCGCCATGCTGCGTATCCGCCGGATGGCCTCGACGCCGTCGATTCCGGGCAGTACCATGTCCATCAACACCGCATCGAAGGTGCCCTGCGCGAGCCGGTCCACCGCGTCCTCGCCGCGGCCGATGAACTCGGCATGATGGCCGAGCTCGGTCAAAATGGTGTTGAGCACCACGCGGCCGAATGGATTGTCCTCGACGCTGAGCACGCGGAGGGCGGCCATCGCCTCGGGCTCACTACCGTCCTTCGCCTTGCGCGATTTACCCGCTTCCCTCGCATCCAGCGACACCGTCAGCGTGAACGTGGCGCCGCCGCCGCGGCGCGCAGCGACCGTGATGTCGCCGCCCATCGCGCGCGCCAATTGCTTCACCGAGGATAGCCCCAGGCCGGCGCCGCCGAAGCGCGAGGCAATGGTCACATTGGCCTGGGTGAACGGGCGGAACAGCCGCTTGATCTCGGCCATGGTAAGGCCGATGCCGCTGTCAGACACGGCGAAGGCGATGCCGACTCTACCTTTACCCTTTGCTTTATCCTTTGCTTTGCCCTTGCGCTCGTCCTTGACGGGGCGCCAGGGCGCCACCGCAAGCGCCACGCCGCCCTGGTCGGTGAACTTCACGGCATTGTCGATCAGGTTCTCGAGCGCAGCGCGCAGGCGGACCGGATCGCCGACCACCAGCCCCGGCAACTTCTCGGAGATATCGACCTGGGCTCGAAGACCCTTGGCCGCGGCGCGGCCGGCCAGCGAATCGCCGGCGCTGCGGGCAAGCGTCCGCAGGTCGAACAGGTCCTGCCGGAGCGCGTGTCCACCCTTCCCGGCCCGCTTTCCTGTCCGGACCGCGTCCACAAACAGCGTGGCAAGGCTCGCCAGATGTTCGGCGCCGGCCTTGATGGTGTCGGCCCAGCGCCGCTCCCGCTCGCCGAGATCGGAGGTCGCGAGCAGGTCGCTGATTGCCAGTATACCGGTCAGGGGAGTGCGGACCTCATGGGCAAAGGCGGCGAGCGCGGCCTGGACCACGTCCGGCGCGACCGCCTTGGCGCTGCGCTTGCCCAACCGGCCGGCCGCCCCGGACCGCTTCCGAGGCGGTCGCTTGGACGTCCGCGTGGTGCGCACTGGGCGCGTTTTCGCCGCCATGATCCCCTTCGAACCCCGGGCTATCGGGGGGAAGCATGGCACGGCAGAACGCCCGGAGTCACGGCGGCGTTTGGCTAACCCCCAGAGAAACTTAACCTAATCCCACCGTTCGGCGGATATCGGCCGGCGTGGCGCCGGCTGCGCGCAAGTCCCGCAGGCCCGTCGAGCGGCTCGATTTCGACAGCTTCCGCCCCTCGCCGTCGCGGATCAGAGCATGGTGGCGATAAGCGGGTTCCGGCAGGCCAAGCAGAACCTGCAGCAGGCGGTGCACCGATGTGGCATGAAACAGGTCCTGGCCCCGCACGATCTCGCTGACGCCCTGGAGGGCGTCGTCGACCACGACGGACAGATGGTAGCTGGTTGGCGTCTCCTTGCGGGCGAGAATGACGTCGCCCCAGGCTTCCGGTCGCGCCGGGACGATGCCGCGCTCGCCATCCGGTCCCGCGCCGAGTTCGTTCCAGGTCAGACCGGCGACGCGCCGAGAGGCGGCCACCATGTCGAGCCGCAGCGCATAAGGCGCGCCGGACGTCATCAGTTGCTCGCGTTCGCCGGCCGACAGCAATTTGGCGTCGCCGGGATATAGCGGCGCGCCGTCGGGATCGTGCGGCCACGGCCCATCCACCTCGCGCGCGGCAACGAGCCTTGCGATCTCGGCGCGGCTTTCAAAGGCGGGATAGACGAGACCGAGCGCAGAGAGCTTTTCCAGCGCGGCGCGATAGTCGGCAAGATGCTCCGACTGCCGCCGCGCCGGTGTCTCCCAGGAGATCCCGAGCCAGGCGAGATCCTGGTAGATCGCCGACTCATAGTCCGGCTGGCAGCGCGTCGCGTCGATGTCCTCGATCCGCAGCAACAGCCGCCCCCCGGTCTCGCGTGCGCGCTCGAAGTTCAGCAGCGCGGAATAGGCGTGGCCGAGATGCAGGAAGCCGTTCGGGCTCGGGGCAAATCGGAAAACGGGCGGCATGAGTTCTCGGTGTATTCGTCATTGCCGGGCTTGACCCGGCAATCCATCTTCCAGGACTCTTGTGAGGAGATCGATGCGCCGGTCCCGCCGACGCCGAAGGCTTCGGCGGGCTTTACGGCATTGGGCCGGCGTAGCTGTAGCAGAAACGGCGAGCCCGCGCATGACGAGTTGAGCAAAGCAATGGCCATCCACCTCGAATCCCAGTCCGATCTCGAAGAGGCCGTCCATGCGCTCATCAAGCGCGATCCGCGCCTCAAGCCCGTGCTGGAAATTGCCGGCATGCCGGCCTTGCGGCGGCGCGAGCCGGGTTTTGCGGGGCTTGCCCATATCGTGTGCGGGCAGCAGCTGTCGACGGCGAGCGCGGCGGCGATTTGGGGACGGCTGGCCGCCGCCTTCGATCCGTTCGACCATGAGGCGGTCCGGCGCGCCCGCACCGACCGGCTGGGGCGGCTCGGCCTATCCGCCGCCAAGATCAAGACGCTGAAACACCTCGCGCGCGAGATCGGCGCGCAACGGCTGAACCTCGAGGTGCTCGCCGAGGAGGATGCCGACGCCGCGCATCACACGCTGATCTCGCTGCCCGGCATCGGCCCCTGGACTGCCGACGTCTATCTGCTGTTTTGCCTCGGCCATGGCGACGCCTGGCCGGCCGGCGACCTCGCTGTGCAGGAGGGGATCAAGATTGGGCTCGGCCTGAAGACGCGGCCGACGGAGAAGCAGATGGCGCCGCTCGCCGAACCCTGGCGTCCGCTGCGCGGCGCCGCGGCGCATCTGTGGTGGAGCAACTATCGCGCGGTGAAGAAGCGCGAGGGCGTGCTCTCGGCCTGACGGGCGTATTCCGCCCGAGCAGGGCCACATGCTTTCGCTGCTCGGGTAAACCGCTTTCGACGAAAGCTCATCCAGTATAGCGTCGAGCTCTATATCAGAGCATGATCTGTTCGGAAAACCGCTACACGCCTTTCCGGATCATGCTCGCGAGCAAACGCCGCGAAGACGGCCACGAGGTCGCGCATGCTGGACAGGACGAAGGATATTTCCGTCTCCGCACAGGCTTGGCTCGATGAATTCGAGCGCACATTGGGCCGGCCCGAGCCCGCTGCGCTGGACCGCCTCTTTCTCACCGACAGCTTTTGGCGCGATGTGCTGGCACTAAGCTGGAATCTGCAGACGCTCGCAGGCCACGATGCTATCGCACGGGAGTTGACCATCGTCGCACCGAAGGCGGCACCGACCGGTTTCAAGATCGCGCCAAACCGAGCGCCGCCGCGCTGGGTCACGCGCGCCGGCACCAACACCATCGAAGCGATCTTCGATTTCGAGACGGCGATCGGACGCGGCAGTGGCATCGTGCGGCTCGTTCCCGATACTGCCAATGGCGACCGCCTGCAGGCGTGGACGCTGCTCACCGCCCTCGACGAGCTCAAGGGGTTCGAGGAGCAGCTCGGCAGGTCGCGGCCCCGCGACCAGGCCTATTCGCGCGATTTCCGCGGGCCGAACTGGCTCGACCACCGCAACGCCTCGCGTCACTACGCCGATCGCGACCCGGCGGTGCTGGTCGTCGGCGGCGGCCAGGCCGGGCTTGCCATCGCGGCGCGGTTGAAGCAGTTGAATGTCGATACGTTGATCGTCGATCGCGAGATGAGGATCGGCGACAACTGGCGCAAGCGCTACCATGCGCTGACCCTGCACAACCAGGTGCAGGTCAATCACCTGCCCTACATGCCGTTCCCGCCGACCTGGCCGGTCTATATTCCAAAGGACAAGCTCGCCAATTGGTTCGAAGCTTACGTCGAGGCGATGGAGCTGAATTTCTGGACCGGCACCGAACTCGAGGGCGGCGTCTATGACGAGGCGAAGGGGCGCTGGTTGGTGACGCTGCGCCGCGCCGACGGCAGCAAGCGGACCATGCATCCGCGCCATGTGGTGATGTCGACCGGAGTCAGCGGCATCGCCAACATGCCCGACATTGCGGGCCTTGCCGATTTCAAGGGCACGCTGCTGCATTCCAGCCGCTATGAGGACGGCGAGAACTGGACGGGCAAGCGCGCCATCGTGATCGGCACCGGCAATAGCGGCCACGACATCGCGCAGGACCTTCACTCCAGCGGCGCGAAGGTGACGCTGGTGCAGCGCTCGCCGACGCTTGTCACCAATATCGAGCCGTCGGCGCAACTGGCTTACGCGACCTACAATGAGGGCACGCTCGAGGACAATGATCTGATCGCGGCCTCGATGCCGACACCACTCGCGCGGAAGACCCATGTGATGCTGACGGAGCAGTCGAAGGAGTTGGACAAGGAGCTGCTGGACGGCCTGCGGCGCGTCGGCTTCAAGCTCGACTTCGGCGAGGCCGGTACCGGCTGGCAATTCAAATACCTCACCCGCGGCGGCGGCTATTATTTCAACGTCGGCTGCTCCAACCTGATCATCGAGGGCGCGATCAAGCTGAAGCAGTTTACCGACATCGAGAGCTTCGTCACCGAGGGTGCACGGATGAAGGACGGCTCGATCATTCCGGCTGATCTCATCGTCCTCTCCACCGGCTACAAGCCGCAGGAATATCTGGTGCGTAAATTGTTTGGGGACGCCATCGCCGACCGCGTCGGCCCGGTCTGGGGTTTTGGCGATGGCTTCGAGCTGCGCAACATGTACACACGCACGAAGCAGCCAGGTCTCTGGTTCATCGCAGGCAGCCTCGCGCAGTGCCGGATCAACTCGAAATATCTCGCGCTCCAGATCAAGGCGATCGAGGAGGGGATATTGCGGGCGTGAGGTGAGTGCCACATGATCCAGCCGTCATTCCGGGGCGCAACGAAGTCGCGAGCCCGAAATCCATTGCGTCGCATATTGGCGGATGGATGGATTCCGGGCTCGCGATAACGCGCGCCCCCGAATGACAGGAGGAGGAACCCATGCCAGCCATTCTTGGCAGCGGCGAGCACCGCTACCGCGTCGTCGAAAACTTCGCCAAGCTGCCGGACAGCTGGCAACTCACCGACGTCGCCTCGGTCGCGGTCGACAGCAAGGACCAGATCTACGTTTTCAACCGCGGCGCTCATCCCATGGTGGTACTCGACCGCGAAGGCAATTTCCTGCGCAGCTGGGGCGAAGGCCTGTTCTCGCGCGCGCATGGCCTGCATATCGACGCGGAGGACAATCTCTACTGCACCGATGACGGCGACCACACCGTGCGCAAATGCACCACTGAGGGCAAGGTACTGCTGACG
Organism: Bradyrhizobium sp. 179; assembly: GCF_023073535.1. Classification (NCBI taxonomy): domain Bacteria; kingdom Pseudomonadati; phylum Pseudomonadota; class Alphaproteobacteria; order Hyphomicrobiales; family Nitrobacteraceae; genus Bradyrhizobium; species Bradyrhizobium sp. 179. The sequence continues at coordinate 55,516 of NZ_JADPJR010000053.1, read as the reverse complement.
ATCGGCATTCCCGAGAAGCCAGCGCCGTTCATGAGCGGCAATCCCTTCCACCGCTGCACCCACACCGCGTTGTCGCCGAAGGGCGAGATCTACGTCTCCGATGGCTATGGCAATGCGCGCGTGCACAAGTTCACCCCCGACGGCAAGCTGATGAGGAGCTGGGGCGAGCCGGGGACCGATCCCGGTCAGTTCAACATCGTGCACAATATTGCCACTGACGCCCACGGCTGGGTTTACATCGCCGACCGCGAGAACCACCGCGTGCAGGTGTTCGATGGAGACGGCAAATACGAGGCGCAGTGGAACAACTTGCACCGCCCCTGCGCGCTGTGCTGCTGCGGTGGGGCTAAGAGCCCGACCTTCGTGGTCGGCGAGCTCGGCCCCGGCCTGGCCGTCAACCGCAAGGTGCCCAATCTCGGGCCGCGGCTATCGATCGTAGACGCGCAGGGCAGGCGCATCGCGCGGCTTGGCGGCGAGGAAGGGTCCGGCGTGGCCAGCGGAAAGTTTTTGGCGCCGCACGGCATCGCCCTGGATTCGAAGGGCGCCATCTATGTCGGTGAAGTCGGTGTTACCGACTGGAAGACGAGCTTTCCGGACGAGGAGATGCCGCCCGCGGTGCGCGCCACGCGATGTTTGCAGAAGCTCGAGCGGGTGCGGGAGTAGCGAAGATAGAGCTGCAACGCACCGTGAAGGCGGTTCCGGGCCGGCTGCATGGTCCCCGGGGATCGCGGCTTTTTGAGCGCTTTTGCCACCTCGCCGCCGCATTGCTTGCGACTGAATAAGTCGCTCAACGGGCTTCACAATCCCGTCACGCTGCATGTAGTATGTCAGTACTTGCTGCTTCGCAGCGTACATTGGAGGCCGGGAGCGTTACTTGAACGCACATGTCTCGCAAGGCAGTTGGCCGGTGTTGGTGCTGAACGCGGACTTCCGGCCGCTGAGTTACTACCCACTGTCTTTGTGGTCGTGGCAGGACGCGATCAAGGCGGTGTTCCTCGACCGCGTCAACATCGTCGCGCATTACGACCAGGCGGTTCGAAGTCCGACGTTAGAAATGCAATTGCCGAGCGTGGTTTCGCTCAAATCCTTCGTCAAGCCGACCACCCATCCCGCCTTCACCCGTTTCAACGTCTTCCTGCGCGATCGTTTCGCCTGCCAATATTGCGGCTCGCCTGAAGACCTCACGTTCGATCACATCATCCCGCGCAGCAAAGGCGGCCAGACCACCTGGGAGAACGTGGTCGCGGCGTGCTCGCCCTGCAATCTGCGCAAGGGCAATCTCACCCCGGCGCAAGCAAAAATGTTTCCGCGCCAGAGTGCGTTCGCGCCGACCGTACACCAACTCCACCGCAACGGCCGCCTGTTTCCGCCGAACTATCTGCACGACAGCTGGCTCGACTATCTTTACTGGGATACGGAGCTGGATCCGTAGGGGGCGCGCGTTCTGCGGCTCGCACGGCGCTACGGCGCAATGATGTGCAGCGTGTCCCGCGGCGGAAGCGTCGTGCTGAATGCATGAAGCGCTGAGGTCACTTCCGCCTCGTTGCCCAGTGGCGTTCGATAGAATGCGACGTTTCTTTGCGACAGCGTCACGGTCTTTGTCTCGAGGACGGCGACCTTTGTCCAGTCCGCAGGTACCCCCTTCGGAAACCAGGCATCATAGATCATCACCAGGCCGACCACATGCTTGCTCGCGAGAGCCGCCATCTCGGGCGGCCCGTACTCCCCCGCGATCCTCGCCTTGCGTACGTCCTCCGAACCAAGGCCCCAGAGATCGAGCACGTAATCGGTATTGCCGTAGGCGAGCAGACCCAAATCGTTGACCCCGACCGCATGCCTGTAGAATGAACGGGCAAAGCGAGCCAATTGATATTGCTGTTCGTAGATATCGCTTGCCGCGATCGGCGAGACTATCGCCGCTGTCACGTACGGCATGGCTGCAGTGCCAAGCCCGAAAGCCAGGACGACCTTCGCAATCGACCACCGCAACGCCGAGAGATGCGGCCTCACCTGCCCGGCAGCCCATAATAGCGCAGCCGTCGCGAGCGCCATGATGTAGACCTCATACCGGTTGAGCCAGCCGTATTGGCCAAAGACCAGATGCGCACCGATGGCAGCTATGACGGTCAGAAGAACAATCAGCGCTTCGCGATCTGCGCGCAGCCAGTTCGCGCAGATCGCAACTGCAAGCCCAAGCATGGTCAGCCGCAGGCCATAGACGCTCGTCAAGCTCCGCAGCACGTTGTTGACAATCGCCCGAAATGAGGCTGCGGTCTCATCGAGGTTGGCGAGATATCCCTTCAACAGCACCGAACTCGGCAGAAGCGGCAGGCCACGCGACGACATCAGCGCGCAATAACCCAGCAAGCTGATGATGATGACAAATGCCGCGCCGGCGGCAAAGCGTCTGTAACCAAGCATCGCAAAACCGGCAGTCGCGGCACAGGCGAATGCTGCCCCTTCGAAGCGGATCAAGGGAAGAAGCACCAGAGCGAGAAAATGCAGCGAGGTTGGCGTGGATTTGCGCGCCGCCCCGGCAAGGCCAGCAAAGGTCACGACAGATGCCCAAACGTGAACGCTGTGCTCCATGCCGGTCATGGGTAGCGCGACGGCACTGGTGTTGAAAATGAGAAGCGGCACGATCACGCAGGTAAGTGGACCCGCATCGAGCAGCCGACTCGTTTCGAACAGGCGCAGCAGGGCGAAAACTGTCGCACACGCGGCGACCGCATTGATCAGCAGCGGACCGAAAACGCCGAGATGCATCGCCTCGGTCAGTGCCAGAATATATGGCCACACAACCGACGAGCTGGGCGACGAATATTCCCCAGCGTTGATGCCGTAGCCACCTGAGAGAATTTGATCCGCGACCGCAAGATGGATATAGGCGTCGTCAAGCGTGAATACGAGCCTGAAGTCGCAGAGAACCACGCTGACGATGATCGCCGCCGCAAATAGCGACAGCCAAAGCAGTACGGCGATCGTTGAAGGGCTTCTCCACACAGCGCCCACGCGCTCAGGCGATGACCCGCGCACCTCTTTCAGGCGATCGAAATCACCAACGATGACCGTCACACGGCTCCCCCAGTCAAAGCGCGGTCTGTGCGAGGACCGCCGTCAGTCTGACTGACCATACGGTACAAGTGCTTAATCCTGGATTTTCGGCGCCTTCGATTCTGATCGATTGCGTCAGTTCATTGTTAACTACGGTGGCCGGCTGCTTTGGCTTGCCCGCAGATTCCCGCCGAACTCTATGCACGACAGCTGGCTCGACTATCTTTACTGGGATACGGAGCTGGACCCGTAGCGTGGACGTCTGGTCCCGCGTCCCGCTAGCGTTTGCGGATCACCGAACTGCGCTCCGGCGCCGGCAACAATCCTTTCCGCTTCGTTACCATCCTTTAAGCCTCTGCGGGCCATCTTGGCATGGCCGGCGGCCTCCGTCCGGCTACCATGAGGCTGCCATTCATGTTCGCCGCGACGCTGGAAGCGATTCAGTCCTCGCCTTCGAAGCCGATTGCCTACGTGCGCTTCGTGCTCGCGGCGCTGATGGCGATCGTCGCCTTCAAGGCCTGCTGGTTCGGGCGCTTCGGCGCCTGGGCGAACCGCGAGCTCGCCGACTTCGACGCCTTTCACATCGTCGCGCAGCGCGTCTGGGGCGGCGATCTCGACCAGGTCTATCATTTCGAGGCGCTGCTGAAGATGCAGGCGGAGGCGGCCGGCGGCATGACCGGCTTCATGCCTTGGACCTATCCGCCGCAATACGATCTTCTGGTGGCGCCTTTCGCATTCCTGCCGGTCGGCATCAGTTATCTGTTGTTCACCGCGGCGACGCTCGTGCTCTATCTCCTGACGCTGCGAAGGATCGCAGGTAATAATCTGGCGCAAGTGCTGGTGATCCTGTTTCCGGCACTGGCGATCACCATCGGCTGCGGGCAGAACGGCTTTCTCACCGGCGCGCTGATCGGGCTCGTCTGCCTCAACCTCGAGCGGCGACCGCTGTTCTCGGGCCTGGCGCTCGGGGCCATGGTGATCAAGCCGCATCTCGCTGTTGCCCTGGGCATCTATTTGCTGGCGACGCGACGCTGGGCGGCGCTCGCGGCCGCCACAGCCGTGGTGCTGGCGAGCTCGCTCCTGTGCACGCTCCTGTTCGGTTGGCAGATCTGGACCGCCTGGCTCGGCGCGATCAGGGAATCGGCGAGCTATCTCGAGCAGGGCTTTTATCCGCTGTTTCGCATGATCTCGGCTTACGCGGCGCTCTACAAGGCCGGCGTCTCCGCCAGCTTTGCATTCTGGGGGCAGGCGAGCCTTGCCTGCATCGCGTTATTCGCTGTCGTGCTCGCCGTCTTCCTCCACCGGGCACGTGGCGCCTCGGCCGCATTCGCGCTCGGTGTCGTCGCGACGGCGTCGGTGATGGTCAGCCCCTATGCCTATGATTACGATCTGCCGGTGCTCGGGATCGGTCTCGCCCTGATGCTGCCCGATCTCGCTAAGCTGGCGAGCGCGCGCGAGCGCGGTGTGATGTACGGCCTGATCCTGCTCGCAGGCGCCTACGGATTATTGCAGTCGGCGCGGCTCACAGTGCAGTTCGGGCCGAAGGCCGATTCCAGCCAGCACTTCACGCCCGCCATCGCCGGCCTCGCCATGATGGCCCTGCTTGCGCTGCTGTTGAAGATGTTGTGGCAGGGAGCACGGCCAGCATCGGTACAGCATCAAACTACGCACCTCGCAGGATAACTCCAGATCCGCTGCGCGCGCCGGGCGAGCATGGAACCCGAAGCGCCGGAGTCGGTTCAGAGTGAGGCCCGTTTTGTCTCGCCAACCCAAGTTGCCTCGCGAGATGCATATCCGAACCCGCTGTAGCGCCAGGGAGAGCAGTCATGCCCACAGCCGAACATGATCACGTCTATAAGATCCTGGAACTGGTCGGATCATCCGAGACCTCGATCGAGGATGCGATCCAGAACGCGATCGGCCGCGCCGCCAAGACCGTTCGCGAGATGAAATGGTTCGAGGTGGTGCAGACGCGCGGCCACATCGAGAACGGCACTGTCCGTCATTATCAGGTCACGCTGCGCGTTGGCTTCACGCTGGAAGGATGACGCGGCGGACGCAGGATGAGGCCGTCACGCTGCGGCGAAGGTGGTTAACAATCGCCGAGCAGAGTCGGTCAAGATCTCGGCGACCCGTCCGGTTGACTACGGACGCACAAAATCATCGCAGAAGTTGCAACAGGCCGTTAAGGCCAAAGTGAGAGGTTTGCGCCGATTTGGAGCAAGCCTGATGGTCACGAGCCGCGAACTCGGCAAGACGCGCCTTCCGCTCTGGGCGGCGAGTTTCGTCGCGCTGACTTGCGTGGCGATCCTCGGCTTGAGCGCCTGGCGCGAATGGGAAGCGCGCAATGCCGATCTCAGGGCAGCCGAAGTCGACGTCACCAATCTGGCGCATTCGCTGATCCAGCACGCGGACGATACATTCGAGCTCGTCGATACGATCCTGGTCGGGCTGGTCCATCGGCTCGAAATCGACGGGACGGGTCCGGACACGATTGCGAAACTCCAGGCTTATCTGCCGACACGCAAATCATCGGACCGCATCCGCGGCATCTTCGTCTACGACGCGACCGGCCGCTGGCTTGCCACGACTGAACGCCTCGACTTTTCCAACCTCAACAACAGCGATCGGAGTTATTTCCGCCACCATCGCGACTCGCCTGCGACCGGCACGCTGATCGGACCGCCCGTCAAGAGCAGAGCCGGCGGCCAATGGATCATCACCGCATCCCGCCGGATCAACGATTCCGACGGCGGCTTCGCCGGCGTTGCCCTGCTCACGATCGACGTCAGCTATTTCGTCAAGTTCTACGAGCGGTTCGACATCGGTCCGAACGGCTCGGCATCGCTGCTCAACAATAGTGGCATCATGCTGGCGCGCAGTCGCGACGAGAGCGGCGCCTTCGTTGGACGCAACCTGTCCAATGCGCCCCTGTTCAGAAGCTGGAAAAGCCGCCCCGCCGCCTCGGTCTACTATTTCAAGTCGCCGCTCGATGGCGTGGAGCGGCTGAGCTACTACCAGCGCAGCAGCCGCTATCCGCTGATGGTGCTGGCGAGCAAGTCGCAAGATGACGTGCTGGCGCCCTGGCGACGCGCGGCGGCCGCGCGCATAACCTTCGTCCTCGGCCTCGTTCTGCTGATCGCGGTGATCGGCTTCTACTTGGTCCGTCAGCTGGTGCAGCGGCAGCTCATGGCCCAGGCCTTGGTTGCCAAGGAAGCGAATTTCCGCCTGCTGGCCGAGCAATCCAGCGACATGGTGACCCGGATCGGGCTCGATAACCGGCTGCTCTACGTCTCTCCCTCATGCGCGCGCATCACCGGCTGGTCCGCCGAGGAACTGCTGGACACGTCGGCCCTGGCCGGCATTCACACGGACGACATGCAACGGGTCGAGCAGGCGATCATCGCGCTGAAGAATGGCGAAGCCGAGGAAGCGCGGTTCGTCTATCGCCAGCGTCATCGCGACAAGGGCGAGATCTGGGCCGAGGCGGCGCTGCACGTGACCCTTGCCTCGGACAGTGGTGCCATCGACGGCGTCGTCGCGGTGGTGCGCGACATGACCGAGCAGAAGGACCTTCAGGACAAACTCGCCTCGCTCGCAACGACCGACGGCCTTACCGGCCTCGCCAACCGACGCACATTCGACGAACGTCTCGCCGATGAATGGGCGCGCGCCCGGCGCGACGGCACGCAGCTCTCGCTGCTGCTGGTCGATGTCGATCATTTCAAGAAGTTCAACGATCATTACGGACATCAGGCGGGCGACGCCTGCCTGCGCGCGCTCGGCAGGATCCTGTCCGCCCAGGCCAAGCGCCCGGCCGACCTCGCCGCGCGCTACGGCGGCGAGGAATTCGCCGTGCTGTTGCCGAACACCGGCCCGGATGGCTGCGCCGAGGTCGGCGAAGGGATTCGCCAGGCGCTGCACGGTCTCGGCATGCTGCATGCACAGAATCCACCTTCCCGGCTGGTGACTGCGAGCGTTGGCGGCGCGACGGCTCTTCCGTCCCAAACCACGATGGATTGCAGCACGCTGGTCGCGGCCGCCGACCGCGCGCTCTACGCAGCCAAGGACAGCGGCCGTGACCGGCTGGTGATGTCGGGACGGGTCGTTCCGTGGCCGGCCAAGAGCGCGTGACGACCTCTCCTCTGGATTTGTCCGTCGGGTTCGGACGGGATATGATTTGCACCGCGGCCGGATGTTCGGCCGATCCGAGAGTGCTGCGGTGACTGGCGAGATTAAGCTTGTCCTTTTCGACATGGACAACGTCCTCTGTGACTACGAGAGGGAAAAGCGCGTCGCCTTTCTTGCGGAGCTGGCCGGGATCACGAGTGAAGCCGTCTACAAGGCGATCTGGGAATCCGGATTCGAGTTTCTCGGCGACACTGGCGCGCTCGACGCTTCAGACTATCTGCGCGGGTTCGGCGAGCGCATAGGCTATTCCCTGTCGCTCGACGAATGGGTCGAGGCGCGGCGCCGTTCAATGCAGGCCAAACGCGCGATGCTGGAGATTGCCGGCAGCTTGCGCAAAACCGTCGACATTGCCGTCCTGACCAACAACACCACGCTGGTCGCTGACCATATCGACACTCTGCTGCCGGACCTGCGCCCGCTGTTCGGCGCTCGAATCTACACCTCGGCCCAGTTCAAGACGGCGAAGCCGGACCCGCGCTGCTACCGCCTCTGCCTGTCCGAGCTCAACGTGAGGCCGGAGACGGCCCTGTTCGTCGACGATGTCGCGGCCAATGTTGCCGGCGCGCGCGAGGCGGGTCTCTCCGCGCATCACCATACGTCGGTGCAGGCTTTCAAGCAGGCCCTTTCGGAGCACGGCCTGCTTCACGAATGACTCGCGCTCCGCCTTCCGGCGGCATCAAGCCAGATGGCACGCCACGAAGTGCCCGCCCGCCCCTTCCCTCAGCTCCGGCGCGCTTTCCGCACAGCGCGGCTGGGCGATCGGACAACGGGTGTGGAAGTGGCAGCCGGATGGCGGCTTCATCGGGCTCGGCACGTCGCCCTTGAGGCGGATGCGTTCGCGCTTGAACTTGGGATCGGGCACCGGCACCGCGGACAGAAGTGCCCTGGTGTAGGGATGCTGCGGGTTGCGGTAAAGATCGCTCGCCTTCGCGAGCTCGACGATGCGGCCGAGATACATCACCGCGACGCGATCGGAGATGTGCTCGACGACAGAGAGATCGTGCGCGACGAACAGATAGGTGAGGTTCAGCTCGGCCTGCAGATCTTCCAACAGGTTGATCACTTGCGCCTGTATCGACACGTCGAGCGCGGAGACCGGCTCATCGCAGACGATCAGCTTCGGTTCGACCGCGAGCGCCCGCGCGATCACGATGCGCTGGCGCTGGCCGCCGGAGAACTCGTGCGGGTAGCGCCGCATGTGCTCGGCCTTGAGCCCAACCTTGACCAGGAGACCCGCGACGCGCTCCTCGCGCTCTTTCGCGGACGAGGCGAGATTGTGGATGGTGAAGGCCTCGCCGAGGATCGCACCGACTGTCATGCGCGGATTGAGCGAGGCGAACGGATCCTGGAATACGAGCTGCATGTTCCGCCGCATCGCGCGCAGATCGTTGCCGCCGAGCTTACGCACGTCCTGGCCGTCGAAGGTGACCTCGCCGTCTGTCGGCTCGATCAGGCGCAGCACGCAACGCCCCGTCGTGGACTTGCCGCAGCCGGACTCGCCGACGAGGCCGAGCGTCTCGCCGCGATTGACGGAGAAAGACACGCCGTCGACCGCGTAGACGGTGCCAACTTGGCGCGACAGCAGACCGCCGAGCACGGGAAAATGTTTCTTCAGGCCGCTGACGCGCAGCAACGGTTGGCTCATGCCGCGCCTCCCAGAGTGGTATCTCCCAAGTGGCAGGCCACGCGATGCCCGGGCGCGATCTCGCGCAGCAGCGGCTCTTTCTCGGTGCAGACGTTCATGGCGAACTTGCAGCGCGGGGCAAAGCGGCAGCCAACCGGCGGATTGATCAAGATCGGCACCGAGCCGCCGATCGCCTCCAGCCGCGTCTTGTGCTCGCTGTCGAGATCGATGCGCGGGATCGAGCGGATCAACCCTTGCGTATAGGGATGGCGGGGATCGCCGAACAGGTCGTCGACGAGCGCCTCCTCCACCACCTTGCCGGCATACATTACGACGACACGCTGCGCGGTTTCGGCGACGACACCCATCGCATGGGTGATCAGCATCACCGCCATGCCGAAGCGGTCCTTCATGTCCTGGAGCAGGTCGAGGATCTGGGCCTGGATGGTGACGTCCAGCGCGGTTGTCGGCTCGTCGGCGATGATCAGCTTCGGCTTGCAGGCGAGCGCCATCGCGATCATCACGCGCTGGCGCATGCCGCCGGAGAACTGGTGCGGATAGTTGTGCACGCGGCCTTCGGCGTTCGGGATCTGCACCAGCTTCAGCATCTCGATGGTGCGCTCGAGCGCCTGCTTCTTGGTTACCGCTTCGTGCCGCCGCAGGCTCTCGGCAATCTGCTCGCCGATGGTGAGCACCGGATTGAGCGAGGTCATCGGCTCCTGGAAGATGAAGCCGATCTCCTTGGCGCGAACCTCGTCAAGCTGATTGCTCGTCAAAGGGACGAGATCGCGGCCCTCGAAGATGATCTGGCCGGCCGCGATCCGGCCCGGCGGCATAGCGATCAGTTTCAGGATCGACATCGCCGTCACGGTCTTGCCGCAGCCGGACTCGCCGACGACGCAGAGCGTCTCGCCGCGATTGACGGAGATGTCGACGCCGTCGACGGCCTGGAGGATGCCGTCGTCGGTGGAGAAGTGGGTTTTCAGACCCTTGATTTCGAGCAGTGGCGGCATCAGATCACCCGTCGCGCATCGAGCGCGTCACGCAAGCCGTCACCAATGAAGTTGATGGCGACCACCGCGATGAAGATCGCGCCGCCCGGGAACAGCGCCCAATGCGGGCCGATGTCGAGAAAATCCTTGGCGTCATACAGCAGCCGCCCCCAGGTCGGGGTATCCGGCGGAAAGCCGAGGCCGAGGAACGACAACGTCGATTCAGCGATGATGGCGGCAGCGACGTCGATGGTGCCGGCGATGATCACGGGGCCGAGCGCATTGGGCAGGATGTGGCGCACCACCTGCCGCACTGGACTGGCGCCGAGCGCTCGCGCGGCCTCGACGAATTCTTTCTCGCGGATCGACAGGAACTGCGCGCGCACGAGGCGCGCCACCGGCATCCAGCGGAGGCCGCCGATCACGAGCACGATCAGAATAAAGATGCCGCCCTCTGGGCCGAACGCGGCTTTCAGCCCGTCGCGGAAGAGATAGATGAGCAACAGCAGGAGCGGCAATTGCGGCAGCGACAAAAAGAGATCGGTGAGCCACATCAGCCCATGACCGAGCGCACCGCGCGACATGCCGGCGAGCGCGCCGATCAGCACACCGACAAAGACCGAGACCAGCATTGCGGCGAGACCGACCGCGAGCGAGATGCGCCCGCCATAGATCATGCGGGCCAGGATGTCCTGGCCGAGATCGTCGGTGCCGAAAGGATGGGCCAGCGACGGGCCCTGCATACCCGCGACGATGTCGATGTCGTCGATCTTGACCCGCCAGACGAAGGGGCCAATCACCACCGCCAGGATCAGGACGAGGAGCAGGAACGCACTGACTACAGCGAGCTTGTGGCGACTATAGCGCCGCCACGTCTCCCGCCAGGGCGAGTAAACGCGCCGCTCAGCGGAAGGAGATGCGAGGGTCAAGCCAGCCATAAAGGATGTCCGCGATGAGATTGAACAGCACGACGAGGCAAGCGAACACGAAGGTGACGGCCATCACCACCGGCGTGTCGTTGGACAGGATCGAGGAGATCAGCAGCGAGCCGATGCCCGGAATGCGGAAGATCTGCTCGGTGACGATGGCGCCCCCGAACACCGCCGGCATCTGCAACGCAATGAGCGTCACGACCGGGATCATGGCGTTGCGCATCACGTGCTTGACGATGACTTTGGTTTGTCCGAGGCCCTTGGCGCGCGCCGTGGTGACATAGTCGAGCCGGATCACGTCGAGCATCGCCGAGCGCACGAAGCGCGTCATCGAGGCCGCCTGGAACAGGCCGAGCACCGCCACCGGCATGATCGCCTGGCGGATCATCTCCAGCACCCAGTGGATTCCCGTGCCCTTGATGTCGGTGGTGTAGACGAAGGGCAGCCAGTCGAGCGTGACCGAGAAGATCAGGATGAACAGGATGCCCGTGAAGAAGGTCGGCAGCGAAAAGCCGACGAAGGCGAGCGTATTCGCGATCTGGTCGAACAGCGAATATGGCCTGGTCGCCGCGTACACGCCGACGGGAATCGCGATCAGGAGCGCAAGGATCTGCGCCGAGCCGATCACGTAGAGGGTCGCGGGCAGGCGCTGGAGGATCAGCGTGTCGACGTTCATCCGGCTGACGAAGGAGAAGCCCCAGTCGCCGTGCAGCATGGCGTTGAGCCAATGCAGGTAGCGAAGGTGAATCGGATCGTCGAGGCCGAACTTGGCCCGAAGTGCCGCCTGCACTTCGGGCGGCACGTTCGGATTGGTCGCCAGTTCGGAGAACGGATCGCCGGGGGCGAGCGCGAGCACGACGAACAGCACGACCGAGATTCCGAGCAGGCTCGGAATCGCGATCAGCAGGCGACGCAGAACGTATTGGCTCATAGGGAAATCCGTTTACGCCCGCGCGATCATGCCTCCCGGTACCAATCGAACAGGTTGTCGGTCTCGTTGGCCCAACCGCTAACGATGCAGACGAGGTTGTTGGCCGCGGCTTCCACCTTGAGGCGATGCTGCACGGGGATGAATACGACCTCCTGAATCAAGAGATCATTGGCCTTGATGTACAGCGCGGCGCGCTTGATCGGGTCCATTTCGGCTTCCGCCGCTGCGATGATCCCGTCGTAGTCCTTGTTGACCCAACGCGGAAAATTGGTGCCCTGCCACTTGTTCTCCTTGGTTGACACCCTGTCCGACGTATAGCGGCGCATGTGCTGCGAAGGATCCGGCTGGCTCATGGGAATCTGGAACATCTCCAGGTCCGCATAGAACTTCGGATAAGTGTCGGGATTGCCGACGTCCGAGGAGAAGAACACGGAGGCGACAACGGATTTGAGTTCGACATCGATGCCAGCCTTCTGGCAGGCTTGCTTGACGATCGCCTGAGTCTTCTGGCGCGGTCCGTTGATCGAGGTCTGGTACAGCAGCTTCAGCTTCTTGCCGTCCTTCTCGCGGATGCCGTCCGCGCCGGGCTTCCAGCCGGCGTCATCAAGAAGTTTCGCCGCCTTCTCGACGCTGAATTCCCAAGTGTTGTTCTTGGACACGAATTTCTCGGGACCGTTGAGGAAATTAGCGGTCGTGCGGCCGGCGCGGCCGTAGATGGCCTTTTTGACCGACTCGCGATCGACCAGCATGGACAGCGCCTTGCGCACGGCCGGATCGGAGAACAGCGGGTGCTTGGTCTTGATCGAAGAGCGTTCGCCATCGATCTCGGTGTTTGGATCGGTGAAATTGAGCGCGATGAACTCGGTGTCACCCCCCACGGCGTAGACCGCCTTGCCCTTGCCGCCCTTTTCCAAGCGCAGCAGCACGTCATCTTCGACCTGGATGTTGTAACCGAAATCGTATTCGCCGGTCTGGATCACCGCGCGCGCCGCCGAAACGGCATCGCCGCCGCCCTTCATCTCAAGCGTATCAAAGTAGGGGCGGTTGGGCATGTGGTAGTCGGAATTGATCACACCGCGCACGAGATCGCCGGGCTTGAATTCCACGAACTTGTACGGACCGGTGCCGACGGGTGACAGGTTGTTCGGCGCCTCGCGGGATTTGGCGCCCTTGTAGTCCGCAAAAAGATGTTTGGGGATGATGCAGTTCGGTGCGCCGACGAAAGCATCGGCCCAGAAGGGGGTCGGCTTGGCGAAAAGGAGGCGTACCGTGAGATCATCGATCTTTTCGACCTTGATGTCGCGGTAGGTGCCGATGGTGACTGCTGCGGTGGCGGGATCGCTTGCATATTCCCAGTTGAACACAACGTCGTCGGCAGTGAACGGCTTGCCATCGTGCCATTTGACGCCGGGCTTGAGCTTCCAGGTCACCGATTTACCGTCGGCGGCGAGCCCGCCGTTCTGGATCGAGGGAATCTCTGCCGCAAGAACCAGCTTCATGTTGCCGTCGGGGTCCCAGGAGGCGAGCGGCTCGTAGAACAGGCGCGAGCCGTCCTGGTCCTTGGTGCCGGTGGCGAAGTGCGGATTGAGCAGGGTCGGGCCCTGCCACCACAACAGCTTCAATGCGCCGCCGCCGCCTCGCTTGGTCGGCTTGTAGGTCGAGGCGCCCTCGGCCATAGCGACGCCGCCGAGCGCGAGGATCTGATTGGCCAGAGGAGCGGTGAGACCGACCGCGGCCATGTGCTGGATGAAGCCGCGGCGATCCATCCGCCCGTCCTTCACCTGGCCGATCATCGAACGCAGTTCTTTATCCAGCATGGTTGTCCCCCGTCTGGTTCCTATCGTGATGACGACGGCGGTCAGAGCTGCCGCCCAATTAGCTGGCAGTAGATGGCACACCGAATGGGGGGCGCGTCAACTGGGACCGTATGTATGCAAACGGTCTTCTGGCTGTCCGTTGGGCAGAACTGCCTTCCGTGAGCCCATCCATTCGGCAATCCAGCATCAAAACATGCTGGATTGCGCGCTGCACTGCGGAAAATTTGTTCGTCGGATCAGACTAAGTATCGATGCTCTACGTCACCGACATATCGAGCGGCGGCGCGACATGGTCCGGCAACGGACAGACGTAAGGCGTCTTGGCCGTCCGCCTCTGAAGATCCGCCTTGGCAGACTTGATCAGCTCCGGTTCCGTCAGCGCCTTGATACCGAGCCCGGCCATCGCCTTGGCGGCTTGCACCATCGCCTTGTGGGCATGCGGGCTCTTGCCCTGCGCCACCACCTGCCAAGTGTGGAAGGGCGTGCCGATTGCAACCGTCGGTGCGTGAACCTGCACGGTCGGAACCACCCAGCTCACGTCGCCCACGTCGGTCGAACCGACCAGCGGGTTGCGCTTGGCATCCAGCGGCACCAGGAAGTCGGCCAGCGGCCGATCGGTGGGCTCCATTCCGATCGCGTAGTAAACTGACGCAATGTCCTTGTCGGTCAGCGTCGCACGAATCTGGCTGGCAAAGCCCTTGTCCGCGTCGTCGAAATGCGGCGGTCCGAGGTCTTCCATGACACGGTGCAGCGCCTGCTCCAGCGGGGTATTCGGCAGGATGTTGGAGACCGCGGAGATGATCTTCATTTCCATCTTGGTCTCGGTCATCAGCGCCGCGCCCTGAGCGATCTTGGACACGCGCTCGACCAGCTCGTTCATGCCGGGAAGATCGCGGGCACGGATCGAATAGCGCACCCGTGCATGGGCCTGCACCACGTTGGGCGCGATGCCGCCGGTGTCGAGCAAGGCGTAGTGAACGCGCGCATCGCTCGGCATGTGCTCGCGCATGTAGTTCACGCCGACGTTCATCAATTCCACCGCGTCGAGCGCAGAACGGCCCAGATGCGGCGAGGCCGCCGCATGCGAGGTGCGACCGGTGAAGATGAAATCCGCGCGCGTGTTGGCGAGCGAGGGCGTGACCGCCACTTCCCAGAAACTGTGCGGATGCCAAGTGATGGCGATGTCGGCATCTTCGAACGCACCCGAGCGCACCATGAAGGCCTTTGCCGCGCCACCTTCCTCTGCGGGGCAGCCGTAATAGCGCACGCGGCCGGGCACCTTGTTCTCGGCGAGCCAGTCCTTCACCGCCGTCGCGGCGAGCAGCGCAGCGGAACCGAGCAGATTGTGACCGCAGCCATGGCCATGGCCACCGACCTCGATCGGACGGTGCTCGGCGACACCCGCCTCCTGGCTCAACCCCGGCAGCGCGTCATATTCACCCATGAAGGCAATGACCGGACCGCCTTCGCCCCACTCGCCCATCAGCGCAGTCGGGATGCCGGCGAGATTCTCGGTGATGCGGAAACCCTGATGACGCAGCTCGGCGAGATGCTCGGCGGCGGACCGCGCCTCGGTGTAGCACACCTCGGGCGTGCCCCAGATCTTATCGCTGAGGTCGATGAAACGCGCCTTGATCGTGTCGACGCCACGCCAGATGTCGCTGCGGTTATCCATGCTTCGATCCGTGATCCCTGGTCAAACGAAGCGGCAATGGTTAGCAGCTTCATTGCACCGCGCCTAGCACCTCGCCGGACACCAGCCATGCGACGGCTGCCGGATCAAAGGGCCGGCTGTCACCTGCGCACGAACCGTCGTTATGCCTTTCGAAGATTTCACGCGGCGTTCTCTGGAATAGTTGGGAACGAGGCTTTCAAGACGGCGTCCTCCGGCCTAAATTATGCGTGCTTCGCGCCTCGTTCCCCCGGCGACGGCGGAGCGATGCTCTCAGCCAGGAGAACTCCATGCCCGCACTGACCGAATGGAGAGTGCCACCGGCCAATCAGCCGCGTGCAAGCGATTATGGTTTCGATCTCGACCGCGCGCTCGCGTCCGTCGTCGGCCTGCACGCCATCATCCCGCCCGACGCCTTCAGCGCCGAGACGCTGGGCACCGAACGCGCCGGCAACGGCGTCGTGATCGACGACGGGCTGGTGCTCACAATCGGCTACCTCATCACCGAGGCGGAATCCGTATGGCTGCACCTGGCCGACGGACGCGTGGTCGAAGGCCATGCGCTCGGCTTCGATTCCGTCACCGGCTTCGGCCTCGTGCAGGCGCTCGGCCAGCTCGACGTCGAACCCTTGCCGCTCGGCACCTCGGCGGAATCGCGGATCGGCGATCGCGTCGTGGTCGGCGGCGCCGGCGGCCGCACGCGCTCGGTTGCGAGCCAAATCGTGGCCAAGCAGGAATTCGCCGGCTATTGGGAATATCTGCTAGATGAGGCCATCTTTACCTATCCCGCACATCCGAACTGGGGCGGCACCGCGCTTCTCAACGAACGCGGCGAGTTGATCGGCATCGGCTCACTCCAGCTCGAGCGCGAACGCGACGGCAAGGCCGAGCACGTCAACATGATCGTGCCGATCGACCTCTTGAAGCCGATCCTCGACGACCTGCGCAAGTTCGGCCGCGTAAACAAGCCGGCGCGGCCTTGGCTCGGGCTCTACTCGACCGAGATCGATAACCGCGTGGTGGTGATCGGCATCTCCGCCAACGGCCCGGCCGCGCGCGCCGAGCTCAAGACCGGCGATGTCATCCTCGCCGTGAACGGCGAGAAGGTCACGAGCCAGACCGACTTCTATCGGAAAATGTGGGCGCTCGGCGCCGCCGGCGTCGACGTGCCGCTCACCGTGCACCATGAAGGCGTCACCTTCGACGTCACGGTGACCTCGACCGACCGCTTCAAGCTCCTGAAGGCGCCGCAGCTGCACTGACGCAAGGCTTGAGGAAGTGGTTATGACCGAGGCCGTGGTGGACGACATCGTGGCCGTGCTGCCGCCGCTGCTCAATGCGCTGGAGGCGCTCGGCTTCTTCCAGCGGCATCTGCACCCGCCAGCCTTCGCCTCGGTGATGAACGCGATCGGCTCGCCGGACGAGGCGCTGCAAGCGGCGCGGGCAGCGATCGGCGACTGGCCGGAGCAGTTCGCCGGGCTGCGCGAGCGGCTCGATCGCGCTTGCAACGAGACGCTCGCCGCCTTTGCCGGGATCCGCGAGGTCGAGCGCGGCAATGGCGACCTCGTCGCCGTGTTCCGCGCGCTGCGCCACCTGCCGCGCGCGCAAGAGGCGCTCTATCCGCTGGCGGTGCAGTTTCCTCCCGTGAGCAGCTTCTTTCTCAACGCTGCCAATCGCGGAAGTGCCGACCTGTTGTCCCGGCTCGAAGGTGGCGCTAGCGAAAATACCGGCATCTTCCATGATCACAACGAGCCGGGCAGCCGCGGCGGCTTCTCGGTCTATGTGCCCGAATATTACACGCCCGATCGGGCCATGCCGCTGGTGATGGCGCTGCATGGCGGCAGCGGCAACGGGCGCGGTTTCCTGTGGAGCTGGTTGCGCGATGCGCGCAGCCTCGGCGCAATCCTGGTAGCGCCGACCGCAACCGGCCCGACATGGGCGCTAATGGGCGATGATGCCGACACGCCGAATCTCATGCGCATCCTCGAGACCGTGCGCAGCCGCTGGACGGTCGATGCCTCGCGCATGCTGCTGACCGGCATGAGCGACGGCGGCACCTTCTGCTACGTCACCGGACTCGACGGCGCTTCGCCCTTTACCCATCTTGCGCCGGTGTCGGCGACCTTCCACCCGCTGATGGCGGAGGTGGCGAACGCCAAGCGCCTCCAGCGCCTGCCGGTCTTCATCACCCACGGCAAGCTCGACTGGATGTTTCCGGTGCAGACCGCACGGCAGACGCAGGCGAGGCTCTCTGCCGCCGGCGCCGACGTCACCTATCGGGAGATCGACGACCTCAGTCACACCTATCCGCGCGAGATCAACGCGGAGCTGCTGGACTGGCTGAATAGGACATGAACGATCCGTCCTTACCCGCGCCGCACCGCCGCGGAACAATCGCTCCGCACCGACGTTATCGCTCGTCACCGGAGGTTCGCCATGCAGACTGTTTTCGGAATGATCCTCGGCGCGCTGCTGCTTGCGGGCGGGGTCTACGTCTATGATTCCATGCAGACGTCGTCGGTCGCCAATGGCGAGGTCGCGATCACCAATCGCACCATCGTGAACTGGGATGTCGCCAAGGCCGATTGGGACGCGCTGCGGGACCGCGCGCACAAGGACTGGGTCCGGATCTCGTCGAAGTAGCGACGCGGTATCATGAACAAGGCGCCGTCGCGAACTCCGCGGCGGCGCCTTTGTGTCGGGTGATGACTATCGCCTGGCTCAGTTCATCTTGGCCTTGCGCGCGTCGGCAATGACCTGCTCGAACTCGTTCATGCTCAGCACGCCGGGTACGCGGTATTTGCCGACGATGAAGGACGGCGTGCCTCGGAAGCCGAAGGCTTCGGCCTGCTCGTTGTTGCGCTTGAGGATGGCGTCGATGTCCTTGGCGTGGCCGGCGAGATCGCGCTTCAGGCGGTCCATGTCGACACCGGCGCCAGCAAGAATCTCGTTGATGCGCGGCTCGGTCAGGCGCGAGCTGACGCCCATCATGGCGTCGTGGGCCTGATGGTATTTGTCCTGGAATTTCGCCGCCAGCGCGGTCCGCGCCGCCGTGACCGAGACCGGCCCGAGGATCGGCCAATCCTTCATCACCAGCCTCACCTTGCCGTCGTCCTGGACGACTTGGCGCAGCTCAGGCTCGAGCTTGCGGCAATAGGGACAATTATAATCGGACCATTCGACAATGGTGATGTTGCCGTCGGGATTGCCGGCAACCGGCGTGTCGGGATCACGCAACACCTTGGATTCGGTCAGCACCTCGTCGTCATTGACGGCGGCGCGGGCGAAAGTGATCCCACCAGCCGCCAAGGCGCCTGCCCCGATCAACGTCAACGCCGCGCGCCGCGTCGGCACTAGGCCCTTATTGCCAAATCCAGCCATATCTCGTCCCGTTTCGGTCCCATCGCTGCAAATACGATCCGCGACCGAGAGTTGTTACGGCTCATATAGAGCGTCGCGGGCGCGATGTCATCGCCATGCTATGCGTGGATTGCGGCTGGCGTTGGCGACGCCGCGTCGCGCGGCAGCATCGCCATCAGCGTGCCGGTCATGGAAGCGATCAGCGTCGCCTTGCCCTCATGCTCGGCAAAGGCCCTGGCTTCGCAGAAGGTCAGCGTGCGGCCGGGTTTGACCACCGCGGCTTTGAAGACAAAGCGCGCGCCGCGAGCAGGTGCGAGCAGCGTGGTCTTGAATTCGACGGTGAGGATGTCCGCTTGACGCGGCATCAGGGTGAACGCGGCGACGCCGCAGGCATTGTCGAGGCCTGCGGTGATGATACCGGCATGGACAAATCCGTTCTGCTGCGTGAAGGCAGCCGAATGCGGCATCGCCAGCTCCACCTCGCCCGGGCCGAGATGAATGATCGAGATACCAAGCGTGTGCATCGCCGGCTGGGCCGCGAACATCGCCGTGGCCGCAGCTCGATAATCCGGGTTTTTCGGCTTGAATGCCATCGTCGTTCACGCCTCCCCGCCTTATCCTTTTCTTCCGCCTTCGTGTTGATACGGTAGCGTATCAGAGCTCCACCGCGCTAGCAATACGGCACCGTATCAAGAACCGGCGAGGCTTTCTTCATGAGCGACGGCAAGGGCGATGTCTGGGTCGAGGCAGGGTTCACCGAGCTCGCCCGCTCGGGCGTCGAGGGCGTGCGGGTGGAGGTGCTCGCCAAGAACCTCGGCGTCACCAAGGGCGGCTTCTACCGCCGCTTCGCCGACCGCGCCGCACTGCTCGAAGCGATTCTGGAACGCTGGCGCGAGGGACGCGCCACGGCGATCGCGCAGCAGACGAGTCTCGACGGACAAGAGCCCCGCGAGCGGCTGAAAGCGTTAATCCAGCTCTATTCCGAGCGGCTCAATCCGGAGGGCATGGCGATCGAGCTCGCGATCCGGCAATGGGCCCGTTCGGATGAGGGCCCGGCGGCGGCGGTGGCGAGCGTGGATGCCGCGCGGCTCAAGCACGTCGCCGAGCTCTATCGCGCGACCGGCCTTGCCGCCGAGGAGGCCGAGGCGCAGGCCTTCCTGTTCTACTGCTTCATCTTCGGCCAAAGCCTCTTGTTCGTCGAGCGCGGGCCGCGCAAGCGCTCGCAGCTTGTGGCCAAATCGGCCGAGAAGCTGCTCGACTAAGCGAAATGGCCGGAGCTTTGCCCCGGCCATCGCATTGCTTTCGAAGCTCAGGCGGCTGCGCCCTTCAGCTTCTTGGTGCATTCGCTGTAATAGCCGCCGCCCTTCTGGATCCACTTCAAGCCGCCATTGCCATTTGTGGCCTTGTTGGCATTGTACTGGTCGACGCAGGTGTGGAGCCGCGCCTTGCCGGGGGTCTCCTTGGCGTATTTCGGATCGACCGCGTTCGGATAGATCGCAGGTCCAGCGGGCAGCGTCGGCGCGGCGGCGGGCGCGGCTTCCTTCTTCGCCTGCTTCGGTTCGGCAGGAGCGGCGGGCGCAGCCGGAGCAGCTGCGGTGGGCGCAGCGGCTGGCGTTGCGTCTGCACCGCATTGGGCCTTGCGGAAGTCATTCCACTTCATGGTGCCGAGCGAGCCATCCTTCTTGGCCGCCTGATATTTTGCGCTGCACTCCTGTGCGGTCAGTGCCTGCGCCGGCGCGCTCGCCACCAATGCCGCGACAGCCGACGCTGCAATCGAACACAACAATTTTGCCTGAATGGTCATCCCTGGGTCTCCTCCTTGGTCTTCCCGACGAAAGTGAAACGAGGATTGCTATCCTAGCGTGTCGATCGCTTGCGACAAGGATGCGATGGGTTTGCGCCGGCAAAATTTAGTCGTGGGGCCGTTCGACTCATTCATGTCGCGTTCAGCAACGCAGGCCGACGTTCCCAGCCCCTCGCAATTCAACAAGAGTGCAACACATGACCGTCACCTCCCGCCTCGCCGCCCTGGCTCTCGTCTCCTTGCTCGCCACCGGCAGCGCCTTCGCCCAGACCGCCGCGCCGGCCGCCAAGACCGATACAAAGACCGACACTGCTGCCACCGCCGACAAGAAGGCGTCGAAGGAGCGCTCGGCCGAATCGCTTGAATGCTCCAAGCAAGCCGACGCCAAGGCATTGAAGGGCAAGGAGCGCAAGAAATTTCGCCGCGAGTGCATGAAGGAAGCGAAGGCCGGCACTGCCGCCCCCGCCACCGCCGACAAGAAGTAAGTCCGTCACGATCCTCCGCCAGCATCGGTGAGAGGCACGCGCATTGCGGCATGACGAGCCTGCAATTGTGTGCCTCTCGCTGATTTGCGATAAGGTGACGTGAAGCAAATCGTCGCCTCCCTGCCGTTCGAATGGCCGAGCCGTGCCAACGTCTTGAGCACGATCGAGACGCTTGTCGTCGGCACCGCCGGTGGCCTCGTGTTTCTACTCGCCGGCCTGCCGGGCGGGCTGATCTCGGGCTCGATGATCGCGGTCGGGATCGCGGCAATTGCCGGTCGTCAGCTGATGCTGCCGCCGATCCTGACCCAGACCGTGCTGGTGCTGCTCGGCACCTCGCTGGGCTCGGTGGTCTCGCGCCATCTGATCCAGCAGGTCAGCGCCTATCCCGTCACCATCGGCCTGCTTGCGCTCGCGACGTTCTGCTCGACCTTCGGCTCGAGCTATTACCTCCAGCGCGTCCATGGCTGGGACCGCACCTCGGCTTTCCTCGCCGGCAGCCCCGGCGCGCTTTCGCAGATCACGATCCTGGCGGTCGAACGCGGCGCCGACCTGCCGGGCATCGCGGTGGTGCAGACCATGCGCGTCATCATCCTCACCGCGGCGCTGCCGATGGTGCTGGCGATCGCGGGCGTGGTGCCCTCGGCCGCACCGTCGCTGACGACAACCATTGCATCGCCGCTCGACCTCGTTGCGCTGGCCGCAGCCTCGCTGGCGCTGGCGCTGTTTCTGCGGCTGATCAAATTTCCGGCGAGCTGGATGTTCGGCGCGATGATCGCCTCCAGCGTGTTGCATGGCGCCGGCTGGGTCGAGGGCGGCCTGCCGGGCTGGGTGCGCGGCGTGGCGCTGGTCGGCATCGGCGCCCTGATCGGCAGCCGCTTTGCGCGGATGCGGATCAAGACTTTGGCCGGCCATATCAACGCGGCGCTGGGCTCGTTCGCGGTCGCAATTGCCGTTTCCGCCATCTTCGTCGGCATCGTCGCGCTCACCACGCAGGTGAAATTCTCCGATGTCGTCGTCGCTTTCGCTCCGGGCGCGATGGACGCGATGCTGGCGCTGGCCCTGACACTGCACATCGACCCGATCTTCGTCGGCGCCCATCACCTGTCGCGCTTCGTCTTCGTGACGATAGCGACACCTGGCATCGTGCACTTGTTCGGTCGTACGCAGGATGACGTGGACGATTGAGCTCAGCGCTTCGCCGTCCGCACAAATCCCCATGCAGCGATCGCGGCCATCAGCAGCGAGATCAGCACGTTGTAGCCGGCAAGCGAGAGGCCGAGGAAGCGCCACTGCACCTCGTCGCAGCGCACCACCTTCACGGTGTCGAGCCGCGAGAAAAGGTCGCCAGCGTTACCGAGATTGACGACGGGACCGGAGCAATCGGTCGGCCCCTTCCAAAATCCCCATTCGACGCCGGAGTGATAGGCGCCGAGACCGGCATTGGCGAGCGTCGACAGCGCGAGAATCGCTAGCGCAACGAGCAGCAGCGGCCGCGGCGCGCCGCTTCTGGCCCCGAGCACCGTGAGGGCACCGAGCGGGATCGCGAGGTAATAAGCGTAACGCTGCTCCAGGCAGAGCGGACAGGGCAGGATCTCCAGCACGAGCTGGAAGAACCAGGCGCCCGCGATCGTGGCCGCGGCGATCAATGTGACGAGCAGCGAGGCCGTCAGCGCGGGACCGGCGCCAGTCGGCTTGAACGCTGGTATTGCGGCACTCCGGGTCGTCACGGCAGCCTCTCTCCGATCGGTCGCGCTCCAAGCCTCTAACTCCGGCTTATGTGGCTGTCGAGAACGGCCGGGATCACTTTGGCGCGGGTTGACCCCATCCTGTCCATGGCTATAGTCCGCCGGCTTCGCGACGCCCTCATCCGAGCGGCCGACCGAGGGCCCCTGTGGCGGAACTGGTAGACGCGCTCGACTCAAAATCGAGTTCCGCAAGGAGTGCTGGTTCGATTCCGGCCAGGGGCACCAGCCTTCGCTGCTTCGCAGCTACGGCTAGGCGAGCCTGGCACCGGTCTATCCATGCGAAGCAGCGAAGGCTGTCCCGCCGAAGCCTTGGCGAAGGCGGACTGGCTCAACGTAGCGCGATCTAGCCCTTCTCCCATCCCCACTGTATAAGCCGGTAGCTTCTTCTGTAACTCGAAGGAGCTCACATGAACGATCTGCACGCGTGGCTTTCCCAGCAGCACCACGGTTTGCGGACCTTCCAAATCTTCCAGCAGAAGCTCGAGACGCTCGGCCGGGACGATCCCGCCCAGCGCGGCCTGTGCCGCCTGCTCAGCGGTGTCGTCGGCAGCTATGTCGAGGCCTTTGACGAGGCCCCGCTGCCGGTCGAAATTGCCGACACCGCTTATCGTCGCCTGCTGACGCTGGTCGACAGCCTCGATCTCCACGGAGATGGCGCAAGGCGGCTCGCCGACATCAACCGCGTCGCGGCCTGCGAATTGTGGCGGTGATCGGCAGGACGAGCGTGCACGCTTCCATTGTCAAACAGGGCGAGGCGCGCCTGTACAGCCTCGCGACGCATGACGCCCGAGTCTTGAGCTTCTCTTGACGCCCCGTCCTTGGAAAGGGCGCAGGGAAGACCGAGTGCCGGCTGGCACCCGCGGTCCGCTGTGCGCAAATTGCGCGAAGACAAATGCACAGCGGCATACAGGGCAGCCTGGACATCCCGGCCTTCCCTGCGCAGTGGTTTGACGGCTTATGGCGCGCTCTCCCCGGGGAGCGATGCACTATTGCCCCCGTCGCCTTGCGAGATAGCTGATGCGCTCGCCCGGTCGGGCCGCAACATCACCGCAAGCCTTGACGCACAGACCCCGGGCGCCAGGACCACACGCTTTTGCCGTACGCGAACCGCACCTGTCGTGCGCGCGCTGCTCAACCGCTCACGGGCCAAGCCCGCCCTGCGATTGCCTGCGCGCCGATGCGCTCCACGCCCACCGCCACCCCGCCCGCGTATCGTGACGATCGCGAAACGCCCCTTATCCATGGACCGGGATGGCAGATCACATACGGCATTTCCGAATTTCTGTCAATCAGAATTTAAGCGACCGAGCTCCCGATTTCGCTGCACCCGGGCGCGGCGGCGATCGCATGTCCTTCGCGGCGGCCGCAACGCGCGCCTTGTCTTCCAGACGACGCTTCTAATGGTGTCCTCGGGATGCAGCTAAACGGCACCTGCGCTTTGAAGTCGCTGCCGCGCTCTCCGTCCGGGTCCTGAGCGCCAGCCCAGGGCGGGTCGAAGCATGCGCGGCTGGGAAGCCACTCCTCAATCCCGCCCTGCATGGCGTTCGACTTCGCTTCGCCATTACCTATATCGTGCGGCAACGATTGCTGAAGCAATGAGCAGCTTCGATGGCAAAGAGACGCATGACGGAAGCGGACACCGACGACCTTCCCCGCTACTTCGTCTGGGTGCGAGGCCTGGAAGGCCCCGAGCCGCAGAAATGGATGACGATGGAGTTCGGCGTCGGCGAATGGAAGCGGACGCTCGTTCTGGCTTATCTGGAACTGCCGGAAGACGAGCGGCCCCTATCCTTGTCGGTGCTGGCCCGGCGCTATCCGCCGCCGCGGGTTGATCCTTCGTGAGCCGGGCTACGGTGTGTCCTCATAAGCGTCGGCTCCGCAAACCAGAGCGGAAGTCACTCCGCTTGAGCGTGATCGGCGGCCTGTGATCATGAACACGCCCGAATGTTATATCGTGATGGTCACTTGCGGCTCGTCTCGGGCGATTGTCGTTTTGATAGTTCGGAGCTTGTTAGGCGGCGCACCGGCGCGTGCTTGCGTGCGGCAGACAGCCGCCGAGGCGAAGCCCCCGCTCGACCTGCCGATCTGGCCGGCATGGAGCCGACGTTTATCCTGAGCGCTGAATTGGACCCCACCAGCTTCGCCTGGCTCGCGCTGCGCCGCCACTTCCTTTCCGTGGCATCACACTCCAGAAGGCAAGCCGTCCATTTTCAACCGCAAACGGTTGTAACGGTGCCACTTTACGCTTCAGCCATCGCGTTTGATTTCGGTAGCGTCCCGACGAAATTGCGTCTAGGCTATTTGTCGATTGGTTCCAAACGACGAGGCTCTGTTCGGCGAAATTGTTGAATCCGCGGACGAGCGCGACATTCCTCGCGAGGATCAATGAAATCAGTGCCTTCGTGCGTTGCTCCATGTTCGCCGAACACTGCCAATGACGGCGGTACGACGACGTTGAGCAGTTGCGCACAGCAGGACTCTGATCCCTCAATAAGCGCTGTCCCCGAGTTCGAAAGACCTTTCCGAGCCGTTCTTGTGGCTGACGTGGTCAGCTACACTCGGCTTATGGAAGCTGCAGAGGTCGAGACGCATAGTCGTTATCGGGCTCTTCGTGTGGGCGTAATAGACCCTGCCTTGGTTGGTCGCAGAGGCGAGATTGTCAAGAACACTGGTGACGGCTTCGTCGCGGTGTTCGAAAGCCCGCTAGATGCCCTCCGCTGCGCCTCTGAGCTGCAGCGGGAAGTCACTGGGTTTGAGGCTCAACAACCTCCCGAGCGCCGCATCGCTTTTCGCATCGGTGTCCATTGGGAGCCGGTTATCTTTGATCTGAACGATGTTTATGGACATGGCGTCAATATCGCAGCACGCCTGCAATCCGTCGCTCCCGCTGGCGGCGTTGTGGTCTCCTCGGTCCTCCTACGGATGGCCCCCGACCTGAGCGAGTTCAAGTTCGACGATTTGGGTGAACTCCATCTCAAGAACCTGTCGCGGCCTGTTCATGCCTTTCTCCTCCTCATGCCGGGAGTAGAGCGCAGCACAGTGCTTGGCGCTTCTAGCAAGCCCTCGGGGCGCGCCAAATTACCTTCCATAGCCGTTCTTCCGTTCACGAATATCTCCTCGGAGGTCGACGACAGCTATTTTGCCGAAGGCTTCGTCGAAGATATTATTGTTAGCCTGAGTAATATTCAGGAGCTCCTGGTCGTATCACGTGGGTCGACAATGCCGTTCCGTCGGCGAGCAATCGATCCCATTGAGGTGAGTGAAAAGCTTGGCGTTCGCTATTTCGTCAGCGGTCGCGTTCGCCGCTCGGGGAAGCGGATCCGGTTCTCGGTCGAATTGGTCGATGTCACCTCCGGATCCGTAGTGTGGGCGGAAAATTATGACACGGATCTTGCTGAGGTCTTCGGTATACAGGACGAAATCGCCACGAGCGTCGTCGAGAGAATCGCCGCTTACGTCCGCCGGGCAGAAGTCAAACGTGCTCTGCGAAAGCCCCCCAAGAGCCTGAACGCATATGACTATCTCCTCCGCGCGCTTGACCTGCTCTACAAATTTGATTTCGCAAGCTTTTCGCGAGCCAGGGAACTACTCGAGAAGGCCATAGAGGAAGACCCTGAGTACGCGGCGCCATACGCGTTCTCTGCGAAATGGCACAATTTCAACATCGCAGAAGGCTGGTCGTCAGATTTTGATGCGGATTCGGCTGCGGTGATCCGGCTGTCCAATTGCGCCATCGAAAGAGACCCGCACAACGCTCTCGCGCTCTCGATCCAGGGGCACGGGAAGAGTATGTTCTTTCGCGACTACGACAGCGGATTGGATCTGTGTGAGCGTGCTCTCGCTATATCGCCCAGCAACTCGTGGGCATGGGTGTTCAGTAGTGGGACACCCGGCTTCATCGGCGATGCTCCAACCGGAATTGCCCGGGCGGAACGCGCTATCCGGCTATCGCCGCTTGGCCAACAGGCCTTTTTCAATTTCTGCCTGCTCGGCCAAAATCATTA
Organism: Bradyrhizobium sp. 179; assembly: GCF_023073535.1. Classification (NCBI taxonomy): domain Bacteria; kingdom Pseudomonadati; phylum Pseudomonadota; class Alphaproteobacteria; order Hyphomicrobiales; family Nitrobacteraceae; genus Bradyrhizobium; species Bradyrhizobium sp. 179. Next base: position 28,905 of record NZ_JADPJR010000053.1, on the reverse strand, counting down.
TCTGAACGCAGCTTTTGATGATGCCATTCGCTGGTCGAAAAAGTCTTTGAATCTCAGTCCACGTTTTGGAAACGCCGCACGAGTCTTGGCCGCCAGCCTGGTCGCTGTTGGTCGCGCGGATGAGGCGCGGCAAGTGTCGCTGCACCACAAGCGGATCCTGCCCGCCTTTAGAGTATCGGACTACGCACGCCGTTGTCCGTTCAAGGAGCCTCAGGCGTCTTTGTATGTAGAGCGTTTAAGAGCAGCTGGGTTGCCGGATTGAAGGGGCAGGAGCCCAGCTCAGGTTGTTAGCCCCTCGATGGAGAGCACCATGACTGATGTCGAAGGCGGCGGAGGTGGAGGCGGCGGAGGCGGCAACGGTTCAGTGAGCGGCGGCTACGTTGGCGGCGGAGTCCCTCCACGTCCCTTCCCGATCTTCGAGGGCCTATGTCCCATCCAGCCTGACCGCTTGAATTACGAAGCGACATTCCCCGAATCCGCTTGGCGGCCTGACTTTTTTGCTCAGATAGCATTGGCCGAGTTCGGCAAAACTAATTGGCAAAGCATAGATGTCAGGGGTCCGCCGACCAATCACGCAGTCATTTTTGCGGAGATCGAGGAGCTTCTTGGGCCGGCGATGGATGATCGCGACGATTTGGCAAATGAAATCATTGACCAGGATGTCAGACTTGTCGGCTATTTTGCGCAGGTCCTCATGCTCTCGCCGTCCGCGCATCCAAATACGATCAAGATCATTGAGATGGCTGACCATGTCGGGCTGATGGTCGCCGTCTACTATAAGCTCAAGTTCAATCGTGGGCGGCCGCAACAGGTGTGTCCAGCGCTTTTTCCAATGATTGCCTCTCCCTGGCACGCCTCCTATCCAAGCGGACATTCGCTTGAGGGCCACCTGATGGCGTTGTCGCTGGGAGAGATTATGCCCGGCGCTAAGAGCGCACTGATGGCACTGGCCGCGCGCATCGGAAGGAATCGCGAGGTCGCCGGCGTCCACTATCCAAGCGACACCGCAGCCGGGAAGGAAATTGCTGAATCCGTGTTTCCGTACCTCAAGGAATGCACCACTTTTAGCGCGGTCCTCGATGCGGCAAAAAGAGAGCACTGAGCGTAGTACAAGGTCGCGCAGCCGAATTTGCATCGTTGACTGTGCGACGAAGCACCACGCGACGAACAGAATTTGAAATTTGACTTATCGATTTCAGCCTCGAGGGGATTGCCATGGGCGAGTTGGAGGAAGTTTCCGTAATTGACAGGACGCGGATTCCGCTGGACCTGGGCTTTGAGGAGCCGGAGCTGGAGACGACAACCAAGGCGCTGCATCCCAATTTTACGATGCAGCAACAGTGTCACAACTACTGGTGCTGGGCAGCCGTCGCTTCCAGCGTCTCGGGTTTTTACGACGAGGCGAGTCCTTTCACGCAGTGCCTCATCGCCAATCTCGTGCTTGACCGGCAAGATTGCTGCGATTTCGCTTGCGGCGTTCCGAACTTGCAATTCGATGTGCCGCACACGCTTGGGTCACCACTCAACCAAGTCTGTTGCCTCGGTAAATTGGCCCTCGACCACCGCGCTACACGAATGGAGGTGCTGCAGGAGATCAACGCAGGCCGGCCACTTTGTGTTCGTACTGTCTGGTCTCGTGGAGCGGGAGGAGGAGGAGCGCATTTCCTCGCGATAGTTGGATATCTGCCGGACACTGACAGTTTGATCCTTGAGGATCCCTTTTACGGCCCGACACCCGAGATCAATTATGACCGATTTTGCACACTGTATCAGGACGCGCGCGGTGTTTGGACGGATTCCTACTTCACGAAGGCTCCCGATTAGCAAATCGCCTCTACGGAAGGAGAGAACGAGATGCCAATTCATCCCAGCGATCCTCCGGCGGCTGCCGTCGAAGCCGTAAGGCGAGCAGTGGCCAACCGCGCCGGCAAATCGAAATTTCCGCGGTCCAACCTTTCCGTTGCAAACCCCAACGCGGTCTCCATTTCCATGCCGCATCGGATCGCCCATCTGCCGCTTGGCAATATCCATCGCGCAGCCAACCTCAGAACGGCCGCGGTACTAGGTAACTGGAGATTTCTTGTTCATGAGACGAAGCGGCGCATCGTCGCCGACAATGATGGACGAGAGGAGCCCGTGCCAATTGCCGCTGCCACAATGGTCACGTCGGCAGCGGGGACGTACGAACTGGGTGAGCTGAACGAAGGGTCGTTCGTGGCAGCGACGGAGGAAGGGATTCGCCGTGCCGAGAAACTCCCCGAGGTTCAGAAGGGACGCTTCGAGGCTCTATTGCTCATCGTGCCGGCGGTTTACGTAGTAGCGCTCTGGCTGCAAGATCGCGATGGCGATGCGGACCTACTGCTGACGATGCCGCCCTCGAACCCGGCGTTGGTGCCGTACCGGCCAATGACGTCGCCCGCATTCCTCGACATCTTGCACAAGCTTGCTCAGAAGGTCCCTTCCGATGACGTTACGAGAGGGTGACCGCGGTCGGTCCCCTCTTTTCGGGTGCCATGATCGAAATACCGAGAGTGCCGGCGCAACGGGCCCGTTGCCTCAAATATGCTAGCCTTCATTGGACGACTCCAGGAGTCGACGCGATGAAGTGGGCAGCTTCCCCCGATATCGTGGAGGAGGTCACGAGAACGAACCAATTGATCCTCTCTCTCTCGCCAGTGTTGAAGAGCCCAGCGTATTCGGGGCTGTATCCGTAAGCTCGCAGGTCCCGATTGCAACCATGGTGAAGGTGTACAAAGGCGATACGTATATCTTTGCCGTCGCGATGCAGAACTCTCCGTCGACAGCGCGGATTGCGGTCAATGACGTTCACCAGACCACCGCTCGCGTCGTCGGCGAGGATCGTAGAAGGCATCGCCTGGGCGAGAGCCGACTACATGCTTCTGCGCTCTGCGGATAATTACTTGTTGCCCGGCGCCCTTTCGAGATCGGTCGATCTAATGGACGATCATCCTTCTGTCGCGTTCATCTTCGGAGGCGCGATTGTTTTTGACCACAACCCGCGTTCTGTCCGGACTTGATTTCATTGCACTTAGCGGCGCAAGAAACATTGTGCTGTCATCAACTGTGGTGGTTCGCACCAGCCTACAGAACAGATTGGGCGGCTATTTGGCCGACTTACCCTACGCCTCTGGTATGGAAATGTGGTTACGGCCCGCCGCACACGGCGACGTCGGGGTCATCGCCGCTGACCAAGCCGTCTATCGTGCGCACGCGGGCAATATGTCAAGTGAGCCTTCGCGGGAGCAAGATCTGCTGCAACGCAAGCCCGCGATTGAACATTTCCTGAATAATAGCGCGGCGAGGCTCACAAACGCTGATCATCTTCGCGCCCGGTTGCACCACGTATTGGCACTTGAGGCGGTCGGCCGCGCCAGCGCTGCCTTCAGCGAAAGAGCGATGGAAAGCTCGGCAGACCTTTCAAGACTTGCGGTGAGTTTTGATCCGAATGTTCAACGAACCCGTCGTTGGTGGTGGCTCGCCTGCAAGCGGGTTCTCGGGTTGCGAGGATGGCAGCGGGTCCGGCCTGCAGTTGAATGGCTCATATCTATCTCGCGGAACGCGCGCCGCTGAGAGGCTGCCAGAGCGACTGGGGCGTTACCCGCTTCTGGCCAATCAAAGATGTGACGCGCCATCTGGTGAAGGCCCGCTCGTTGGACATAGCGGGCTAGATTGCTCACCCTGAGTTCCCTGCGCCCGTGAAAGGCAGCCCTTCGCCATTGAGACCGGATGACGGGTGCGCTTTATCTTGGAACGAAATTTAATTGATTTAATTGGGTTAATGTGATTTAATCCGCCATTGGGAGACAACGCCATGCCAGACCAGGACGATGACCGACGCGACTTCCTAAAGACCTGCGGAAAGTTCGCCGCCGTGACGCCTCCGGTCATGACGCTCCTGCTGTCGACGTCCCTCACGTCGGATGCCATTGCAAGGTCTGGCGCCGGACCGGCCGGCCCTCGTGGCAACAATGGCTATGGCAACGGCGCCCGACGGCAGCCCCAACGGCAAGGACGATAGCAATTTTTGAGCCGGCGCACACTCGCCGGAAGGAGACACAATGCAGTCCAGGCGCCGCGACGTTGATTGGCACTTCGCCTCTTTCATCGTTTCGCTAATCTGGCTTGCGATCGTTGCTGCCGGGCTTCTCGCTGTGCTTTTCCGAGGGCACTCCTGAATTCCGGACCTCCGCAGCCTAAACGATCTTGCAGCGGCGAGTTTAGCTGTTGTGTGCGGTTTGGTAATCCCTCATGCTGCGCTAAGGCGGCGGAGGAGTCGCCGTGTAAAACGCTGATCCTCGTTGTCGGGTCGAACCCACCCAGAAGTAGTGAACGAAGCACTTACCGGTGCTGGGACCGCCGCTGCAATCATCTGACTGGCCCACCTGAAACATGCCCACGCATGGTAACGATCTCTGTTTTTAGGGGTAGTGCGGAAATTGGCGGCGCCCAGCCAAACCGACGCGAATGACCCTAAGCTGACTCACGCTGCGCAAGGCTAGGAGCCAGGGATGGCCCTGACGGCAGTGCAGGATGTTTCTGCTTTCCGTGGAGCCATCTGAACTGAAACGTTCGCCCCAACCCGGAGCCGACTTTTGCTTCAGCGCCAACCCGCTGCTATCGCCACGCTGCTGCAATATGCCGAGGTCTCACCCGACCGCCAGCCAACAAGGCGTCCGGCTTCCTTGCATTCCTCGTAGCTCCTGTAGTTGCCGATGTTGCGGCACGTTGCCGAGTACACGCCGCCCGAAACGTTGCAGCCAACCCAGGGCTTGTCGCCCGATTTGAAGCTCGATTGGCAGCCGCCGACGCAGTTGTTGGTGGTAGCGGCGAGCTTAGCAAGCTTGGCGGCATCCGAATTCGGCGCGGCTGTTGCCGAGGCAGGAGAGATGGAGGCGGACCTGCTGCTGCGGGCGACCACACGATGCGCAGGCTTAGACCGCATTATCTGCTTGGGCGCTTCGACGGTGACGATTGGAAGATGAATGTCGGCTCCGGGCGGCGTCGGTTGCGACATGGCCGTGCCGCCAAAGGCGCACAGCATCAGCGTGATTGACGAGACGGCGAAAGCGGGCCGCGCAACCCTGTGCAGCGACAACCTCATCACTACGTCCTCCTCGAAGCGGGACGGTCAATTCCGTCCCCGCGTGACGATACCATCTTCGCATTGAAGCTGAAGCATTATATTTGCACAACCGACCTTCATTCGGATGTCCGGTTGTGGCCCAACTCGGACGTCTGGTGAGCTGCCGGAATGGGCCGGTGCCAGAGGCAGAGCGGACCGCATCCGCGGCCTGAGCGCAGCGCGGATGATGAGCACGCGCTCTGGCTTAGACGCAATCCCAAAACCGCCTATCTGCGCCTGACGCGCGACCGAGTTATTGCCGCCCCCATGATTATGGGTGTCACGCCGTCCGTGCTGCGGTTAGACTTGCCTCGCGCCGCGGGGGACACGCGGGTCGCGGGACGATAAACATGAGCGAACAGGGCGAGACGGGTGAGGCCATCACCATCCTCCTCGTCGAGGACGACGCGCCGACCTGCTGGCGGCTCCACGACGCGCTGGTCAAGGCCGGCTACGAGGTGCGCAGTGCCGGCACGCTCGGAGAAGCTCGCTCCGCGTTCGGGATGGCGGCGCCTCGGGTGCTGCTGACCGACCTCAGGCTTCCCGACGGCCACGGCATCGAGCTGATTCGCGAAACCCGGCAGCGCTTTCCCGACAGCGAGATCATGGTGATCTCCGCGCTCGGCGACGAGGAAAGCGTGATCTCGGCGATCACCGTCGGTGCCACCGGCTATCTGCTTAAGGATGCCTTTCCGACCGACATCGCCACCACCGTGCGCGATCTGGTCGCCGGCCATTCGCCGATCTCGGCCTCGATCGCCCGTTTCATCGTCCGGCGTACGCAGAGTTCGGCGGAGCCCTCGCCCGGCCCCCTGCTCAACACGGCTAAGCTGACCCCGCGGGAGATCGACATCCTCTGGGGCATTGCCAAAGGCTTCAGCTACGCCGAGATCGCGAGCCATCTCGGCCTGTCCAGGCAGACCGTGCCGGGCCACATCAAGAACATCTATCGCAAGCTCGAGGTGCACACCCGCAGCGAGGCGGTGTTCGAAGCCGTGCAGCAGGGCTTGATTAAGCTGTGAGCGAGATCGCGGCGAAGACGCTCACGCGGCCGCGGCGCCGGCTGATTGCGTCGCGCCTCGTGCCCTATCTGCTGCTCCAGGCCCTGATCGTCATCGTCACCATCCTTGGGCTCCGGCTGCTGCAACCCAGCGATCCCGAAGACTTCGCCGTGAACGATTTCTCGGCGCGCGAGGATGGCACGATGCGGGCGGTGACGCTGCCGCATTTCACCGCATCGCGCTATTCGCTGGCCGACCCACCGCTCTACACCGCCACCTTCACATTCCGGCGGAGCGATGTGGGATCAGGATGGTCGGTGTATCTGCCGCGGTTCAGCAACGCGGTGGAGGTCGCCGTCAACGGCGTCGTGGTGCTGGATTCCCGGCGTGACGCCAATGCCAACCGGCCGGACCGCAACACGCCGCAGATCGCGGCGATTCCGTCCGCGCTGCTGCGCGAGGGCGCCAACGACATCACGGTGCGGCTGTTCGTATGGGGGCCGCTGAAGGGCTTTCTCGACACCGTCTATGTCGGACCGGACGCCGCCTTGCGTCCAGCCTACGAGACGCGCGCGTTGCTGTTCGTCACGCTGCCGGTCGTGTTCTCCGCCTGGCAATCGATTCTCGCGGTCATCCTTGCGATCATGTGGTTGATGCGGCGCCACGAGCCGGTTTACGGCGTGCTGGCGGTGGCGATGGTGCTCGGCGTGGTGCAGGCATTCGTGCCCCCACCGGTGCCGCCGGCCACCACGTCGCGGCTCGCCGCCGTGCTATTGGCATCCGCACCGATGGAGAGCGCGCTGATCGTCGTGTTCGGCATGCTGTTCTTCGGCTGGCGCTGGCCGCGCTACGGCACGCTGCTGTTCGTGCCGGGCCTCATCGTGTTCGTGGTCGGGCTGATCGGGGGCCCGCCGCTGCCGCGCATACTCTTTCTGGTGCTCGGCATTCCCACGGTCGGGCTTTGCCTGTTCCTGATGGCGTGCGTGACCGCAGCCGCAGTGGTCCGGCGCCAGGACGCGGCAAGCTTCACGATTGGCTGCGCCGTGACCATCGTGCTGGTCTGCTGGGTCCAGGACATGCTCACGGTGCTCGAGATCGTGAGCAACGATCGCATCTTCGTCTCGCGCCTGTCCTACTCGGCGATGCTGGTTGCGATCGGCGCCGGGCTGACCTGGCGCTTTGCCCGCGCGCTGAACCAGGTCGACAGCTTTGCCGGCCAGCTCGTCGCACGGGTGGGCGAGGCCGAGGAGCGGCTGAAGGCGAGCTTTGCCCGCGAGGAGGCGCGCGCCCGCGCCGCCGCGCTCGCCAACGAGCGCACGCGGCTGATGCGGGACCTGCATGATGGCCTCGGCGGCCAGCTCGTCAGCATCGTCGCGCTCTCCGAGCGCGGCCACGAGGGCGCGACCATCACGGAGGCCGCTCGCGCAGCACTGAAAGATCTGCGTCTCGTCATCGATTCCATGGACGACATCGGCGGCGACCTGATGCTCGCGCTCGGCTCCTGGCGCGAGCGCGCGACGGCGCAATTGCGCCCGCACGACATCGCGCTCGACTGGCGCGTGGCAACGCCGCAGGGGCTGCCGCTGCATCCCGAACTGCGGCCATGGCACGTCATCCAGATCGTGCGCATCCTCGACGAGGCCGTGACCAACGCCGTCAAGCACGCAGAGGCGCGCCACATCGCGGTCAGCATCGAGACGCTCGACGACGGTCACGGGCCGTATGGCGTGATCAGCGTGACGGACGACGGCAAGGGTTTTGCGCGGGCCGACAATTGTGCGAGCGGCGGCCAGACCGCGCGGGGCTTGCGCAACATGCGGAGCCGCGCCGCACGCTGCGGCGCGGTGCTCGATCTGAGCTCGGACGCCTCAGGCACATGCGTGCGGCTGCAATTGCCGCAGCGCTTTCCCGACAGCGACGCGGCTGCGGGCTGAAAGGCCCCCTCACCGAACGTGTGGGGCGCACGGAGAGAGGGGACGGGCCGGGTGATTGGCTCTGCAGAGGACGGGGGTGTTCGTCCGCAGGGCTGTCGGCCCGAAGCAATGCAATCAAATCAACCGAATTGACGATCAGCGCACCCCAACGCGATTGACCGGGCCGCCGCGGTTCATCGGCGTTCCTGCGCGCACGCCGACACCGGGCGCGCCGACGCCGGGTGTCGCGGCCGCGGCCCGCGCAACCGGAGCTCCCGGCGCAACCACCACTGCCGCAGTCGGCCGCACCACGCAGCCCTTGGGCACGCCGACCGTCTTGCAATAGACCACGGCCTGTGCCGGGCTCGTGCCCAGCGACACCATCGCCGCACCCGCCAGCGCCATGATCGTCAGCCCGGCGCTCAGCGCTCCCGCTCTTTTCGACATCTTGCTCTCCCGCTCCCGTTCGGCGTCCCGGCGCAATCACCGGGTTTCGCAACCGACGTGCAGCTCAATGGCAAAAGAGCGCGCGTGGATACATGCCATGAAGATGGGGGTGCGGCGGCCGGAAGGGCGTACCCGGTGCCATGAACATGGCATGGACCTGCGCCCGGCTGTCGCGAGATCGTCCGGCCCGCTTGATCCCAGGCGGGACCAACGACAATCCCAAAGAGGTGCTTTATGAAGATTTCGGTTCTTGCCGCGCTGCTGCTCGCCGCCACCGCCGTGTCCGCCGCTGCGCAATCCGGTCCGACGCCGCAGGAGCAAATGGCCTGCCGCGGCGATGCCAGCAAATTCTGCGCCGAACATATCGGCAAGCCGCCGCAGATGAATGCCTGCCTGCGCCAGAACAAGACCAAGCTCTCCGACTCCTGCCGCAAGGTCGTGGAATCTCACGGCGGCTGAGCCGGCCCTCAAGTCCGGGAGCGCTCCAGCAGAGCGAACCCGGACCCGGTTTCGCGGATCATGTTTTAGTCGTCATCAGGCCCGAACAGCCTGATCTGCGGGAAGCCGCTGCGCGAACGGCCGGCATAGTCGCGCGCATCGGAATCTTCGCGGATATTGCGCGCGACGTCGTCCCAATCGGTGCGGTCGCGCAGGCCGCGCGGCTCGCGGGACTCGTAATAGTGGCGGCGCTCGGCCCAGCGTTCACGCCGCTCCATTCGGCGCCGTTCGGAGGCGGCGCGCTTCACGTCGGAATCCCGGGCCTTGGCATAGGCATTGTCCGGCGAGGCGGCCGGCTCTGTCGACGCCTGCTGCTCCGCAGGCTTGGGCGCGGCTGGTGCCGGCTTGGACTGTTCCTTGGGCGGCTCGACCGCGGCCGCTTGCGAAGGTCGCGGTGCCGGCGGTGCAGCGTTCGCTTGAGTGGTTTGCGTGTCGGGCTTGGCGGGTTCGGGCTTTGCTTCGGCCGGCGCGGCAATGATCGCGCCAAAAGCTTGCGAACCGGTGAGATAATTCACGCGCTCGGACGGTGCGTTGGTTGCTGCCGGCGCGCTGCCAGCTTCGGCGCGCTGCGCCATCTTGCTGGTATCCGGCCCCTGCTTGGGCGCGACCGGATTCATGATGTTGCCGGCGACGATGCCGCCGCCAAGGCCTATGGCGATGGCCGCGACTATGGTTCCGGCACCGACGAAATAGGCTGTCGAGGCGCGCATTGATCCACTCCCTCTTTGGGGCGAGCAACGCACGTTGATTGCCAGATGTTCCTGATCCGGAAGCAGTTCCCAAAGGAACTGACGTCAGATCTGCTGCGCGACCTTCTCCAGCCCGATGATGCGGGCGAGCTTGCGCACTTCCTCTTTCTGATCGTCACGCAGCTGGAACAGCAGCGGCATCGCGGCCGACTTCAACTGCTGGACCTCGTCGCAATTCGGATCGATCGGCACGCCCGGCGCATTCGGATTGGAGAGCTTGTTCGCCGAGATCTTGCGGACGACATTGCGGAGCGCCGTCTCGACCGAGGGCCAATAATATTCCTGCGACGAGGACAATTTCAGGCGATCCCTGATGCCCGCGATCTGTGCGTCGGACAGCAGCGAATAGGATTTCTGCGGCTGCGGCTTGGCCACGACTTTCGGCTTGGCGGGGACTTCGACGGCGGGAATCTCCGCTGCGGCGGGCGCCTGGCGCGCACTTGCCTTCGGCATCGGAAAATCGGAAGGCGTAGCGGCGGCAAAGGCCTGGCGCAGCGGCTCGGTCAGCACCGGAGCCTGGGCGAGCTTATCGGCGGCGACCTGCACCGGCTCGATCGCGGCCGAGGCCAGCGCCAGCGTTGGAACCAGACGGTCGGCCTTGGCGGCGCGGTTGGCCGCGAGCGGCTTGGCCGGAGGCGTCTGCGAGATCATCTCGGCGCTGACGCTAGGCACGCTGTCGCGCCCGAGAATGGCGGTGGTGGCAGCCCCGAGGACCAGGAAACAGGTCAGGACGACGATGGTGATGGCTTTGGACAAACGTCCCTCCGCGCCCGGCTTCAAGTCCACGTGATCAGTGCCCGGAAACTGGGCGATAATTAAGGCTCAACCGTGCCATTGCGGCGGCAATCGCGCGGACTACGGCGACATCGCCAGGGAAGCTCAAGAGAATCAGGCAGCTCGCGCCAGATCGTAGGCGTCCTGGATGTCGGCCACGATCTCGGAGGCCTCCCAGACCGCGCGCGGCTCAACCGATTGCAGCGTCACGGTCCAGTTGCCGCCCCGGCGGGTGCGGGGGACGCTGACGATGTCGAAGCGGACGTTGCGGCACAACGGGTGGCGAGCCAGCGCGTGGGCCACGCGAACGCGGATTTCGTCCAGCGTCGCGGCTGTCTTGCCGTTGAGATAGTTGAAGTCCATCGCCTGTCCCTTTCGGTCCTGATTGGCGGCCGTGAGCGGATTCTTGGCGGGCGATGGTTAATCTGCCGTTAAGTGAGCGGGACGGAAGAGCGCGGGATTAACCGTGATCGGGAGCCGGCGCCTCTCTATTTCTCCGGATTTGTACGGGGACTACCGCCCGCCGGCCTCCCGATATTCCGCGCGCGTCTGCGTAACGAGATCGCCCACCGCCACCACGTCGGTCACGCCCGACGTCGAGTGCCCACCACTCCAGATGTCGCGCCAGCGTTTTGGCCGGTTCTCGCGCGCGGCGACGTCGATGTCCTTGGCGATGTCGATCGCGCCGTGCGCCGGCAGGTCGTCGGGATCGAGACCTGCGGCCACGATCGACGGCCTCAGCATGCTGGTCTGCAGTCCCGTGAATGCGGTGGTGAGCAGGACGTCGTCGGCGCTGCTCTCGACCAGCATCCGCTTGTGGCGGTCATCCGCCATGCTCTCGCGCGTCGCGATGAACTTCGTGCCCATGTAGGCGAGATCGCAGCCGAGCACTTCGGCGGCATGCAGCGCGCGGCCGTCGCTGACGCCGCCCGCAAGCACGATGATGCCGTCGTAGAATGCGCGCACCGCGCGGACAAAGGCGAACGGGTTGAGCCAGCCGGTCTGCCCGCCGGCGCCTGCCGTGAGCAGCACCAGCCCGTCCACACCGGCTTCCGCTGCACGCTCGGCGTGGCGGATCGCGGCGACATCCGCCAACACCAATGCGCCGGCGTCATGCAGCGGCTTTGCGACCTGTGCGGGCGAGCCGACCGAGGTGATCACGATCTCCGGCCTGTGCCGCAGCAGTACGGCGATATCCTGCTCCAGCCGCGCGTTGGAACGGTGCACGATCAGATTCGGGCAAAGCGGCGCCGCCTTGCGCCCGGTTTGCTCTTCGTGCTGCCGTAACCTGGTTTCGATCGCGGTGAGCCATTCGTCGAGCTGTTCCGGGCTACGGCAATTCGCGCTGGGAAAGCTGCCGATCACGCCGTTGCGGCAGGCCGCGACCATCAGCTCGACCCCCGACACCAGGAACATCGGCGCCGCGATCAGCGGCAGAGCGAGACGATCGCGGAAACGTTGCAGTCGATCCGACGGCATGCATGCCTCCCTGCGCGGGCTTTGTCGTTCCATCCCGCATTCGCTGTGCTAGCGTCATCAGCAACATTGGCACGTCACAAAGCAACGAGGAAACAGGAAACATATGTCCGATCCGCTCCACGCATCGTCCCCGGCTTGTGCGCAGACCCTACGGGCACTGTCGCGCTATCCCGACCGCACCGCCTTCGCCTGGCCTGAGGGATCGCTGAGCTATCAGGGCACCATCGACCTGATCGGACGCATGCAGGCCGTGTTCATGCGGCTTGGATTGCAGCCCGGCGCGCGCGTCGCCTTCCTCACCGCCAACCGCGCCGACAGCTGGTGCGCGGGCGTTGCTGCGCAATTGGCGCAGCTCTGCATCACCTGGCTGCATCCTCTGGGATCGCTGGACGACCAGCTGTTTCAGCTCGAGGATTCCGAGGCCGAGATGCTGGTGGTCGATGCGGCCGCCTTCCGCAATCGCGGCGGCGAACTCGCCGCGAAGGCCGGCCGGCTCAAAGCGGTCTTCACCATGGGACCCGCGGACTACGGCGTCGACCTCTTGCGGGCGATCGAGATCGAGGGCCACGCCAGCGCGCTGTGCCTCGCCCGGCCCGACGATCTCGCCACGCTGAACTACACCGGCGGCACGACCGGTAAATCCAAGGGTGCGCTGCGCTATCACCGCGAGAACGCCGGAGCTGCCGGCGCGATCCTCGCCGACTTCGAGATCCCCGACGCCGCGCGCTATCTCACGGTCGCGCCGATCAGCCATGTCGCGGGCACGAAGGTGCTGCCGACCTTGATGCGCGGTGGCACCGTGCACATGCTCAAGAGTTTCGATCCCGAGGCCGTGCTGGCGACGATTGCGCGCGAGCGCATCAACTTCACGCTGCTCGTGCCGACCATGATCTATGTGCTGCTCGATCATCCCGCGCTCGGCAGGACCGATCTGTCTTCGCTCGAGCTGGTGCTTTATGGCGCCTCCGCGATGTCGCCGAGCCGGCTGGTCGAGGGCATCGAGCGCATCGGGCCGGTGTTCTCGCAGCTTTACGGGCAGACCGAATGCTATCCCGTCTCGGTGCTGCGCAAGGCGGATCACGATCCCAAGACACCGGAGCTGTTCCTGTCCTGTGGCTTCCCGATCGCGGCCTGCGAGGTCAAGATCCTCGACGACAACGACCAGGAGGTGAAGACGGGCGAGCCGGGCGAGATCTGCGTGCGCGCGCCGCACGTGATGGCGGAGTACTGGAAGCGGCCGGACATCACCGCCGAGACGCTGAAGAACGGCTGGGTCCACACCGGCGACATCGCGCGCATGGACGAGCGCGGCTACATGTTCATCCTCGACCGCAAGAAGGACATGATCGTCTCCGGCGGCTTCAACATCTTCCCGCGCGAGGTCGAAGACGTGCTGTCGCAGCATGCCGACGTCGCCATGGTTGCGGTCGTCGGCATTCCCGACGAGAAATGGGGCGAGGCCGTCACCGCCATCGTCGTGCCGCGCGAGGGTGCAAGGCCCGATCCGGACGAGCTGATCAACCTGGTGAAGACGCGCAAGGGCTCGGCGCACGCGCCCAAGCAGATCCAGTTCGTCAAGCAGCTGCCGATGACCGGCGTCGGCAAGGTCGACAAGAAGGTGCTGCGCGCCGGCTTCTGGAGCGGGCGCGACCGGTTGGTGGGGTGAGATGCGACGCACCGGCCCCGCCTTCGCGGAGCATGACAGCGGAGCTGAGGCGCGGGCTTGCCCCCTCACCGCTTGTCGATCACCAGGCTCTGCACCGCCCGGCCGAAATAGCCTTGCCGGTCCGCCAGCCGCGACATTGCCAACCCCGCGCCTCCTGGGCCGATCCAGGACTCGCCATCGAGCAGGATCCACTCGCCCACCGGCTGCCGCGACAAGCTCACGGTGAGATCGGCGTTGATGTAGGTCCAGGCGCGGAAGTCGAGCGTCGAGGCGGTGCCGTTGGAGAAGTCGGCGGCGACCACGGCTCGCATCGCCTGTGAGACTTCCTCGCCCGCGATCAGGGGATGATCGACACGAAACCAGATCGCGCCGGCGCCGGCCTGGCCGAACCGGCCGCGTGCCGCACGCATGGAGACCGCTCGCACGAACGGGCTGGTGGCGGCATGACCGTCCTCGACTAGGGAGTCCTCCGGCGATGGCAACGTGACCGGCAGCTCCTTGACGTCATCGGGCAGGCTCAGGGTCTGTCGCCTGATCTTGAGCACGGTGGCGCCGACAACCTGCACGCCGTCGGCGAGCAGCTTGATCCCGCAGAGCTGGATCTTGCGGCCCTCGCGCAAAACTTCGGTCGCAATCGTGAGCGGCGCGACCGGCACCGGACGCATCAGATCGATCGTGACGCGCGCGATGTCCATCGGAACAGGCGTCGGAATGCGCTCGGCCGCCCACGTCACCAGCGATGCCGGCGCCGAGCCGTGCTGCATGCGACGGTCCCAGGGTCCGGCGGCGTCCGGGCTGGTGACGACGCTGTTGCCGTCGACGCGGTAGATGGGAGGCATGCTGCACTCGAGCTCGGCGCGATTACAACGGCGGATCGATCGCTTCGTCGTATTCCTTCTTGAAGCGCGCGATCATTTCGGCGGCGGGCACGATGCCCTCGACGCTGCCGATGCCCTGGCCCGAGCCCCAGATCTCCTTCCAGGCCTTCGGCTTGGCGCGTTCGCCGGAGGCGTCGGTGCCGAAGTTCATCTTGGAGGGATCGGAGGTCGGCAGGCTGTCCGGATCCATTCCGGCGGCGAGGATCGAGGGTTTCAGATAATTGCCGTGCACCCCGGTGAACAGGTTGGAATAGACGATGTCGTCGGCGCTCGAGCCGGCGATCATCTCCTTGTACTTGTCGACGGCGTTGGCTTCCTTGGTCGCAATAAAGGCCGAGCCGATATAGGCGAAATCTGCACCGAGGATGCGCGCGGCGCGGATCGCCTTGCCGTTGCCGATCGCGCCCGACAGCGCGATCGGCCCGTCGAACCACTTTCGCGTCTCGGCGACGAAAGCCAGCGGCGAGATGGTGCCGGCATGGCCGCCGGCGCCGGCCGCGACCAGGATGAGGCCGTCGGCGCCCTTCTCGATCGCCTTGTGCGCGAATTTCTGGTTGATCACGTCGTGGAAGACGATGCCGCCCCAGCCGTGCACGGCCTGGTTCAGCTCCTCGCGCGCGCCGAGCGAGGAGATAATCATCGGCACCTTGTACTTGGCGCAGAGCTGCATGTCGTGATCGAGCCGGTTGTTCGACTTGTGCACGATCTGGTTAACTGCGAACGGCGCCGACGGCTTGTCGGGATGCGCGCGGTCATAGGCCGCGAGTTCCTCGGTGATCCGCGCCAGCCATTCATCGAGCAATTCCGGCGGCCGCGCGTTCAGCGCCGGAAACGAGCCGACCACACCCGCCTTGCACTGCGCGATCACGAGATCGGGCACCGAGATGATGAACAGCGGCGAACCGATCACCGGGATCGACAGGCGCCCCTTGAACAAGGCAGGCATGGACATTGCGGAACGGTCCTCTCTTGGCGGTCACACGGTTGGGATTATACCAACAAGGCAATCTTTCCACTGTCAAGTATTGCGTTTTGGCGCCGTGGCGAATGCCATTACCGCAATTCCAAGGCGCGGAATTCGCGCCTAAGTCAGTGCGAGCGCCGCGGAGCTTCGTCGCAAAGGCTCCTCAAAATGCAGGCGAGAGCTGCGGATGGCCGACAGCTACGAAATCAAATCCGGATTGATCAGCCGCTCGAACGAGAACATCTCGTCCCATTTCTCCTGCGTCAGCAGCCTGCGCTCGATCACCACGATCTGGTGCAGCGACTTGCCGCTCTTGTAGCCCTCGCGTGCGATCTCGGCGCATTGCTTGTAGCCGAGCAGGGGCTTCAGCACCGTGACGATACCGAGCGAGTTCAGCACCATGTTGCGGGTGTGCTCCTCGTTGGCAGTGATGCCGACGACGCAATTTTCGCGCAGGCTGTTGACCGCGCGCTCCATGGTGCGGATCGAGAAGAACAGCGCAAACGAGATCACCGGCTCCATCACGTTGAGCTGGAGCTGGCCGGCGCTTGCGGCCAGCGTCACGGTGGTGTCGAGACCGATGACCAGGAAGCTGGTCTGGTTGACCACCTCGGGGATGACGGGATTGACCTTGCCAGGCATGATCGAAGAGCCCGGCTGAAGCTGCGGCAGGTTGATCTCGTTGAAGCCCGCGCGCGGACCGGAGGCGAGCAGGCGGATGTCGTTGCAGATCTTCGTCAGCTTGCTGGCGGTGCGCTTGAGGACGCCCGAGAGCTGCACATAGGCGCCGGTGTCGGAGGTCGCCTCGACGAGATCGCCGGCGAGAACAAACTCGACGCCGGTCAGCGCGCTCAGGTGCCGGACCGCGAGCTTGGGATAGCCGACGGCGGCGGTGACGGAGGTGCCGATCGCAGTGGCGCCGAGATTGATCTCGCGCAGCAGCGCACGGGCCTCGGAGATGCGATCGACCTCCTCGCCGATCGTGGTGCCCCATCCCCGGAATTCGGCCCCCAGCGACATCGGCACCGCGTCCTGAAGATGCGTGCGGCCCATTTTCAGCACACGGTCGAATTCGCGGCCCTTGGCGAAGAAAGCTTCCTGGAGCTGGCGCAACGCCGTCATGTAGCTCTCGAGCCGCAGGATCAGCGCCAGGCGAAAGGCGGTCGGATAGGTGTCGTTGGTGGACTGGCCGTAATTGACGTGATCGTTGGGGCTGACGTGCTGGTAATCGCCCTTCGCAAAGCCAAGTGATTCCAGCGCGAGGTTGGCGATCACCTCATTGGCGTTCATGTTGGTCGATGTGCCAGCACCGCCCTGGATGAAGTCGGTGACGAACTGGTCCATCATGTCGCCGGCAATCACGCGGTCGCAGCCCAGGATGATCGCGTCCGCAACCTTGGCGTCGATCGCGCCGAGATCGCGATTGGCCATGGCGGCCGCCTTCTTCACGTAACCAAGCGCCTTCACGAAGTAAGGCTCCTGGTTCATCGGAATGCCGGTGATGTGGAAGTTCTCCTTCCCGCGGATGGTCTGGACGCCGTAATAAATGTCGTCGGCGATGTCACGCTGCCCGAGGAAGTCCTGCTCCGTGCGGCTCATAGGCGCTCCTTGTTGCATGCGCGCAACGTCGATCACGTCAGTTCTGGCATAGCGCGCTGGTCACGAAAGTATCGGTGCGGCAATCGTCCGGCTTGCGTTGCCGGCCCGGAATCAGGACCTTGGCCGAGCATTTCTCGGCGGAATCGGCGTTCAGGCTCTTGCCTTTCTTATAGCCCTTGCTCTGGCAGAGCTGGTCGGCAGCCTGCTTGCAGTCGGGCGCGCCGTTCGCGGAGGCCGGACAGGCCACGCGCCCCGAGACCATGGTGGACGGTTTCGTCAGTCGCGACAAATCGTTCATGGTCTCGCCCGGGCTTTTGATCGGCGGCAGGATCGAGGGCAGCTTGTCGAACAGCTTGCCCATTTCGTTGATCAGCCCGGGATTTTCCTCGCGCGCCGGCGGCGCCGAAGGAGCGGGCGTCGACGGCGGCGGCGCGGCCTGCGTCCCCTGCTCCTGGAGGCCGAGCGCGGGCGCAGCTTGCGTCCACGCCGGCGTGGCGGCACCAAGCAGGAGCCAAGGCACGACGAATATCAGCGTCCCCAGCCGCAGGACCGGATTGCCGGATCGACCCATCATGACGGCAACCGTAGCCGAAGCCGGCCCGGTGGCAAAGCCGCCGCACCCTTAGATCAACTTGATAGCGACGACGAAGCCGAGCACCAGCACGATCGCGCCGATCGCGACCCACAATCCGAGATGCTTCTCGATCCTGATCCGGATCCAATCGCCGTAGCGGTTGAGCAGGATCGCGACGACGAAGAAGCGCCCGCCCCGCGCGACGATCGAGCACAAGATGAACAGGACGATGTTGTAGCCGGCAAAGCCCGAGGTGATGGTGACGAGCTTGTAGGGGATCGGCGTCAGCCCCTTGAGCAGGATGATGATCGCACCCCATTCCGCATAGGAGGCGCGGAAGGCATCGACCTTGCCGCCGAGGCCATAGACCTGGATCAGCCATTGGCCGACCGAGTCGAACAGCAGCGCGCCGATGGCGTAGCCGACGATGCCGCCGAGCACCGAGGTCGCGGTGCAGATCGCCGCATAGACCCAGGCGCGCTGCGGGCGCGCCAGCGACATCGGGATCAGCATCACATCGGGCGGGACCGGAAAAAACGAGCTTTCGGCGAAGGACACGGCTCCCATGATCCAGAGCGCGTAGGGCTTGTGGGCGGCGTCGATGCACCAGTCGTAGATACGTTTCAGCATGGCGCCGCGATGAAGCACCATGGGACGGATTTGTCCATCGCGAGTTTTGTGACGTTTTCGCCGCGCTTTAATGGCGCTTGCGTGCGGCACGGCCCTCGAGCGCGACAATTGGCCGCCTTGAGGCAATGCGCGGTGACGCAACTTTGGGCAATTTCACCGCTGATTTCGGCAGCTTCTCGGCAATGCCGAGCATGTCTTCACGCCGCGTCATCTCCCGCCAGACGTCCTCGGGACGCACCCCGGCCGACGCCCACAGCACGGTAAGATTGTAGAGCAGATCGGCGCTCTCCCGGATCACGGCCTCGCTATCGCCATTGACCGCGTCGATCACGACCTCGATGGCCTCTTCGGCCAGTTTCTTCGCCATTTTGGAAGGGCCGCGCTGAAACAGCCGGGCCGTGCGCGATGTTGCCGGATCAAGATCTCTGGCCGCGAGCACAGCCAGATATAGCCGCTCAAGCGAATCACTCATGTACTCAAACTACTCTAAAGCAATGGCGAGCGCGTTAACGCCCGGCAATAAAAGCAACGACAGGCCGGCACAGCAAGCGCGACGGCCTGTCAGGGTTACGCACGGCGTCCGGCGGCTAGTAGCAGTTGGTGTAATAGCCTTGGCCGCAGAACTCGGACGGAGCCGTCCCGCCATAGCGCTGATATTGGTAGTTGGGGCCCGGACCATAATAGGGACCGTAAGCAGGGCGGCCGTAATAGACTGGCCCGCCGTAATAGCCATAACCCGGACCGTAGTCATAGGCATAGACATCACGGGTGGCGGCAATGGCGAGACCTGTGCCGATGGCGGCCAAAGCTGCAGCTGCGGCCGCGCCGCCTCCGCCGCCATGCCAGTGGCGGCCGCCGGCGTATGAAGCGGTCGGAGCAATCGCGGTCAGCGCCAGCGCCGTCGCGGTGGCAAGAACGGCCTTTCGGCCCGCAAACGTGGAGAATCGCTCAATCATATCTTGGGCCCTCCTTTGGGACCTGGAATGGACGCCTGCGGACAGGCTCATGCCTCTCAAACCCGCATAACCTAAGTTGGGTTCCCCAACCCCAACACAAGCTGAATGGGGTTGCGTAACGATGCCGCAATCGCCGCTCATCCGCCGTTCATGTTGGCGCGGAAAGACTGATCGCCAGCCGGCGCTGCGAGCGTCACGAACCATAACAATGCCGGACCAGCGCAACTGATGTCGGAATTCAAGACGATTGCTCTTCGTTGCCTGCTGGCTCTTTCGATTTCGCTTGCGACGCTGATTGCACGCGATGTGAGCGTGGCCGAGACCGCAGTCCCATCCGTTGCAATTCACTTCACCTTCGATCGTCCATTGGACGCGAGCATGGCGCCGTTCTTCCTGGCCGCAAAGGACGGCAGGTTCGGCGCCGAGCATCTCAGCGTGTCCTTCAACACCGCAGCCGGGTCGTCGGAAGCCCTCGCGCGCCTCGCCAAAGGCGACAGCGAGCTCGCGCTCGTCGACATCAACGAGCTGATCCGCTTTCGCGACAAGGACCATGCGGCCCCGATCAAGGCCGTGTTCGTGCTGTTCAACCGCGCGCCCTATGCGATCGTCGCGCGCAAGAGCCGCGGCATCCACCTCCTGTCCGATCTCGACGGCAAGACCGTCGGCGTCGCCGACAGCGACCTGTCGATGCGGCTGTGGCCGGCACTGGCGCAGCAGAACGGCATCAATGCATCGCGGGTCAAATTCCACAAGATCAGCGCGGCGGTGCGCGAGCCGATCCTCTCCGCGGGCCAGGTCGATGCGGTCGCCGGCTTCAGTTACCTGTCGGCCGTGAACCTGCGCGACCGCGGCGTGCCCGCAGCCGATCTCGTCGTGCTGCGCTATGCAGATTACGGCTGCGAAGCCTACGGCTTTGCCGTGGTGGTCAATCCCGCCTTCGCCGCAGCAAAGCCGGATGCCGTGAAGGGCTTCGTCCGCGCCTTGATCGCGGGCGTCAACGCAACCGTCATGGAGCCGGGGCGCGCGGCGGAGGAGGCCGCCAGTCGCATCGAGGATGGCGACCGCAACCTGGAGCTGGAGCGCCTGCGCACCGCCCTCGCCGACAACATCCTGACCGACGAGGTCAGGCGCAACGGCCTCGGCGGCGTCGACCCGGCGCGCCTCGAGCGCTCGATCGGCCAGGTCGCGCAGGACTTCAAATTCCGCAATCGACCGGCGGCGGCCGAGATCTTCGACGACCAATTCCTGCCGCCGCTGGCCGGCCGGGTGATCAACTGAGCAAAACTGAAAGCTTCCGCTGTATCTCGCGGGCATCCCTGCTTAGAATACGAAGTCCGTCTTCGCCGAGTTCCTCGCCCGCATGTCCATCCTCCGTCTCTACACCCGCGTTCTCGAGTTGCTCGGCAAGGAAGCGCGGCTGGGCTGGCTGCTCGCGATTGCCAATCTGCTGCTGGCGGGCTCGCAATTCGCCGAGCCCGTGCTGTTCGGCCGGATCATCGACGTGCTCTCGGGCAAGTCGGTGGCCGGCTCGAACTCGGCCTGGCCGTTCCTGGCCGCCTGGGTCGTGTTCGGGCTGTTCACCATCGCATGCAGCGCGCTCGTGGCCTTGCAGGCCGATCGGCTCTCGCACCGCCAGCGCCAGGCGGTGCTGACCGATTATTTCGAGCACATCCTGCAACTGCCGCTGACCTTCCACTCCGGCACCCATTCGGGCCGGCTGATGAAGGTGATGCTCAACGGCACTGACGCGCTGTGGCGGCTATGGCTCGGCTTCTTCCGCGAGCATTTTGCTGCGATCCTCTCGGTCGTGGTGCTGCTGCCGCTGTCGCTCTACCTGAACTGGCGGCTCGCGATCCTGCTGTTCGTGCTCTGCATTGTCTTCACCGCGCTGACGACCTTCGTGGTGCGCAAGACCTTCGGGATGCAGATGGAGGTCGAGGAACACTACAGCGAGCTGTCTGCGCGCGCCTCCGATGCGCTCGGCAACGTCGCGCTGGTGCAGAGCTTTGTCCGCGTCGAATCCGAGGTCAAAGGGCTGCGCTCCGTCGCCGACGAGCTGCTGGCCGCGCAGATGCCGGTGCTGTCATGGTGGGCGCTCGTCACCGTCATCACGCGCGCCTCGACCACCATCACGGTGCTCACGATCTTCACCATAGGTATCGCGCTGCACGACCGGGGGCTGACCTCCGTCGGCGAGATCGTGATGTTCGTGAGTTTCGCGACGATGCTGATCCAGAGGCTCGAACAGGTCGTGAGCTTCATCAACAGCGTGTTCATGGAGGCGCCACGACTGCGAGAATTCTTCAATGTGCTCGATGCCGTACCCGCCGTGCACGACCGCCCCGACGCGATCGATGCCGGCAGGCTCTCCGGCCTCGTCGAGTTCAACGACGTCACCTTCTCCTACGACGGCAAGCGCCCGGCGGTCGAGGACCTCTCGTTCACGGCGCTGCCCGGCCAGACCATCGCGCTGGTCGGTCCGACCGGCGCCGGCAAGTCGACCGCGATCGCGCTCTTGCACCGTGCCTTCGACCCGCAATCCGGCTTCATCCGGATCGACGGCATGGATGTACGCGGGATCACGCTGACATCGCTGCGGCGGAACATCGGCGTGGTGTTCCAGGAGGCGCTGCTGTTCAATCGCTCGATTGCGGAGAATCTGCTGGTCGGCAAGCCGGATGCGACCGAAGACGAGATGCGCAAGGCGGCCGAGCGCGCGCAGGCGCTCGACTTCATCGAGCGCAGCGGCGGCTTCGAGACCAATGCCGGCGAACGCGGCCGCATGCTCTCCGGCGGCGAGCGGCAGCGGCTGTCGATCGCCCGCGCGCTGCTGAAAGATCCGCCGATCCTGATCCTGGACGAGGCGACCAGCGCGCTCGACGCCGTTACCGAGGCCAAGGTGAATACCGCTCTCGACGAAGTGATGAAGGGCAGGACCACCTTCGTGATCGCCCACCGCCTCTCAACCATCCGCAACGCCACGCGGATCCTGGTGTTCGAGGCCGGCCGGGTGATCGAAAGCGGAACTTTCGATGAACTCGTGGCCAAAGGCGGCCATTTCGCCGAGCTCGCCAGGGCCCAGTTCATGGTTCAGGAAAACGCACGGGCCAGCGTGACGGCGGCGGAGACTGCCGCGACTGCGGTCAAATCCCCGTAGCAAGTCCCCATAGGACCGTCGAAATTCGGCCTACTTCATTGCGGAATACCGCACCGGTCCCCCTATTCTCGAGGCATCAGCCGGTATAGGTTTGCGACGCCGCAAGCGGCGGCGCTGGATTTCAAAACCGAACATCAGATCACGAGAACCGCCCGGAACCGGCGGGTCTCCAAGGACCGGAATCGGATAGTGCACGCCCTTCGCCCGCTGCTTCGCAAGTCGCTGTTCAACCTGTTCGCTGCGAGCCTCGCATGCGCCGCATTGCTCGCCCCGCGCGCGGCGAGTGCCGAAGCGCTGCTGCTGATCGAGGCCGACAGCGGCAAGGTGCTGCAGGCCGATAATGCGACCATTCCATGGTACCCCGCGTCCGTCACCAAGATCATGACCGCCTATGTGACGCTGAAGGCGGTCAAGGACGGCAGGCTCACGCTCGACACGCTGCTCACGGTGTCGCCGACGGCAGCATCGCAGTCGCCATCGAAGATGGGCTTCCGCCCGGGAACGCAGCTCACCGTCGACAACGCGCTGAAGATGATGATGGTCAAGTCGGCGAATGACATGGCCGTGGTGCTTGCCGAAGGCGTCGGCGGATCGATCGACGGCTTCTCCGCGATGATGAACGACACCGCGAAGAAGCTCGGCATGACGCAGACGAGCTACGTCAATCCGAACGGCCTGCCCGCCGACGGCCAGATCACCTCCGCGCGCGATCTCGGAATCCTGGCGCGCGCGTTCCTGCGCGACCTGCCGGAATACGAGTACTTCGTGCACATCCCGGCGATCCGCTTCGGCAAGCGCATCACCGGCAATTTCAACAAGCTGATCGGCCGCTATCCCGGCGCCGACGGTTTCAAGACCGGCTTCATCTGCGCCTCCGGCTACAATCTCGTGGCATCGGCCACGCGCAACGGTCGCCGGCTGATCGCGGTGGTGCTGGGCGCCAATTCCGGCACCGCGCGCGCGGTGAAGGCGGCGCAGTTGCTCGAGCGCGGCTTCGCTCAAGACAATCTCACCTGGCTGCGACCCTCGCTCGGCACCGTCGACAATCTCGTGCCGGTCGACGCCTCGCCGCCGAACCTGCGCGACGAGATGTGCGGGCCCAACCGCAAGCGGCCGGCCAGCGACGACGACGATGCGTTGATCGCGGCCAATGGCGGGGCGACCGGATCGGCATCGGCCACCGGCGGCGAAGCCCAGGTCACCTTCTTCACGGCCGGCCTTCAGCCGCCCCTGATCAAGGCCTCCGAGTTGATAGCCTCTGCTCCGGCGGCCACGGAGCCCGTGCTGGTCTATACCGGCCCGACTCGCACCGGCACGGCGCTGATCGCCGCCGTCGCGGCCGATGCCGACCAACAGACGGTGGCGAAGCCGCGTGGCAAGAAGTCGCGCGTCGCCAAGAAGCCTGACGCCGCCGACAAGCCGAAGGACGGGAATAAGGACGCGGGCAAGGAATCCAAGACGGCGGCGGCGAAGCCGGCTGCCAAGCCTGACGCCAAGAGCGATACCAAAAGCGACACCAAGGCCGCAGCCAAGCCGGCCGGGACCAAGCATGCCGCGGCCAAGCACGATGCGGCGGCGAAACCCGCCGAGAAACCGGCGCCAAGCGGCGATCAGGCTCCGAAGCCCGCCAAGCCCAAGGCCGCCACCAAGCCTGCCGCCACCAAGCCGGCCAACAACAGTTAACGGCCCCTCGGGGCTGGACCGCGCCCGCACTTCGCACCTGCGGCAGCGCGCTCAGTGATGATTCCGATAGCTACTCCCCGACCTTTGCAATAAGCCTCGACGGCTTGCCACCCGTTCCGGCAGGCTCGATACTGACGGCAATGAGGCAAGCCCGAGACACAACGGGCTCAGTTAGATGAGGGGAGTTTCCATGGAGCGCATCTGGCTCAAGCAATATCCGCCCGGCGTGCCCGCCGACATCGAGCCGACGCAATACGCATCGCTGGTCGACCTGCTGGAGGAGAGCTTCACCAGGTTCGCCGACCGCAAGGCGTTCATTTGCATGGACAAGTCGATCACCTATCGCGACCTCGACCAGATGTCGGTCGCGCTCGCCGCCTATTTGCAGGGCCGCGGGCTGCAGCGCGGCGCGCGGGTCGCCCTCATGATGCCGAACGTACTGCAATATCCGGTCGCGACCGCCGCCGTGCTGCGCGCCGGTTTCGCGGTGGTCAACGTCAATCCGCTCTATACTCCGCGCGAGCTCGAGCATCAGCTCAAGGATTCCGGCGCCGAGGCCATTATCGTGCTGGAGAATTTCGCCCACACGGTCGAGCAGGTGATCGCGAAGACACAGGTCAAGCACGTCATCGTCGCCAGCATGGGCGACCTGCTCGGTTTCAAGGGCGTGATCGTCAATCTCGTGGTCCGCCGCCTCAAGAAAATGGTACCGGCCTGGTCGCTGCCGGGCGCAGTGTCCTTCAACGACGCGCTCTCCGCCGGCCGCGGCATGACCTTCAGCAAGCCAAAACTCTCGCCGGGCGACGTCGCCTTCCTGCAATATACCGGCGGCACCACCGGCGTCTCCAAGGGCGCCACCCTGCTCCACCGCAACATCGTCGCCAACGTCTTGCAGAACGACGCCTGGCTCCAGCCGGCACTCGCCGCGCCGCCGCATGTCGATCAGCTCATGATCGTCTGTGCACTGCCGCTCTATCACATCTTCGCGTTGACGGCCTGCTACCTGCTCGCGGTGCGCGCCGGTGGCTGCAATCTGTTGATCCCCAATCCGCGCGACATCGCCGGTTTCGTCAAGGAGCTGGCGAAATACCAGGTCAACAGCTTCCCGGCCGTGAACACGCTCTACAACGGCCTGATGCATCATCCCGACTTCAAGAAGCTCGACTTCTCCAAGCTGAAGATCTCCAACGGCGGCGGCATGGCGGTGCAGCGCCCCGTCGCGGAGCAGTGGAAGGCGATCACCGGCTGCTTCATCGCCGAAGGCTACGGCCTGTCGGAGACCTCGCCGACGCTGACCTGCAACCCGGCGACGGCAACGGAGTTCTCGGGCACGATCGGCATCCCCGTGCCTTCGACCTGGATCTCGATCCGCGACGACGATGGCAACGAGGTCCCGCTCGGCCAGCCCGGCGAAATCTGCGCCAAGGGTCCGCAGGTGATGTCGGGCTATTGGAACAAGCCGGAGGAGACTGCCAAGGTGATGACCGCTGACGGATTTTTCCGCACCGGCGACATCGGCGTGATGGACGAGAAAGGCTACACCAAGATCGTCGATCGCAAGAAGGACATGATCCTGGTCTCCGGCTTCAACGTCTATCCCAACGAGATCGAGGAAGTCATCGCGACCCATCCGGGCGTGCTCGAATGCGCCGTGATCGGCATCCCCGATTCCAAATCGGGCGAAGCTGTGAAGGCCTTCGTGGTCAAGAAAGACCCCAACCTCACGGCCGAGGACGTGATCAAGTTCTGTCACGAGCAGCTCACCGGCTACAAGGTGCCCAAGCACATCGAATTCCGCACCGACTTGCCGAAGACCAATGTCGGCAAGATCCTGCGCCGGCAGCTCCGCGACGAGAAGAAGGCGGAGGCGGCGTAAGGCCGCTTTCATTCATGCTGGAGGTCGGCGACATCACGCCATCCGACGTTCTCGCCTTCTGGCGCGAGGCCGGCCGCGAGCGCTGGTATGAGCGCAACGACGCTTTCGACGCAGAGGTCAGGCGCCGCTTTCTCGGCCTGTGGCAGAAGGCGGCCGCCGGTGAGCTCGCATCATGGGAGACGAGCGACGAGGGCGCGCTCGCGCTGGTCATCGTGCTCGACCAGTTCCCCCGCAACATGTTCCGCGGCACGCCGCAAGCCTTTGCCAGCGATGCGCTGGCGCGCGATGTTGCCCGCCGCGCCATCGAAAGGGGCACAGATCGCAAGGTCGATCCCATCCTGCTCGAATTCCTCTATCTGCCCTTCATGCATTCCGAGCACCTGAGTGACCAGCTGCATTGCGTTGCGCTGTTTCAAAACACCGACAATGCCGAGAACCTGAAATACGCTCGCGAGCACGCCGACATCATCCAGCGTTTCGGCCGCTTCCCCCACCGCAATCGCCTTCTCGGCCGTGACACGACTGAGGAAGAGCAGGCCTTCCTCGACGGCGGCGGTTTTGCAGGCTGATGACATCACGGTGAACGACCGCGGCCTCGCCGCTTCCGCCGCCGGCAATATTGTGCAGGCCCGCGCCTCGGTCTAAAAGGCGGGACCGATATTCAGGGAGACTGACGATGACCATCCAAGTTGGCGACAAGCTGCCCGAGGCGAAATTCCGTGTGATGACGGCGGAAGGTCCGCAGGTGAAGACCACCGACGATATCTTCAAGGGCAAGAAGGTGGCGCTGTTCGCGGTGCCCGGCGCCTATACCGGCACCTGCCACAAGATGCATCTGCCGAGCATCTTCCTCAACGCCTACGCCATCAAGGACAAGGGCGTCGACACCATCGCCATCGTTTCCGTCAACGACGCCTTCGTCATGAACGCCTGGAAGCGCGACACCGACCAGCGCGACGAGGCCATCTTCCTCGCCGACGGCAATGCCGATTTCACCAAGGCGATCGGCATGGAGCTGGACGCCTCGGCTAACGGCCTTGGCATCCGCTCCAAGCGCTATTCGATGCTGGTCGAGGACGGCGTGGTGAAGAAGCTGAATCTCGAGGCTATGCCCGGCAAGGTCGAGGTCTCCGGCGGCGATACGCTGCTCGGCCAGCTGTAAGGCAGCCAACCCTTTCAGCCTATCTGATGCTGTCATGCCCCGCCACGGCGGGCATGACAGCGTCAACCGCGATCAAACAGCCGTTGCGGCATTGGGCCAAACTGCGCATCATCCTCCGAAATATGCACAGGAGCATGCCTTGGCCAAATCGCAATGGAGTTTCAAGACAGCAGTCGAGCTGTCGAGCGCGTTGACCACCAAAAAGGTCTCCGCGGTCGAGCTCACCCGGGACGCGATCGACCGCATCGAACGTCACGACGGCAAGATCAACGCGATCTGCGTGCGCGATTTTGATCGCGCGCTTGTTGCGGCGCGCGAGGCGGACGCCGCATTGGCGCGCGGCGAACGAAAACCCCTGCTGGGCCTGCCCGTCACGGTGAAAGAATCCTTCAACGTCGCCGGCCTGCCCACGACATGGGGCTGGACGCCGCAGAAGGATTTCAAGCCGGCGGAAGATGCACTGTCGATCACCCGGGTGAAAAACGCCGGCGGCATCATCCTCGGCAAGACCAACGTTCCCGTCGGCTTGGGGGATTGGCAGAGCTACAACGACATCTATGGCGTCACCAACAATCCCTTCGATCTCGGCCGCACGCCCGGCGGCTCATCGGGCGGCTCGTCTGCGGCGCTGGCGGCCGGCTATGGACCGCTCTCGCTCGGCTCCGACATCGGCGGCTCGCTGCGGGTGCCCGCCTTCCATTGCGGGGTCTATGCGCACAAGCCGACCTACAATCTCTGCCCGACGCGCGGCCATACGCCGCCGCCATTTCCCGCCATCCCGATGGAGCGCGACATGGCGGTGATCGGTCCGATGGCGCGGAGTGCGGCCGATCTGCCTCTGCTCCTGGAAGTGATGGCAGGGCCGGATCCGCTGGACCTCGGCATCGGATACAGGCTTGCGTTGCCGGAGGCGCGACATCACACGCTGAAGGATTTCCGTGTGCTCGTGATTGACACTCACCCGTTGCTGCCGGCGAATGCCGACATTCGCGGCGCGATCGACAAGCTGGCGGGCCAATTGGCGAGCATGGGCGCCAGCGTCGCACGCGAGAGTCCGCTGTTTCCCGATTTTACGGAAGCCTCGCGCCTCTACATGCGCATGCTGATGAGCTTTCTCGGCGCGTTCTTTTCGCCGGACATTCTCGCCGGCGCACGTGCCGGAGCGGCGCAGCTCTCGCCAGAGGACAAGAGCCTTGCCGCCGAGCGGCTGCGCGGCATGACCTGCACGCATCAAGCCTGGGTGTTCGACGAGGGCGCCCGCGCCGGGCTGCGCGCGCAATGGCGGCAATTGTTCAGGACATTCGATGCGGTGATCTGTCCGATCATGCCGACACCGGCCTACCCGCATGATCATTCGCCGCAGCAGGAGACGCGCCGGATCAATATCGACGGCAAGGACTTTGCCTATCCGGACCAGCTTGCCTGGCCCGGCATCGCCACACTGACCGGCTTGCCCGCAACGGCCATTCCGCTCGGCCTGTCGAAGGACGGCCTGCCGGTGGGCGTGCAGATCATCGGGCCCTTCCTCGAGGATCGCACGCCGCTGAAGCTCGCCGAGCTGATCGAGCGCGAGTTCGGCGGGTTCGTGCCGCCGCCATTGTTCAATGACTAGTCGCTCTTGTCATTGCGAGGAGCTCTTGCGACGAAGATTCCATGGGGGTGGATAGCGACCAAGTCTGAGGCCAGACTGAGGTTGCATCCATTCAACCTGGAGACGACGATGTTGCTCGATCATCCTATCGACGGACCGGCCGCT